>NC_014804.1:1200000-1500000 GCF_000151105.2 Thermococcus barophilus MP | reverse complement strand
GATGAAGCAGACCGTTGAATTGGGAAGCCTGGAGAAGGCAAGGGAGGAGATTGAAAAATTAAAGAAGGAGCTTGAGGAGACAAAGGCAGCACTTGAGAAAGTTAAGAGGGAGAAGAGAGAGTTAGAAAAAGAGCTCAGTGAGGCAAAGGTTAAGCTCATGGAACTGCAGGCGAAGAGAGTGGACGAAGATAGGATTAAGGAGCTTGAGGAGAAGCTTAAGGCTAAAGAGGAGGAAATAGAGAAGTTAGAAAAAGTTGTCAAGGAGCTAACATTGGCAAAAGAGGAGCTTGAGAAGAAAGTTGAAGAGATGGAAGGCTTAGCCGATGAGCTCAGGAAGGAGAAGGAAGAACTCCAAAAGAAAGTTGAGGAACTTAGCAGAGAGAACGAGGAACTTAAAAAGAAAATCGATGAACTTGAACCCTACAAGATTAAGTTCGAGGAACTCAAAGAAAAGATTGAAAGGCTGAAGGAAGAAATTGAAAAGCTCTTGGAGTGAATTCTTATTTCTTATTTTTCCTTTCGAGTTTTTCTTCCCATGTTAAGATCATGTGTGTAAATGTGCTGTCGTCTTCTTCGATTCCCCTCTTAACCTCTGAGACGTGGGCGTATTCTGCTTTTATTGCGTCAAGGATATAATCAACGGCTTTTTCAGGGTCAGCTTTTTCCCCGCAGGTGTAGACATCTATGGCAGCGTAACCTTTCTCGGGCCATGTGTGGATTGATATATGTGATTCTGCAACAATCACCATACCACTGACTCCTGTGGGGGAGAATTTGAAAAAGTAGCTTGCCTTAACTTCCATGTTCCCTGCTTCTGCGGCTTTTAAGAAGATCTCCCTTATTTTGTTAGCGTCACTCAGAATCTCGGGATCACAGCCTGAAGCCTCGACCACATAATGATACCCTATGGTGTCCATGAGCATCACCTAACATAACCTTTAAGCTTTCACCTTTTAAAGTTGAGTGCTCAAGGGCAAACTTAAATACCACATACTTTTAAAATAGTTTCGCCGAAGTAATGGAAAAGAGTCTAATCGAAAAGTCTTAAAATTATCCAGAGGTGGAAGGAATGATCAAAGACAAGCTTAAAAAGCTTACCGAAATTGAGACTAAAAAGATGATAGTTTACCCTCTTGTTGTATTCTTTGTGGCGCTTTTAATACTTGCTGTTCACTTTCCGCAACTTGGAATTGACCTCAAAGGTGGAGTCGTTGTAACTGCCTACGGTGTAGATGCAAATCCAGATGAGGTCGCTAAATACTTATCTCAGCAACTTGGAGTTGATGTCAGAGTGGAAAAGTTCACGGGGATTGGAAAAGAGAGCAGTGGAATAAACGTTTATGCCCCTGCCGAAGTTGACCCTGAAAAAATAAGAGAAGCTCTCAGACAACTCTTTCCGAATGCAAAGTATGCCATATCAGAAGTTCGACCCACCTTTGGAGCAATGGCAAGGGAACAGGGAATAAAGGCAATTTCCTTGGCATTCCTTGGAATGGCAATTGTTGTGTTCCTGTTCTTCAGAGTCCCAGTTCCCTCATTCACAGTCATATTCTCAGCCTTTTCGGATATGGTGATAGCCTTAGCTTTAATGAGCATCTTCGGTATTGAACTCAGCCAAGCAACAATTGCCGCTTTGCTGATGCTTATTGGTTATTCTGTAGACAGCAACATTCTTCTGACAACCAAACTGCTCAAGAGGAAAGAAGACACTGTGGAGGAAGCATACTTTTCGGCTGTTTCAACAGGTTTTACAATGAGCACAACTACTTTGGGGGCTTTAGCCTCACTCTGGCTGTTTTCAACAGCTAAGGTCATTGATGAAATTGCGATAGTGCTTATATTTGGTCTGCTCGCGGACTTCATGAACACATGGATTTTGAATGCAGGAGTTTTAAGATGGTTCATAGCAAAGAAAGAGGAAAGGGAAAAAAGAAAATCTTCTGGGACATCTAAAGCTTCAAAAGCTTCCAAGAAGAAGAGGAGGGGTAAAAGATGAACTGGAAAAAACTATTTCTCAACTGGAGGATTTTGCTGCTTACAATTTTTATACTCGGCTCAATAGCCTCTCTCCTGACGTACGGTTTAACCTTCGGTCTTGATATAAGTGGTGGAACTGCCATCACGGTTAAACTTGAAAAGCCGGTTGATCAAAGTACTATGGAGCAGGTTAAGATATCCCTTGAAAAGAGATTGAACCAGCTTGGTGTGAAAGATATTAAAGTTGAACCTTGGGGCAATCAGTATCTCATTGTAAAGGTTGCTGGTGTAACTGAAGAGGAGGCGAGAAGCGTAAAAGAAACGATAGAGCGACAGGGTGTATTCTATGCCGAGTTTGAGGGAGTTATATTTGCAACCGGTAAAGACATTGTTCAGGTATTTTCAATTCAGATAGAGCCAAAGGGAACTTACTATGAATGGTCCGTTCCCTTCAGGATATCAAAGCAAGCTGCAGAAAAATTTGCAGAGCTGGCTAAGGACAAAGCTGGGTACCCTGTGGACATGTTCCTTGATCCTCCAGTGAATTCCCTGTTTGTGGTTTCCCAGGATGGCTATAATCTCATGACAACAGATTTTAAAGCCGAGGCTCCAAATGCAATGCCCCTAACCGAGAGGATTAAAAAAGCCTTTAACATTGACACAATTGCCTATACAAATCAAAGTGCTGAAGAGATAGCAAAGCTTGCGAAGAACAAGGAGCTTGTAGTTCTTGTTGGTGTCGATAAGAACCTTAAGGATCAGCTTGAAGCAAGGGGGATAAAGGTTAGATATTTTGAGCCGCAACAGGGGGAGAGCTTAAAGAACGTGATAACAAGAGCCCTGGGATTGTATGGTCCATACTCCCTCGGCTCAGGTCTTGCTCAGGGAGTTCCCCAAACCAATGTAAGAATAACAGGAACTGCCCCAAATCAGTATCTTGCCCAGCAGGAGGCTCAAGTAATAGCGGTAGTCCTGAGCAGTGGTTCTCTGCCTGTTAAGGTCTACGTGGAAGGTTCCCAGTATATTTCCCCGGAGCTTGGTGAGAATTTCAAGAGGCAGGTTCTAATTGCCGGTATAGCAGCTTTGATTGTTGTCGGACTTATAATCTGGCTTCACTACAGGAAGCTTAAGATAGCCATACCCGTAACATTTACAAGTCTGAGCGAGGTAATAATAATACTTGGAATTGCTGCACTGATCAAATGGAATCTTGATCTCCCAAGTATTGCGGGAATAATAGCAGCCATAGGAACGGGAGTTGATCAGCAAATAGTTATAACCGACGAACTCTTGGGAAGAAGGGGAAGGGAGAAGATCGTTAAGAGAAGCAGCATACTCAAAAGAATGGGAAGGGCGTTCTTTGTCATTTTGGCATCGGCAACAACAACAGTCGTAGCAATGAGCTTTCTCTTTAAGTTCTTCGTTGGAGGACTGAGAGGATTTGCATTTACAACAATACTCGGTGTAATGATTGGAATACTTATAACGAGACCAGCATACGCGGAGATAGCAAAGTTCCTCATTGGGGAGAAGAGGTGATTAGATGTTCGTTGTAATAATGGGAGCAGGCAGGGTTGGCTATCTTGTTGCAAAAATGCTTGAGGCAGAGGGGCATGATGTCACAATAATCGAAATGAACAAAGAGAGAGCCAAAGAACTTTCCCTCTTAATTAATGGTCTTGTAATCGAGGGAGATGCGACTGATCAAAAAACTCTTGAAGAGGCAAATATAAAGCAGGCTGATGCTTTTGCTGCTTTAACTGGAAGGGACGATGCAAATCTCCTTGCCTGCATTTTGGCGAAGCACCTAAATCCAAAAGTCACAACGATCTTAAGGGTCAGCAATCCGAAGAACAAAGAAGTCTTTGAGAGAGTTGAGGATCTTAAAAGGTACTTTGACTTTGTTATAAGTCCTGAGGAGATAGCTGCAAACTACATCTTCAGGAGCATAGTCACTCCGGGATTTGACAGGGTATTATTCCCAAAAGAAGGTGCTGAAATTGTCCAGTTTAAGATCGATGAGAACAGCGAAGTTGCCGAGAAAGTTGTAAAGGATCTCGGCCTCCCAAAAGATTCCCTCATAGTTGCAATTTATGATGAAAAAGGCAATTTGGTTATCCCATCTGGTGACACTAAACTTCCAAAGAAGGGACAGATTGTAATATTTGCCAAAAATAATGCGCTTAAAGAGATCAAGTCACTCATTGAAAAGAAAAAGAATGAATAAAGAATCTCTCTTTTAGCTTTTCTCTTTATATTCTTGCCATTATGTCATATTATGTGGGCATAAACTATTTAAACCAGTTAGAGTAGCCAAAAATGAGCCTGATTTTCATCCATCATCGGGAGATGATACTCATGGAGGAAGTAATTAAGCAGATCGTTGAAGCTGAAAAACAAGCTAAAGAGAGAATTGAGAAAGCAAAAGAGGAGGCAAAGCTCATCATTCAAAAAGCAAAAGAGGAAGCGAAAGAACTTGAGAGTAAAATAATTGCTGAGGCTGAAGAGAAAGCAAAGGTGGTGATTGAACAGAAAAAGAAAGAGGGAGAAATTGAAGCTAATAAACTTATTGAAGAGGGAAATAGGGAGCTTGAAGAACTTAAAGTGAGAGCAACCGAAAATCTCGAAAAAGCAATTGATGAGAGTATAAAACTCATCAGAGGGGGCTGAAATGTTTAGGCCCGAAGAGATGGTTAAGATTGAGCTCATAAGTATCAACAGGTATAAAGATAGGCTTTTAACGTATCTTCATGAGGAAGGTGTGATTGAAATAAGGGAGCTTGACGTTGAAATTGCTCAAAAAGACGTCCCTAATGAGTTTTATCGTAAAGCAACTTCTTATAGCATTGGAATATCCCGTTTAGTTGAGTTTCTTGAAACATATAGGGAAGAGAAAAAAAGCGGCATTAAGGAGTTTTTCTTCCCCCCAATGAAGTCTAAAAGAAAATACAAATACAAGAGCATTGAAGACCTTGTAAAGGATGTTGAGAGGTTTTTAGAGAATATCGAGCCGCAAATCAAACAGGTTGAGAGCAGAATAAGTTCAATTAACACGGAAATAGAAAGAATAAAAAATAATATGGCAGTTCTTGAGCTTTTATCTGCCCTGAACATTGATATTTCATATCTCAGACCAACCGAGAAGATTGAAATCGTTGTTGGCTTTGTTGATAGGGACAAGTATTCTCCGCTGATAGAAGAATTGACAAAAACACTTGAAGGAAAAGTTGCTTATGTTTCAAAGGAGCTTAAAGCCAGGTATTTGGTTGTGTTTGCTATTCTCAAGGGAGATTATGAGAGGGCAAATCCAATACTGGCCAAGTACGCTTTTGAGCGTATAGAGGTCCCGGAAGGAAAAGGTACCCCGAGGGAAGTTATGAGAGAGTATCAGCACCAATTGGCTGAAAAAGAAAAGGAGCTGACAAAAGCAGAGAAAGAGGCAAAAGAACTTGCGAGAAAGTATTATGATGATGTAGTGTTCTATCAGGAGCTTATGGAAAATGAAAGAGATAAAGCAAACATCCTGAACAATCTCGTCAGAACAAACATGACCTTTGCTATGCTCGGCTGGCTTCCAAGGAAAGATGTTCCAAGGGTTGTGGAAGGTATAAAGAGAATTACGGAGGGCAAAGTTTACATCAATATCAAGGAACCAACTAAAGAAGAGCTTGAGGAAGTTCCAATCAAACTCAAAAATCCGAAGTTCATAGCTCCGTTTGAAATGCTTACGGAGATGTTTGGGGTTCCGAAATACAACGAAATTGATCCAACACCAATTTTGGCATTTACGTACTCATTCTTCTTCGGCTTCATGCTCACGGATTTCATGTATGGACTTTTAATTGGAACCGTTGCAGCACTCCTTGTTAAGGGACATAAGCATTTAAAGGATGGAACATGGAAATTCGCAAACATACTGCTGTGGAGTGCATTTTTCACAATGCTTATGGGAATATTCTTTGGCAGCTACTTCGGAAATATCCTCGACCTTGCAGGGTTCCATGTGTGGCGCAAGCTGGATGCAATGAGAGATGCACTGATCGTTCTTGAGATAGCATTAGCAATAGGTATCTTTCATCTGTTTATTGGATATACCCTTGGCTTTATTGTCAAACTTAAGAACAGACAAATTAAAGAGGCAGTACTTGAACAGCTGTCATGGATGCTAATAATACTTGGAGTAATACTCTTTGCGCTTTCAATGGTAGGTATAGGAAATGCTGAAGTTGCAAAAGTTGTCTTTGGAGCTGGGTTTGTTCTCTTTGCAGTGTCAGAGTTCCAGAGCGATCTGCCAATCCCAATGAAGCTTCTGATGACAATTTCAGATTTCTTTGGCTTTGTCGGAAACTGGCTCAGCTATGCAAGATTGATGGCTTTGGCTTTGGCAACGTCAGGAATTGCCATGGTTGTCAACATAATTGTCCAGATGATATGGGGTTTAAGAATAGGTCCAGTCCCCCTTGGCATAGCCGTTGGTCTGGTAGTTTTCATTGGCGGGCAGATATTTTCAACGGCAATAAATGCCTTAGGTGCTTTCGTTCACGCTCTCCGTTTGCATTATGTTGAATTTTTCGGAACATTTTACTCTGGAGAAGGTAAAAGGTTTGAACCTTTCAAATCAAGAAGGGAAGTTTCAGAACTTGAAATTTGAGGTAGGAGGTGTTGAAAAATGGATCCAATAGTTTATGTTGCTTTGGGAATGGCATTGGCGGCAGGTATAGCTGGTGCAGCATCCTCATTTGGTGTTGGTATAGCTGGTGCTGCGGCAGCAGGTGCAGTTGCGGAGGATGAGAAGAACTTTAAAAATGCTCTGATACTCGAAGGTCTCCCAATGACACAGAGCATTTACGGTTTGATCACACTGTTCCTTATAGCGCTGGTCTCGGGAATACTTGGTGGAAGTTTCAAGTTTGCTGCAACAACTCAGGAAAACATAATTAAGAGCGCAATTCTCTTAGGAGCTGGTCTTACAGTTGGTCTCACAGGTCTTTCAGCCATTCCTCAGGGTATTATAGCCTCAGCAGGTATTGGTGCAGTTGCAAAGAACCCCAAGACTTTCACACAGGGCATCATCTTTGCCGCTATGGCTGAGACAATGGCAATTTTTGGTCTTGTCGGTGCTTTGATATTGATAGTCACGGGAGTGGGCTTCTGAGCCTTCTCCTATATTTTAGGGAGGCAGAGCAATGGAAGGAGCAAAGCTGATCATCGAAGAGATAAACAGAGAGGCAGAGCAGAAGATAAGGTATATTTTAAGCGAGGCAGAGAAGCAGGCCGAGGATATTAAGGCAGAAGCAGAGAAAAGGGCAAGAGCTAAGGCAGAGTGGATCTTGAGAAAAGCACAAACACAAGCTGAAATAGAAAAGCAGAGAATTATAGCGAATGCTAAGCTTGAAATTAGAAAGAAAAGGCTGGCTCTTCAGGAAGAGTTCATAAATGAAGTTCTTAGAAGTCTTAAAGAAAGGCTGGCGAATCTTCCAAAAGATGAGTACCTTGGGATTGTTAAAGATTTAATGCTTCAAGCTGTTAAGGAACTTGGTGAAGATAGGATTAGGGTCAGTTCAAATGAAGCGACTCTGCAGTTAATAGCAGAGAAACTTGAGGAAATTAAGGCATTCTTGAATGAGAAAACTGGTAGAGAGATACGCATTGAGCTTGGAGACAAAATTAGCACCATTGGTGGGGTTTTGGTTGAGAATGCCGATAGGACTATCAGAGTTGACAATACTTTTGAAGCAAGAATTGATCGTCTGGAAAGCGAACTTAGGTCAAGAATAGCAAAAGTGCTCTTTGGGTGATGGGAAGTGGAAATCAGCACGATAACCGGCATCTTGGACACAACCCTTGCCGTTATCTTTACGTGGATAGCTTACAAAACAGGCTCTATTATTTACAAATACACTCCATATTCCTATCCAAATGCAAGAATCAGAGCTATGGAAGCGAGACTGTTTACGGAGCAGAGATTTAATGAGCTTGCAGAATCAAAAGATCTTAACACGTTTGTTATGAATCTTGAGGATAGTGATTACAAGCCTTATCTAAGCAAGCTCTCGATATATACGGCTGAAACAATTGATAGGGCATTTGATGAAGCCCTTGCAGATACTTATAGGTTGATGTTTAAGATTCTGCCCAAAAGGATAAATCCATTCTTTAAGCTTCTCCTTGAAGAGTGGGACATTAGAAATATCTCTGCAATTGTTAAAGCCAAGGTTTACGGTGAGGTTGCAAGGGACTACATAGCAGAGCTTGGAACCATGGTTGAGAAAATTAAAGCTATGGCTGAAGCCAAAACACTGGAGGAAATTCTTGTCATTCTTGAGGGGACAGAATATGAGGAAGTTTATCAGAGACTTCTCCTTAAAGAGATTACCATTGAAGAGTTTGAAACAGAGCTTTACAAAATGCATTATGCAAAGTTGCTGAAATATGCAGAGTCAAGAAAAGATGAAGAAAGAAAAATCCTTGAGGAGTTTGTTAAGCTTAAAATCGACAAGATAAACTTAATGACAATTTTGAGGGCAAAGCTCTATGGTCTGGGTGCCGATAAAATAAGGCCCTTCCTAATTCCTGGGGGGAGCTTAAGCCAGAGGGTTTTGGATACCCTAATGCACGTTGAAGACCTTAGTATGGCACTGGCTGAGCTTGACTCAACGAAATATAATGAAGTTCTCAGGGAGGTAAGGGAAGGTCTTGAAAGCGGCGACTTGGACGTGTTTAACAAAGCATTTGAGAGGTATATAAAGAGAAAAATCAGCGAACTGACAAGATTTTACCCACTAAGTGTTGCAATTCCACTAAATTACATCCTCGCAAAGGAAAGCGAAATAAGAAAGCTTAAGGCAATAGCAAAGCTTATTGAAGACAGAATCAAGCCAGAAGACATAAAAGCTCTGGTGGGTGAACTGCCATGAAGATAGTTTTAATGGGTGACAGGGACACTGCTTTAGGATTTAAACTTGCTGGGGTTCATGAAGTTTATTCCTTTGAAGAAACCTCGCTTGAAAACGAACGAGCAAAGAATAAGTTAAAGGAGCTCATAGAGAGAGAAGATGTGGGTATAATACTGATCACGGAACGTTTGGCTCAGAGAATTGGAATACCTGATGTTGCCTTTCCAATCATCCTTCAAATTCCTGATAAATTTGGTTCAATCTTTGGTGAAGAACAGCTGAGGGAAATTGTAAGAAAGGCGATTGGTGTTGAGTTAAAGAGGTGAAAAAAATGGGAAAGGTGATTAGAGTTACCGGACCTCTGGTTGTTGCTGATAACATGAGAGGAGCAAGAATGTACGAAGTCGTTAAAGTTGGTGAACTTGGTCTGATAGGGGAAATCATTAGGCTCGAGGGAGATAAAGCTGTCATCCAGGTTTATGAGGAAACCGCAGGCCTTAAGCCGGGAGAACCGGTTATTGGAACGGGTGCTTCACTCAGCGTTGAACTCGGTCCTGGTTTGCTGACTTCGATTTATGACGGTATTCAGAGACCTCTTGAAGTTCTCAGAGAAAAAAGCGGTGATTTCATTGCAAGAGGTTTGACAGCTCCAGCCCTACCAAGGGACAAAAAGTGGCACTTCACACCGAAGGTTAAAGTCGGTGACAAAGTAGTTTCTGGAGACATTATCGGTGAAGTCCCGGAGACAAGTCTGATCGTCCACAAAATAATGATCCCCCCCGGAATTGAGGGGGAAATTGTTGAAATTGCTGAAGAAGGAGAGTATACGATTGAGGAAGTCGTTGCGAAAGTTAAGACACCAGGCGGTGAGATTAAAGAATTAAAAATGTATCAGAAGTGGCCTGTCAGAAAGAAGAGACCTTACAAGGAGAAACTCCCACCGCATGTTCCGCTTATCACTGGCCAGAGAACAATTGACACATTCTTCCCACAAGCCAAAGGTGGAACTGCGGCAATTCCAGGTCCTTTTGGAAGCGGAAAGACGGTTACACAGCACCAGTTAGCAAAGTGGAGTGATGCCCAAGTTGTGGTTTACATCGGCTGCGGTGAGAGAGGCAACGAAATGACAGATGTTCTTGAAGAATTTCCAAAGCTCAAAGACCCAAGAAGTGGAAAACCCTTGATGGAAAGAACAGTTTTAATTGCAAACACCTCAAACATGCCTGTCGCAGCGAGAGAAGCTTCAATTTACACTGGAATCACAATTGCGGAGTACTTCAGAGACATGGGATATGATGTAGCTTTGATGGCAGACTCAACCTCAAGATGGGCTGAGGCTTTGAGAGAGATTTCCGGTCGTTTAGAGGAGATGCCTGGTGAGGAAGGTTATCCAGCATATTTAGCTTCAAAAATTGCTGAATTCTATGAGAGAGCTGGTAGAGTTGTCACACTGGGAAGCGATTACAGAGTTGGAAGCGTTTCAGTTATCGGAGCTGTCTCACCACCCGGTGGTGACTTCTCAGAGCCTGTCGTTCAGAATACATTGAGAGTTGTAAAGGTTTTCTGGGCGTTAGATGCAGACTTAGCAAGAAGAAGACACTTCCCAGCAATCAACTGGCTTATGAGCTATTCGCTTTATGTTGATGCAGTCAAAGATTGGTGGCATCAAAATATTGACCCAGAGTGGAAGGAAATGAGGGATACTGCAATGAAGCTCCTTCAGAAGGAGGCTGAACTCCAGGAGATTGTCAGAATTGTTGGTCCAGATGCTCTGCCAGATAGGGAGAGAGCAGTTCTCTTGGTCACAAGAATGATCAGAGAAGATTATCTCCAGCAGGATGCGTTCCATGAGGTTGACACTTACTGTCCACCAAAGAAGCAGGTCACAATGATGCGTGTTCTGCTTAACTTCTACAACTACACCATGCAGGCAATTGACAGGGGGATACCGGTTGAAGAGATTGCCAAACTTCCAGTGAGGGAGAAGATTGGTAGAATGAAGTTTGAACCAAACATTGATGAGATTGCCAAGCTTATTGATGAGACAAAGGAACAGTTTGAGGAACTCTTTAAGAAGTATGGGGCGTGATAAGAATGTCAGGAAGAGAATATTCCACAATTAGCAAGATCTACGGTCCTCTCATGATCGTTCAGGGAGTAAAAGGAGTAGCTTATGGTGAAGTCGTTGAGATAGAGACAGAGAGCGGGGAGAGGAGAAAAGGTCAAGTGCTGGAAGCAAGGGAAGACATGGCAATTGTTCAGGTTTTCGAGGGAACAAGGGATTTGGATGTTAAAACCACACGCGTAAGGTTCACCGGCGAGACATTGAAAGTCCCAGTGAGCATGGATATGCTTGGAAGAGTATTCAGCGGCATTGGTAAGCCAATTGATGGAGGTCCTGAGATAATTCCGGAGGACAGGAGAGATGTTCACGGTGCCCCACTCAACCCCGTCGCGAGAGCATACCCAAGGGACTTCATCCAGACGGGTATTTCTGCTATCGATGGAATGAACACCCTCGTTAGGGGTCAAAAGCTGCCAATCTTCAGCGGTTCTGGTTTGCCACACAACCAGTTAGCTGCTCAGATTGCAAGGCAGGCTAAGGTTTTAGGGGAAGAAGAGCAGTTCGCTGTAGTTTTTGCAGCGATGGGCATCACATATGAGGAAGCAAACTTCTTCAAAAAGAGCTTTGAAGAGACGGGTGCAATTGAGAGGGCTGTGCTTTTCCTCAATCTTGCAGATGATCCAGCTATTGAGCGTATCATTACCCCAAGAATGGCTCTCACAGTTGCTGAATACTTAGCTTTCGACTACGATATGCAGGTCTTGGTCATTCTCACGGACATGACAAACTACTGTGAAGCTTTGCGTGAAATTTCAGCCGCAAGAGAGGAAGTTCCGGGGAGGAGAGGTTATCCCGGTTACCTCTACACAGACTTGGCAACAATTTACGAGAGGGCTGGTAGAGTTAGAGGGAAGAAAGGAAGCATTACCCAGATGCCAATTCTCACGATGCCTGACGATGACATTACACACCCAATTCCAGACCTGACAGGTTACATTACAGAGGGTCAGATCGTTCTCAGCAGAGACCTGCACAGAAAAGGCATTTATCCACCAATTGACGTTCTGCCATCATTGAGCAGATTGATGAAGGATGGTATCGGTAAGGGAAGAACAAGAGAGGATCATCCACAATTAAGCCAGCAGCTATATGCCGCTTATGCTGAGGGTAGGAGCTTAAGAGACTTGGTTGCAGTTGTCGGTGAAGAGGCATTATCTGAGACCGATAGGAAGTACTTGGCTTTCGCTGACAGATTTGAGAGGGAATTCGTTGCTCAGGCATACGATGAGGACAGAAGCATTGAAGAAACACTTGACCTCGGCTGGGAATTGCTTGCAATGCTTCCAGAGAGCGAGCTTAAGAGAATTGAGCCAAAGTACATCAGGAAGTATCATCCAAAGTACAGGCGCTCCTCTTGATTCCATTATTTTCTGAGGTGAGCTGAGATGCCAGAGATGCTTAAAGTCAAGCCAACACGTATGGAGTTGCTCAAACTAAAAAGGCGCATTAAGCTTGCAGAGAAGGGACATAAGCTCCTCAAGGAGAAGCAAGATGCTTTGATCATGGAGTTTTTTACAATTTATGACGAGGCATTGAACCTGAGGAGGGAGCTTAACCAGAAGATAGGGGAAGCCTTTGAAACTTTACGTTTGGCCGAGATTGACGTTGGGGTGTTAAGACTTAAGGAGATTGCCCTTGGTGTTAAGCCAAACAAGGAAGTCGAAATAAGGAAGAGAAACATCATGGGTGTTTCAGTGCCGCTGATTGAAGCAGAATCCTTCAAGAGAAAGCCTGATGAAAGAGGGTATACGTTTGTTGCAAGCTCTCCAAGGGTTGATCTGGCAGCGGAGAAGTTTGAGGAGGTATTGGAATTAGCTATTCGCTTGGCTGAAGTTGAAGAAACCCTCAAAAGATTGGCAAAGGAAATTGAAAAGACAAAGAGGAGAGTAAATGCCCTCGAATACATAATAATCCCAAGAATGCAAGCGACTGTAAAGTTCATCAGCCAACACTTGGATGAAATGGAAAGAGAAAACTTCTTCAGGCTTAAAAGGGTTAAAGCAATCCTTGAAGCGAGAGCTGAGGCTGAGTGAGCTTTTCATCTAATAACATTTTTATATTGTCCTTTTTATTCTCTGTTGGGTGATTCCATGACTGCTAAGCTCTTTTATGAGGATGCTTATCTCAACGAAGCAAAGGCAAAAATTGAAAGTCTTGAAATTAGGGGAAATAAAGTCAGGCTTAATCTTGACAGGACAATTTTCTATCCCGAAGGTGGCGGTCAGCCAAGCGATAAAGGAATTATCAGAGGAGATGGCTTTGAAATTAGAGTAGAGAAAGTTTATGGTAAAGATGAGATTTGGCATGAGGGAACCTTGAAAGGCAGGGAGCCAAAGCCTGGAGAAGAAGTTGAGCTTGAGCTTGACTGGGAGTGGAGATACGAAAACATGAAGCAGCATACGGGTCAGCACATTCTCTCAGCAGTTCTAAAAGATTTGTACGACAGCAACACGACGGGCTTTCAAATTTTTGAAAACTACAACAAGATTGAGATTAATTTTAACGGAAAGCTGACCTGGGAGCATATTTTAAATGCTGAGATTAGGGCTAATGAAATTGTTAGCAAAGACTTGCCTGTCGAAATTGAATTTTACAATGAGCTTCCAGAGGATTTAAGAAACCAGCTCCGAAAAGATCTTTCTGATAAGATTAAACCCCCAATAAGGATTGTCAGCATTCCGGGTGTTGATGTAATCCCTTGTGGGGGGACTCATGTAAAAAGCACGAGAGAAGTCGGCTTTATTAAAGTTGTGAACTTCTACAAGAAGAGCAAAAATATCTGGCGTATTGAGTTCGTCTGCGGCAATAGAGCTTTGAGATATTTAGATGAGCTCTTGGAAGATTACTGGGAAAGCTTGGATGAGATGCCAAACAAGAACAGGCCTTTGATTAAGAGGGTTAGGGAACTTAAAAACGAGATTGTAAAGCTTGAAGAGGAGAAAAAAGCTTTGAGGCTTGAATTATGGGAGTGGAAGGCTAAAGCACTTTTAAGGGGATCTGAAGAAGTTAAGGGAATTAAAATCGTTAGCACGGTTGAAGAGCTTGACATGAAAGATGCTCAAGCTTTTGTGGTCTATTTGGTAGATAAGAATCCAAACACGATTGCTCTATTTGTTGGGAGGAACTATGTGATATTTGCAAAGAATAGAGGTGTTGAAGGTGTTTCAATGAAGGAGCTTTTGAGGGAAGTCATCAAAGAGACAGGCGGCGGTGGGGGAGGCAGTGAAGTTTTAGCTAAAGGTGGAGGATTTAAGGTTGAGCCGGAGAAGGTGCTTGAGATTGCTAAGGAAAAATTAAAGCAACTCCTCCAAGTTTAAACGCTCGTAGACCGTTCTCTTTATCTCTTCTGGAATCTCTGGCTTCTTCACTTTTTCCAAAGCTTTCTTTCTGTCTAAAAGTCCATACCTAACCAAAGCTGCTATTCTCCTATGCTCAAAGCTGAAGCTGTGTTTTTCATAGTACCTCTCCAAGGCTGGACCTAAGATGAGGCAGTTCGTTGTATACCCAGCTAAATTGGGGAATTCAAAAGGCAGTTTTTCCAGAATTTCAAACCTCTCGCTTTCGCTCATCAAGCTCAAAAGCCTGATTTGGATTATTCCACCAGACATCAAACGATAAGGATGATGACCGAAAGGTAACTCATGCCCAGTGATTATGTATTTAACTCCCTTCTTCAGTGCATACCTCCTCAGCTTTTCCATGGTTCTCTTTGAGCATCTTCTACATGGAGATTGAGCCTTTAAGAAAGCCTCGCGAAAGATGTCTGAATAGTCATATCTCAGAATTGTAAACTGCACGTTCAGGTATTCCGCTATTCTTTTGGCATTTTCAATCGCTTCCCCTGCCATAAACCCGTGGTCAATCATAACTGCTTCAAGCTCTGGAACCTTGTAAACTTCTTTGGCTAAATAAAGTGCAACTGTGCTGTCTTTTCCGCCAGAAAAAGCCACAATTGCCTTATCAACATCCTTCATAAGCTCCTCCAATTCTGCCTGAATCTTGCTCTTATCCGGTTTATGGCTGAGGTACACTATGCATTCCTTACAAATAGGCTTTCCATTGACAATCTTGATCTTTGATGTTTTCTCATTGTTTATACAAACTGAGCATGTGAGCATGATATAAGGAAATCTTGAGGGTTTAAAATATTATCCCTCCATTTTCTAAAAGTTTTGTTTTGTTCCCTGTTTTAGACTCATGAATGTTCTAAATCCTTTCTTTCCGGCGAATAAAAGGACAAGCATCACTTCATTTTGAAGGAGGATTCCCTTATTGTTATGGGAGATAAACATCCCGAATACTGCTCCAAAAACGACTCCTGCAATCCATAGATATAAAACCAGCTCATTAAGCCCTAATCTAAGAAGTGCGTTCATTCCGATTGTTATAGCTCTGTAAGAGAGAGCCCAAATAAATAAGAACAGGATTTCGGACAGTATGCCAAGCCCAACTGCTCTATTTATTAAACCTAAAATTTTCTTGTCTTCTGCATTTTCTTTAATCAAATTTGCATCGTGAATTCCGTAAATGAGTTTTTTAGATATGGCTGCACCATTTCTGAAAGTCAAAAATATCAGGATTCCTAAGAGTATGTTTGTGTTCTTGAAACTTTTCAGGGCATATATCCCAGCTACTATCCACGTGATCGTAAACAAAATTTCGTACTCTCTCTTTTCATTTTTGGGAATTTGTATTCTGAAAATCTTTGTCATCAATTTGCTTCCTGCCGAAATGAAAAATCTCATCATTGAAATCATTACATTCAATAAAACGAATGGTATAATGAGGACATAAGCAAGTACTTGGAAAATGTCCAATTCAATCCCCCCTTAGAGACCAAACTCACTTATAATTCTCTTTATCTCTTCTTTATCATTAGTCCCTCTTATCAAAATTTTTCCATTCTTAAACACGGTTATTTCAACATCCTCTTTTGTGAATTTAATCAAATTTTTTGTTTTGAGGTATTTTATCCTACGTTTTTTTAGAGACATCTCTATTTTTTCTATGTTCACATTCTCTCCTATGTTGATTCTAACCCCACCATCACAGGTTTCCTCAACTTCGCCCAACTCCTTTCTCTCTCTTTTAACCAAAGGGGCAACATCCCTTGATACCTTGTAGACGTTGTAGAGTGTTAAGGCATCCATTTTCTTGAGCTGAACCAGCAGACATCCTCTTATTCTGACATCTATGTATTTTTTGGCTTTCATTGCAATTCTAAGCAATTCCCTAACACTTTCCGCCCTTTCAAAGTCCAAGCCTGCTTTTCTGAGCCTCTTTTCGTTGAGTTTATGAATTGTCAAAGGCTGGAGCATCATTTCGTCAATTCCGAGTGACGCAGCAAGCTCTGCGATCTTTGGAATATCCTCATCATTTATCCCCGGCATAAAGATTGTCCTCACAATTGAACGAACCGATTTATCAGAACCAACTATTTTGAGGGCATTTACAACTTTATCAAATGTGTCAGCATTTGTAATCATTCTGTGCTTTTCTCTGCTTGCGGCATCCAAACTTATCATAACTAAATCGAAATCAAGCTTTTGCCAGAGTTCCTCTGTTAGAAGACTCCCATTAGTTTGCAAGTCCAATCTGGCATCTGGAAACTTTTCACGGAGCATCTTATTAACTTCAACAATTCTTGGTGAAAGCAAAGGTTCTCCATACTGGGAAATTGTTATTGCCTTTGGATTCTCCCAGCCATAATAGCCGGGCTTTGGGGCTTTTCCCAATTTTACTGCCACATTTGAATAGCAGAAGATGCAGTCATGATTGCATGCTGGCGTCAGCTCGTAGGAAGGATGATGGACGGGATTATCGATGCTTAAATCCAATCCTTGGCAGAACTGACAGTGAGTTGGAACTATTAGCTCATCAACAAACTTCTTTAGCTCTCTGGCTTCTTTATTTTCCAGTCTCTCGACTTCAATCCCCATTTTTCTCGCAAATTCTTCCCAAGTGTACTTCACTTTTCTCACCTTAAAAGAGAGTTCGTGATGGTGTTAAAAATTTAATTGGACAAAAATAGTTAAAGTCTGGCAATCCTTCCATCTGGCAGTCTCCTGAATTTTCCAAGCTCTGTGTTCTTGAGCTGTTCCCCATAAAACACAGGCCCATCTTTGCACACGAGGTATTCCCCAAGAGCACAGCTTCCACAGACACCAATTCCGCACTTCATATACCTCTCAGCTGAAACTTGAACGTTCTTGAAGTTCATAATTTCGAGGACTTTTGCCATCATTACTTCGGGACCGCAGGTATAAACATAGTCAAATTCATCCTTTCTCTCTGCTAAAACATCCGTTGGAAAGCCTTTAACTCCTAAGCTTCCATCGTCAGTTGTTAAAATAATTTCATCAACATAATTCTCAATGTCGAGCAGTGCGAATTCATATCTGCTTTTTGATCCATAAATTAAAGTGATTCTCTCAAAATGCTCTCTATAATGCTTTACAAGGGCATACAGTGGGGGAATTCCAATTCCACCTGCAATCACTCCAATGTTCTCACCTTCTGGCTCAAACCCTTTTCCATAAGGACCACGAATCCAAATGTAATTCCCTTCTTTCAGTTCAAACATTTTTGATGTAAATGCTCCGACTCTCTTCACGAGAATTAGGTCTTTATCAGCTAAGCTGAACGGCTTTTCCCCAAAGCCCGGAAGCCACACCATTATGAATTGACCCGGCACAAAGTTGAGCTTTCTGTTAAAGCGGAAGGCTTTAATGTTCTTGGCTTCTTCCCATACTTCAGTTAGCTCAACTCTCAATAACAATTCTCTCCCCCCTTGGCTTTCCTACGATTTCATCGTCTTCCATAACAACCTTTCCTCTAAGCAGAGTTATCTTAACCTTCCCTTTCAGCTTCCATCCTTCAAATGGGCTCCATTCCGCTTTTGTGTAAAATTCTTCAGGCTGAACTTTCCACTCTTCTTTTAAGTTCACAACTATTAAATCAGCGTCTTTCCCGACTTCAAAACCTTTGTTCTTTATTCTAAAAATCTTGGCAGGGTTTAGGGATGTTTTTTCAATTATACCCCAAAAGGAAACCATGCCCTTGTTGTATGCCGTCAGGAGAAGTGCTAATTCTGTCTCTAACCCAGGTAAACCTGCTGCACCTTCTTCTTTTTCATCCAAAGTGTGGGGTGCGTGGTCGCTTGCAACGATTGGAATTTTTTCAAAGTTCTGCCAAAGATATATGACATCTTCTTTGCTTCTTAGTGGAGGGTACACTTTTAAAAGTGGATTTTTCTTAAAGTCCTTTTTATTCAGGAATAAGTGATGAGGAGTAACTTCAAAGCTTATCCATGGAAGACTTTCCTCTAAAATTCTCTTTAACCCCTCTTTTGTAGAGACGTGGCAAATGTGGAGAGGTTTCTTTAGTTTTTTGCTAATATTCAGAGCTTTCTCAATAGCTTTGACCTCCACAATGTTAGGCCTCTCTGGGAATTTTTGAATTAGCTCATAATCCTCAGCGTGGACACTAACCCTTTTGTTAGCACACTTATAATCTTCTTCAAAATTTTTCGAGTAAATTCCTCCTGTGGAGGCTCCCATGAAGATTTTATAAAAATCTGCTTTCCCACTTTTAACCTCACTGCAGTTTCCTGCAATTAAAAAACTCAATGCGTAATCTGTATACGATTTTCTCTTGAAGAGCTCTGCCCTCTTTTCAAAAATTTCCTTACTCATAACTGGTGGATCTGTATTTGGCATATCAAATACCGTTGTTATTCCTCCATGAAGAGCAGCCATAGTGCCGCTTTTTATTGTCTCTTTATGATTTTGATTGAAATCCCTTAAATGAACATGAACGTCAATCATTCCAGGCATTATGACCTCGTGAGCTTTTGTTTCGATGATTTTTTCCCCCTTGAGGGGCTTTTTTGAGAACTTTGTAATTTTACCATTATCAACTCCAATGTATCCATTTATGACATGCTTTTCAACAAAAAACTTGCCCTTTAGAACAAGCTCATGCATAAGTGCCCGTTTAAACGTCAAATGTCCAATGTTTTTAAGATTTTCGATATTAATGTCATGAAATAAGGTTTCAGACGATTTTCTCGGCTTTCTACAAAATTTTATCTGGATGATCTGATAAAACATGCTTGCTTATTAAATTAATGCTGGAACTGTCCAATAATATTGTCGCATTAAGCTTGAGTTCCAATGTTAGTGCTCTTCTTCGTGTATGGGCTTGCAGGAGTACAATGAACATTCTCAAAGTTTTACAAAAACGTAACTCTTAAATAGGAATCGTATGTATAATCTTATGCCTTTATACCCTAAGAAATGCAGTAGTGTTTAAGAAAATGAGGGAGGACTAAACCATGAAGAGGTCTGGAATTTTGGCCTTGTTGTTTGTTTTTGTTATGCTTTTAGGACCATTAGCTGCAGCAGAGCAGGGGCCAGCCCCTGACACTGTGTATATCTCAATCAGGACTAATGAGGAAACTGGTATAACAGATGTTGCAAAAGGAGACTTGGATATATTCCTCTGGTCAGTCAGCGGAGCTAAGTTCAAGGACTTACCAGCAGATGTTTTAAACAACTTAAAGCTCATCAAAACAGCAAGCGGTTACTGGGAAATTACCATGAACCCCGTCCATGACGATGACAGCCCATACTTGATTACAGTCGGTGAGAAGAAGTATTTCAACCCATTTGCAATTAGGGAAGTCAGATTTGCAATGAACTGGCTCGTCAGCAGGCAGTACATTGTTCAGAACATCCTCCAAGGTAGCGGAGCTCCAATGATTGGTGGTATCAGACCAAGCACAGGTGCTAACCCATACTTTGAGCCAGTTTATAAGGCTCTTGGAATTTCAGCTACAGCTGACGTTGCCAAGGCACAGAAGATGGTTGAAGAAGCTATGAAGAAAGCTGCTGATGAATTGGCAAAGCAGGGACACAAACTCGAGCTCAAGACCGATGAGAACGGAAGACAGTGGTGGTACTTTGATGGTGAGCCCGTTACGGTTAAGTTCATCATAAGAATTGAAGATAGAAGAAAAGACGAGGGTCTTTATGTTGCTGACTTAATTGAGAAGTTCTTCCACTTCAAGGTTCAGAGGCTTCTCTGGGATAGGAGAAAGGCATCATCAACAGTTTACCTGAGCGATCCAAAGAACTACGAATGGAACCTCTACACTGCTGGTTGGGTTTCAACAGTTAACGTCAAGTGGCCAGATGACTACACAGCCTTCTGGTATGCTGACTGGTATGGATGGCTTCCAGCTCCAGTTGGATGGGAGTACAAGCCAACCCTTACAGTTAAGGACTTCATTGACTACATAGGAGGCCCAGACAAGGCCGTTGAGGCACTTGGTCTCAAGTACTATGTTGGAGACAAGCTTAAGGAGCTTTACGACTGGACAATTGACGACGTCACAAAGCTTCTCGTGTTAACAAGCGTTAAAGTCAATGGTAAGGAGTACAAGCTTGAAGAAGGAAATGCTGACCAGTACTGGGATCTCCAGAAGATATCAATGGGACTTGGTATAATGGACAGCATTAGAATGTTCACTGCAGAAACCTGGGAATACTTCCCAGTCAACAAGAACAGAGTTAAAGCGATTGCAAGAGATGTCTCAAGCGGTCTCTGGACAAGATGGAGCCTGATAACTGCTGAAACACCTGACAAGGTTGTCAACGTTGCCGAGTACTCAGCAACCGGTGCACTCTTCATGAGCGCATTCAACCCAGTCGGTGGTATCGACGACGTTTATGCAAGTGCAATCTGGAGGGTTGTTAGAGACTACCCAGTTTACACAGATCTCTCAACCGGAACATACATCCCAGTCAGATGTGATTTCAAGGTTGAGAGAGGGCCAATTAAGGTGCCTAAGACCGCAGTCATCTGGAACGCAACTGTGAAGAAGTGGGTTTCACCATACGCTGGTCAGGAGGCTAAAGCCAAGGTTACCTACGACTGTAAGCTTGGCAACTGGCACGATGGACAGCCAATGACAATGGCAGACTTCAAGTACGCAATAGCATTCAACTATGAATGGGCTTACAAGAATGGCGACAACGATCCATACTACGATGAGAAGATCGCTAACGCATTCGTTGATATCGCCAAGCAGATAAAGGGTTACGAGTTCGTCGATGAGGACACAATTGCAGTCTATACAGACTACATCCACCCAATTGCTGATGATGTCATCGCTGCAAACAACGCTGTCTGGCCAACGCTCCCATGGCAGCTCCTCTACGCAATGAGCGAACTCGTTGCAAAGGGACAAGAATATGGAGCATCACAGAAGTACTCCTTCAGTGAGGAGGCAGAGGGTGTTGCACAGCTTGACTTGCTCATCAAAGATCACGTTGCAGACTTGAGGAAGGTTCTTGAGGCGCTTAAAGCAAAGAAGGCAGTTCCACCTTCAATTGCCAACGATGTTAAAGACCCAACACCAGGTTACGACGCACTCATCAAGTGGATTGACGAGCACGGCAACGCTGTAGTCAGCAACGGTCCATTCTACATTGAGAAGTACGACCCAGACAAGATATTCGTTGAACTCAAAGCATTCAGAGACCCAACCTATCCGTTCAGCGTTGACTACTGGAAGCAGAAGCTCATCCTTGCAAAGCTTGAGCTTGCTGGCGTCAATGTTCCAACAAGGGTCTTCACAGGCGATGACCTGAAGATTGAAGTCAGGGCAAACATGGTCGTTGAGTACCCAACAGAGGGAACCCAGCCGGCTGACAAGGGATTCGTCTACATTGAGATAAGAGACGAGAACGGTAATCCAGTCTACACAGGCGAGGCTAAACTCACTAAGGCAGGAGTCTTCGAGATAACTGTTCCAGGTTCAGAGACTGCAAAGTGGGAGGCTGGAAGATACGACATCTATGTCAAAGGCGGACTGATGGAAGGTGTTACATCATTCACTGACAAGAAGACTCTGATTGTAATCAAGAAGCAGGTTACATCACCAAGCCCGAGCCCAAGCCCATCTCCAAGTCCGTCACCATCACCGACCCCATCTCCATCACCAAGCCCATCACCAAGCCCAAGTCCATCACCATCACCAACCGAGACCAAGACAGGTGTCTGTGGTCCAGCAGCACTTGTAGGACTGGCATTGATTCCACTGCTCCTGAGAAGGAGGAAGTGAGCTCTTTCCTTCTTTCTAACTTTTACTTTGTTTTTGGAACTTGGTGTTTTTCTCTGTTCTCCATATACAAACAATTTGGTACACTGCGGGTTTTACTACTTCATTTTCTTGAAATATACGTCTCCCACTTATCGTTATAGAAAAATATATAAAAGTTTTACAAGATTGAAAATGTTGATGAATGAGAAATGTCCCGAATGAACATGTCTGAACAGGGAGGTGTGAGGTTTGGGATACGGTCGTTATTTGGCAATTAGACTCTTAAATGCGCTTTTAGTTCTGGCATTAGTAACGCTACTTGTTTCAGTTCTGTTTACAAAAGTTGCAGAGGAGGACTTAAAGTCAAGCATACAGGAGCAGATAAATATGAAGCTAAGGGCAAATCCGGAACTTATGAAGCAGCTTTCAGCCGATCCTGAAAGGTTTCAGCAGTGGTATCAAAATGAGTACAACAGATTAATTCGCGCATATGGATTAGACAAGCCTTTCTGGGTTAGGGTCTTAGAGAGAACAAAGGACACTCTAACTCTAAACTTTGGGAATACAAAAACTCCAATATTCGGTGAGACTAACGTTAAAAAGATTATCGCAGCCGCAATTCCAAGAACAGTTCTACTCTTCACGACAGCACAGATAATTGTTATTCTGATTGGCCTTCTCTTAGGTGTTAAAGCAGCTCAAGTTGCAGGAAGTGCATTGGACAGGGCAGTTTCCATTATTGCAATGCTAACGAGCAGTATACCAATGTGGTGGTTTGGAATGATTGCAATCTTAATCTTCTCGTTCAAACTTGGATGGTTCCCAAGTGGTGGTATGACATCCACTCCACCTAAGGAAGGATTTGCATACTACACTGACATCCTTTATCATATGGTACTCCCTGTGGGGACAATAGTGTTTGTCCTCTTTGGAGGTTGGGCATGGACAACCAGAAACATCATGATCGGCACAATGCAGGAAGACTTCATCATGGCTGCAAGGGCTAAAGGTGTTCCGGAAAGAAAAGTTATTTACGGACATGCTCTGAGAGCATCTGCCCCCCCAATCATCACAATGACGATCTTCAGTCTTCTCGGCTCCTTGGGTGGTGCAATCATTACAGAGGGTGTCTTCAACTGGCCGGGAATGGGAAGACTCTACTGGACTGCTCTACAACAAAACGAAACGAGACTCCTCATGGGAGTTACATTCGTTACAGTTGCCCTTTATCTAATAAGCATGATACTTGCGGATTTGGCATACGGTTACCTTGATCCAAGAGTTAAAGTTGGTGCATCCCAGCAAACATGAGGTGAGGCAAATGAGATGGGTCGATGTAAAGGAGAGCATTAAGGATTTCTGGTTTGAATTTAGAAGGCAAAAAGGTGGGTTGCTTGGATTATTCTTACTTGCTCTCTTAGTTTTCACGGCAATAGCAGCCCCTTACATAACTGAACCAGACATTCCAAAGAAATGGACTACATACTGGGAAGGCAATCCTACAAATGTTCCCCCAGTATGGTATAACTATTTCACTGCAAAAAAGCTTGCAGCCCACGAGGTTCTTACCTATAATGACTTGAAGGTTACAGCTGAAGGACAGGATTTAGGGGGAGGGATAAAATACTACGCTTTTGAATTTGACTACAATAATAGGTACGATCTACCTCCAAAAGATTTGATAATAAAGAACATTGGGGTTCAGCTTGCTGATCTCAACACCCCAGCCCAGATCGTAATTACGGTTTATAGACCCGATGGGAAAAAGATCGAGCTTTTGAGTGCCGATTTAGTAGAAGGTTCAATTTATCAGATTGCCAAAATGGGTGCTGTTAGGAACAATGTGTTTAACTGGGCGTCTCAGTTTGAAGACCCAAAGAACCTTCAGGGTAGAGTTGAAACAATAAAAAGCACAATGGATGTCATGGAGGTCATATTTGCAAAAGCTGAACCTGGGATACTAATAAACCCACAACCTCTCCACGGAGACTACAAGTTCCAGGTTGAGATATTCACGTTTAACAAGGGGGATAAAGTTGACTTAAAGCCGATCCAAATCATCCTCACTGGAAGAACTTATGGACTGATGGGAACGGATTACAAAGGAAGAGACCTTTGGGCAGGTTTAGTATGGGGAACAAGGGTTTCACTTGTCGTTGGTGTGTCAGTAGCAGTCTTGAGCGTTTTAATCGGAATTGCATACGGTGTCACGAGCGCATACCTTGGTGGCTGGAAGGACGAGTTTATGCAGAGAGTTAACGAGTTTGTTGCTTCAATCCCAACGTTGCCGATCCTCATCCTTTTGGGTGCAGCATTCAAGGGACACGTTACATTGTGGACAATAGTCTTCCTGCTGGTGATGTTCGGATGGACTGGAATTGCCAAGGTTGCAAGGAGTATGGCGCTCCAGATTAAAGAGCAGACCTATGTCGAGGCAGCAAAAGCTTTGGGCGCTGGAACAGGAAGGATCATATTCAAGCATATCATGCCGCAGATCATGCCTTATGCATTTGCTGTTATGGCTTTAAGCGTTCCTGGAGCCGTTCTCACTGAAGCATCACTCAGCTTCCTTGGACTTGGTGATCCAACAGCGGTTACATGGGGACAGATCCTCTATGATGCTCAGACAAACAGTGCAACAATTAACGGATACTGGTGGTGGGTTATTCCACCAGGACTGGCAATTTCATTGGTTGCATTGACATTCGTGCTTATTGGTGTGGCATTGGATAGAGTGTTGAACCCAAGACTCAGGAGATTGTGAGGTGTGGAAGATGGCTAAGACTGTCCTTGAGGTTAAAGATCTCAAAATGTACTACTTCACATCCAGAGGTGTCGTCAAAGCAGTCGACAATGTCAGCTTTGAGCTCAAAAAGGGGGAAGTGTTAGGACTCGCTGGGGAGAGTGGATGTGGCAAGTCCTCTCTTGGCTTTACTTTAATGGGAATGCCAACTCCTCCAGGAAAAATTGTGGGAGGCAGTGTTAAAATTGACGGCAGAGAAATAGTTGGACTTCCGGAGGATGTACTGAGAAGAGAAATAAGGTGGCAGAAGATATCAATGATATTCCAGGGTGCAATGAATGCTTTAAATCCAGTTTATACAATTGGCTACCAGATGATTGAGCCTCTTATTTATCATAAAGGCATGGAGAAAGAAGAAGCCCTTGACAGAGCAATGAAATATCTCGAGTTAGTTGGTCTGTCGCCAGAGATTGTTTACAGATATCCGCATGAACTGAGCGGTGGAATGAAGCAGAGAGTTGTCATTGCAACAGCGTTAATCCTTGAGCCAGAGGTTGTTATTGCCGATGAGCCAACAACAGCTCTTGATGTCGTTGTTCAGGCACAGATCATCAATTTGATGAAGAAGCTTAAGAAGGAGCTTGGACTTTCAATGATATTCATCACACATGACTTGAGCATTCTTGCAGAGATCAGCGACCGTGTTGCGATAATGTATGCTGGAAAGATAATCGAGATCGGTGACAGCCAGAAGATTTACTATGAGCCAGCCCATCCGTATACTCAAAAGTTGCTTGCAGCAATCCCAAGATTGCATGAGGACGTTGATAAGCTTGAATTCATTCCAGGACAACCGCCGAACCTGATTAAGCCGCCGAGTGGCTGCAGATTCCATCCAAGATGCCCCTATGCGATGCAGGTATGTAAAGAACAAGAACCAGAGCTAAAGGAGATTGATAAAGATCACTATGCAGCATGCTGGCTGTTGTGAGGGATGAAAGATGGCTGAGCCAATTTTAAAGGTTGAAAATCTTAAGAAGTACTTCCCGATCAAGAGAGGATTACTTGGGGCACTCAGGGGAGAACCCCCACGATTCGTTAGGGCTGTTGATGGAGTCAGTTTTGAAGTGCACAAGCAGGAGGTTTTTGCTTTAGTCGGTGAGAGCGGCTGTGGTAAAACAACAACAGGAAAGCTTGTCATGAAGCTCCTTGAGCCTACAGATGGCAGAATATATCTGGAAGGAAAAGATGTTACTGAACTCAAAACTCAAGAGGAAATTAAGGCCTACAGAAGAAAGGTTCAGATGATATTCCAGGATCCTTTCTCGTCAATGAATCCAAGATTCAGGATATATGACGTGCTCGAAGAACCTCTCTTAATTCACGGAATAGGCGAAACAAGGGCGGAAAGAGAAGAACTCATATACAAAGCACTGGAAATGGTCAAGATTGTTCCACCGGAGGACTATGTTGGAAGACATCCGCATATGCTTTCAGGCGGTCAGAGACAGAGAGTTGCTATTGCAAGAGCACTCATCTTGAATCCAACATTTATTGTTGCAGATGAGCCTGTTTCAATGCTTGATGTTTCAATTAGAGCAGAAATCCTTGAATTGATGAAGGAGCTTAAAGAAAAGATGGGCGTTACATATCTCTATATCACCCACGACCTTTCAACGGCAAGGTACTTTGCTGACTGGATAGCCGTTATGTATCTGGGGAGAATAGTTGAAATGGGGCCCGCTAAAGTCGTAATTGACAATCCAATACATCCATATACAAGAGCTCTCCTGGCTGCTGTTCCAGAGCCAATTCCAGAGAGGAGAAACATCATCAAAGAATTGCCAATTAAGGGTGAAGTTCCAAGTGCCGTCAACATTCCACCAGGGTGCAGGTTCCATCCCAGATGTGTCTACATGGAGAAAGGACTCTGTGATGTTAAGCATCCACAGCTCATTGAATACGAACACAACCACTGGGTTGAGTGTCATTTAGCAGGTAAAATCTGAACCTTTCCTTCTTTATTTATCTGTTTGGATGTGATACCATGACTACATTCAGAAAAGCCATTAATTATCCGCTGATAAAAGGGGGATTAATTTTTTTAGCACTTGCTCTTCTTCTATCCCTGGTATCAATGTATAGTGTTGAAAAATCCTATTTTTCCCAAGGAACATTAGGTGTTGGGCATCACATTATTGGAGACAAAGAGTTCGAAAGCAACTATTTCGTAATAAATAGAACTCTTATCATTTCCTCTCAAAATGCAAGTGTTGTTGTTATTCAGAGGGGGAAGATAAACTCTTACACTCTCAATAATCAATCTGTTCGTCTAACCCCAACTTCCCAACCTGAAATACGTGTTGAGAGTGGTAATGTGAGCTATTCGTATAGAGTTTACGGCGTTGATTATCCCTACTCCCTCTTATCACTCTTGGCTTTTGTTTTCATGATTGTAGGAAGTGCTTTAAGTGTGTATGGATATATCAGATTTATGGAAGGTGCTGTTGAAAAAACACGGAAGAGAAGAAGGTGATCTCGATGAGAACTCTAAACTACGAAGAAGTTATTGAGAAAATAGTTTACTTCATTAAAGAAAAAGTAGACGAAGCAAATGCAAGTGGTGTTGTGATTGGTGTTAGTGGTGGTGTTGATAGTGCTACTACTGCCTTCCTTGCAGTGAAGGCATTGGGAAAAGATAAGGTTCTTGGTTTGATAATGCCATACTACGAGAATCAGGATGTGAAGGATGCGAAATTAGTTTGTGAAACCCTCGGGATCAACTATAAAATCATTAACATCAAGCCAATTGTTGATGCCTTTGAAAAAAGTCTCGACTTCGAGCCGGACAAGATTACCAAGGGTAACGTGATGGTTAGAACAAGGATGACTCTCCTTTACGCTCATGCAAACCAGTACAATCTTCTCGTCTTGGGAACAAGCAACAAAAGCGAGCTTTTGACTGGTTATTATACTAAGTGGGGTGATGGTGCGAGCGATTATGCTCCACTGATAAACCTCTACAAGACTGAAGTTTGGGAGATTGCTAAAAGATTGGGCGTTCCGGAGAGGATTATTAAGAAGAAGCCCACTGCTGGGCTCTGGATTGGGCAGACGGATGAGGGTGAACTCGGCATAAGCTACAAACTCTTGGACGAAATCCTTTACAGGTTAGTTGACTTGAAAATGCCAAAAGAAAAAATTGCCGAAGAATTAAACATTCCAATCAAAAAAATCGAATACGTTGAGAATCTAATAAAGAAAAGTGAGCACAAAAGAAAACTACCAGCAGGTCCAGAGATCTGAGGTGGGAGCTTGAAAAGGGGATATCTTTTAGTTTTTTTAGCTGCCAGTATGTGGGGCACTCTTGGAATATTTGCCAAACTGCTGTATCAGTTTAACTTGGACACTTTTACTGTGGTATTCTATCGAGTGGTGATTGCGTTTTTTCTCCTCTTAATATACAATTCCTCAAAAGGTTTGAAGATTAAGAAAGAACGTCTTCCATTTTACGCATTCTATGGGTTTTTTAGCATTTTTTTGTTCTATGTGCTGTATTTTTATACTGTAAGAATATCTTCAGTGTCTTTGGCAGTTTTACTCTTATACACTGCCCCAATTCACTCTACGATACTCGGATACCTTGTCTTTAAAGAAAAAGTAACTCCAACAAAGTCAATAGCATTGATAATGGCAGTTTCAGGAGTGCTATTTGTTGTAAATCCGAATAATGAAAGAATAAGCATTCTTGCAATAGTATTGGGACTCCTATCAGGAGTTACTTATGCATTATATGGTGTTTTAGGTAAAATGGCAGTTAGAAACGAGAACCCTGAGGAGGCATTACTATATACTCTTGGATTTGGAGCTCTGTTCTTAATCCCCTTTTCTAATTTTAAAATTCCATTAAATGCAGTTCCCTATATTTTTGCACTTGCGTTTTTTCCGACATTTCTGGCATACATATTATACAATACTGCTCTGAGAGAGGTTGAGGTAAGCAAAGCTTCAATAATAGCGACGATAGAACCAGTCGTAGCTCTAATTTTAGCGTATCTGGTATTTAATGAGGTCTTGACATTAAAGCAACTATTTGGAGCGGCTTTAATAATTGGAGGCTCAATGCTTATTCATTTAGATGATATAATTGGGAAAAAGAATTAAACGTAGAAATACCTTTCGAGCTCCCATTCTGTTACTTCTTTGGTCTCTAATGGGATATTTCTTTTCTTGAGATACTCGATATATTCTCCCCATTCTCTTTCTTTATATTCTTTGAAGTTTCTGTAAGCCTTCCCAAGGGCTTTTCTAACAATTTTGTCCTTTTCGAGCTCATCTAAGGCTTCTTTTAAGCTTGATGGCAGGGTCTCAATACCTGTTTCAATTCTCTTTTCTCTGTCCATTTCATAGACGTTTTCTTCGACATATGCAAAAGGTTCAATCTTGTGCTTTATTCCATCCAATCCTGCCTCGATTATTGCGGCAAATGCTAAATAGGGATTTGCACTTGGATCCGGACAGCGGTATTCAATCCTTGCCCCCTTTCCTTTGTATGCTGGAACTCTTATCAGTGCGCTCCTGTTTCTGTAACCCCAGCTTACATAAACAGGGGCTTCATATCCTGGGACTAAACGTTTGTAACTATTTACAGTTGGGTTCGTCAAAGCTGCCAGTGCCTTAGCATGCTTTAATATTCCGCCAATGAAGTATAATGCTGTTTCACTGAGTCCATCTTCCCCGACGAATAAATTTTCTTCATCTTTCCACAGGCTTATGTGAAGGTGCATTCCATTGCCAGGCATGCCATAGATGGGCTTTGGCATGAATGTTGCATATAATCCATGACTCTCTGCAACTGCCTTGACAACATATTTGAAGCTTATGATGTTGTCTGCTGTTCCGAGGGCATCTGAGAACCTAAAATCTATTTCGTGCTGTCCGGCACCGACTTCATGGTGTAACACTTCAGGAGTTAGACCAAAGTAGGGCATGTAGAGTGCAATTTCTCTCTTTACATCCTTAGCCTTGTCAAGGTTTATGATATCAAAGTATCCCCCAACATCTGGTAATTGAAGTTCCCATGTTCCATTTTTTCTGAAGAGGTAAAATTCTGGTTCTGGCCCGATATAGACTTTTAGTCCTTCTTTCGCAAGTTCATCACTCACACTCTTTAAAATTCCTCTTGGATCTGCATGATATGGTTTGTCATCTTTATATATGAACCCATAGACTCTTGCTACTCCTTCCCATGGGATCTCTGCATATGTTGAAGGGTCAGCCTTAAATATCAAGTCGCTGTCCTCTATTCCCTGAAATCCAGGGATGGACGATCCATCAAAAGAAATTCCATCACTTATAGCCTCCTCGTATCTTTCTATTGGCACTTCCATTCCTTTTGGAACACCGTTTATGTCAACAAATATCAGCTGAAGGAATTTTATTTTTCTTCTCTCCATCATTGTCATGCTTTTTATTTCGTTCATTTTTATCACCTATTATTGTTTGAATGTTCATCACAAACGCTTTTTCTTTGAACAATTTATATAATATAAGGTTTTTGTCTGAACAATTGTCATTTTGACAAATGTCCACCCAGAGTCTATTTTTGTGACAAAAATATGCTAAATTTTATGAAACTACTTGATTATTTTTACAAATTTACGTTGATAGAATCCTGAGAAACAGTGGTTTCATTTTGGTGATCTAAGCCGTAACCAGCCGACTACAAAAAGGATATATAATGGTCGTTCGGATAATTGGATGGGGATGAAAATGAAGGTTCTTGTCACTGGAGGCGCAGGCTTCATTGGTTCTCACTTAGTTGACAGATTGATGGAACAAGGGTACGAAGTTAGGGTTATTGACAACCTAAGTGCTGGTAGCTTGAATAATATTAAACAGTGGCTTGATCATGAACGGTTTGAATTTCTCAAAGGCGACTTGAGGAGTAAGGAAGTTGCGAAAAAAGCCGTAAAAGATGTTGAGGTAGTCTTTCACTTGGCAGCTAATCCGGAGGTTAGAATTGGAGCACAGAGCCCAGGACTTTTATATGAAACAAATGTCCTGATAACGTATAGCCTTCTTGAGGCTATAAGAGAGGAGGAAGTCCAGTACCTTGTGTTCACATCCTCATCAACTGTCTATGGGGATGCTAAAGTTATTCCAACTCCGGAAGATTATGCTCCTCTTGAACCAATAAGTGTCTATGGTGGGGCAAAGCTTGCAGCTGAGGCTTTAATTAGTGGTTATGCCCATACTTTTGATATAAAAAGTTTGGTCTTCAGGTTAGCGAATATAATAGGAGAGCGCTCAAATCATGGAGTAATCTATGACTTCATAAATAAACTGAAAGCGGATCCGAATCGTTTGGAAATTCTTGGAGATGGAACTCAAAAGAAGAGCTATCTTCATGTGAGCGATACTGTTGAGGGGATGCTGTTCCTTTTTGAGAAGTTTAAAGAGGAGAATAAAACCTATGATGTCTACAACCTTGGAAGTGAGGACTGGATTACGGTTAAGGAAATTGCGGAAATTGTAAGCGAAGAGATGGGGCTTAGTCCAGAGTTCTATTTTACAGGTGGAGTTGATGGCGGAAGGGGATGGAAAGGAGACGTGAAGTTCATGCGTTTAAGCATTGAAAAAGCTAAAAGAAAAGGATGGAAGCCAAAAATGAATAGTTATGGGGCTGTAAGAAGGACTGTTCAAGAGCTTTTAAGGACATTGGAGTGAAAACCTTTTTATCGTCTTTATCTTAGTTTAATTCATGCCCCAGCCAGATGAAATAATAAACAAAGAAATTGCAAGAATTAACTTACACCTGCCCAGAGCGAGAAAAAGCTTAGCAAAGCTTTTGAATGAAGATGTTCCAAAAGTTCAGCTTAGAGATGGGAGTTTTCATTATTTCAAAAAGGAGGAACTTGAATATTTGCAATCTCTCTTAGATGTGGAGGAACTTGAAAAGCTTCACCTCCCAATCGTGCTTGAAATAACGACTGCATGGCATGGGTATTTTAGGGTTAGGGGTAAGGTTGAAGTTAAAGTAATTGAAAAAGTACTCGGGACGTATGACATATTAGAGGAAAAAGTAGAAGTTACTCTTCCTCGGTACTTGTTGCCAAAAATAAGAAGAACTTTGCCCACAACTACAACTTATGCATTTATAATGGAGTGATAACAATGGACGAAAACAGAGTTTTGCTTAACTACTATCTGTTCACAGTGCCTCACATAACAGTATTGGCTGGAGCAGTTCTTGGGTTGCTTCTGCTCTTGAAGGTTGATATAAAGAAAGCTCTTGGAATTTTTGCAGTCTTTTATGGTAGCATGCTTACGATACTTGCCTTTATGGTTAGGGACCACTTTTCAAGACTTGTCCTTTACAAGTTAAGCCTGATCATATTTTTTGGATTTACACTCCTCGGGATAGTTCTTCTCTTAACATGAAATTTATATTGTTCAAATGCAAAAATATTTGGGGGATGTTGATGAAAAGAGTAACACTTATCATTGCTATAACACTGTTTTTACTGCCCCTTGCATCTGCACAATTTATAGTCTTTTCGTCTCAGGGTGAAATTTTAGTGCTTTCTGGGGATTATACAGAAGGTACTTTTATTTTGAAGAATGATCAAAACTTTGATTTTAAGATTGTAAGCTTCCGGAAGTATGTTGTTTTGGATGAAAGGCTTAATAGGGTTGAGGGATTTAGGCTGGAACTTCAAAAAACCATTTATAATGAGTGGACATCAGGAGAGACCAGGGAAATTAGCTACAAGCTTTTTGTGAATGAAAGCGTCAAACCTGGTAATTATCAGATTGTTTTGACATTCTGGGGCTTTTTAGAATCTGGGGATATATACATTATAACAGCAAAAATTCCAGTAAAAGTCATTGATAAACCCCTCATTTTTGAGGAGGCGATAACTTATGTAAAAGAAAGACCTTTTAGTTCTAATTATGTACTTAATGGAGAAACAGTGGTTGTGTCTTCTCATATTAAGAATTTAAAGAACAGTATAATCCCTCTGAAGGCTTCTACGTATCTTGAGAGAAATGGAAAGAAATATCTGCTCGTGACAAAGACTGTTAATCTGACAAAGGGAGACAATATCGTCCGGTTTGAAATTCCAATTCCTTATGATCTACCATCCGGCAATTACAAACTTGTATATCTATTGGAATATCCTGGAGGGACGTATAGTTTTTCGAAGGAATATTACATTCAGTTTGGTGTTGAGCTCTCTGCACTGTCTTTAAAGAGCACCCAAGTTATGGAAGATTTTGAAAATGAAGCCTATGTTACGTTAACCTCTGAACGAGACATTAAAGTCAATGTCACGCTTTTGACATATGATAAAAATGGCGAACTGCTTCACAAATATGCTGAGACTGTTCAGCTTCAAAAAGGTACAAACATAGTTCGTTTTTCACTCCCTTCAGCACCTCCCGGTGAAGTCAAGGTTCTTGTGAAAGTAACCTATGATGGCATCTTTCTTGGAGAGAGATCAGCAACATATCATGTTATGGCATATCCAAAGATAGACAGCGTAACGTATCGCATCCTCTACAATGGAAAGGTCGAGTTTACAGTTGCAATCATGAACGAAAATTCAAAGAAAATTGAGGGCGTGTTGCATTATAAGATAACCGCAGCAAATGAAACCCTATACAAGGGGTTAAAGGATATTACACTATTTCCAGGAGAGAACAAAGTGCGGCTTGAGTTCACCCTTCCAGAGGGAGAAGCAGAGTACCAGTTTGTGCTCTCTGCATTCGGGAAAAATACCATTAAGGAGGGAACCGTTTACATTGAGAAGCAGACTCCAACGCAGACGCTCTCTTCACCATCCTCCAGTAGTACAATTAAGACAAAAGAAACAACTTCTCAATTGATAGGAGGGGAACATAAGGAAAAGAAAACGTGGGTAATGTATCTCGTGGGAATATTAATTGCGGCTGTATTAACGGCGGTTCTTATAGGGCTGGTGAAATCCGACAAGAAAAAGAAAAGAAAAAGACCCAGGCCCAAAAAGAAGTCCCCCCTTGGTAAGTATAAGAGACCAAAAATTCCAAAATTTGTAGAAAAGAGAGAACTTCCAAAAAAGAGGTAACCAAATCTTTATAATATCTTCTTTTAAATTTCTTTTAGGCGAGAGGGCTGGGAGTTGCCGGGCAGTGAGCCCGAGGAAGTTCCGCCCACCTCACCGGGGCCGCGGTGCCGCAAGGCACCTCCCGAGAGGGAGGGCAACGGCGCAGAAACGACACGTCCTCCGAGGAATGGGAATGAAAGCGGCGAAGGCTCCTGGTGACAGGAGCCGAGCTAACCCGCAGACGACCTCGGAGGGATCGGTGAAACGGCCGTCCCGCGGGGTGCAAGGCCGAAAGAGGGGTGATGAGTTCCCGGTGTGAGCCCCGTGGTTGGCCGCTTAGTCGAATGCTCCCTTAATACAGAAGGCGGGCTATAGCCCTCTCGCCTATCTCCGCTTTAACGTATCTAAAAGAGATGCTGATAGTATCAGAACTCCTCCTATCACTGTTCTAAGAGCGGGAACTTCTCCGAATACCAAAAATGCATAAACCACTGCACTTAGAGGGTCAAGGTAGCTGAGCAAGGCGACTTCATTCACTTTAACGTTTTTTAATCCGTCCATGTACAGGAAGAGTGCAAAAACAGTGTGCACGGCTACTAAAATTCCAACGGCAAACCAGTTAATCTTTCCAGCGAATATCTTACCGTAGAGGACGAAAGGAATCAGGATTACAGAAGCTATAAACAGCTGAACAAATGTTAGTATGTCACTTTTCACTTCTTTTAAAAATCTACCCAGATTAGGAATCATTGCATAGAAAACTGCTGCTATGAATGCGAATACGGCTCCTACAAAATCTCTGTTTTTAAAATTCATTTTTTGTTCACTCATTATTATCATCAAGCCAAGAAAAGCCATGAGAATCAGCAAAATTTGAAATTTCGAGATTTTTTCTTTAAGAAACTTGGCTGAAATTAATGTTGCAAGAACTGGAGCTGAATAATAAATAAGGACTGCCCTTGCTATTGAGGTGTACAAAAAAGCGGTAAATAAGAACACCCAATTTAAAGCAAGTGCAATACCAAGAAGAATCATCCATCCAAACTTTTGTTTGGTAGCCCCACTAACCTTCTGAAACCAAGATTTATCTTTTATGCTGAACAACAGTGCTAAAATTAAAGCTCCTAATGCAACCCTAAAGAATGCGATTCCCAATCCATTTAAATTTGTGAACCTCGCAAAAATCCCAACACTTCCCCAGATTAGCATTGAGACTGTTATTTTAATTCTCCCTGAAATTTCCATCTCTACTCACTCTTTAGCTCATTGTTCTCGAGCCATTCTTCATATGCCTGCCTGACTTCTTCTTTTCTGAATTTTGGCACTGCATCTCTAAACGGATTAAACTTTTCAAGCTCCTTTTCTTTGCTCCCAATATAGGTTGTGATTAATCCGACTTTAGAATGAAGGCTTGAGGGAACTCTGAGGATTCTTTTAACATCAACTGTGACCCTACCATCGAAGTATGCTTTTGAGAATGTAGTTGACAATGCGAAGAGTCTAAGGAGAGTTTTGTACCCTATTCCCTGTGGAAAGGCTGTAAGTCTTGCTTCTTTAACAAATCCTTGGTTGATTTTTTCTTTGTTGCTCAGAATCAAACTAATCTGCTTTTTATTTAATCCAATGTTTTTGAGGTGGTTATATCTAACACGCATTATAAAATATCCAAAGCGAAGACGAAAAACCCTAAAGTATCCAGAAGATAGCATTATCCTCTTGCTTTGGATGTCATCGAATGTAACCTCTTCTGCTGAAGATGTATATGCTAAAATTTTCTCTCTTGCCTTGGAATCAAGTTCAAGTGCCCATTCATCGAGTACCCTTATGTGATATCCTCTACCGGAGTACACAATGTGAATGTCTTCAAATCCAAAATCCTCCTTTAAAACAATTAGTGTATCTTTTGCAAGCTCTTTAGCGTCTTCTAAACAAATTGGACAAACAGTTCCGCTTTCATGGTTACATCTTCTTAGGGGCAGATCCTTGGCATCTATATCAAAAACAAGCTCTGCTCCAAGCCACCCACTCATTTCTTTGGGCTCCTCATATAATGCAACACTTGAAAATATTGCATAAGGTGCCGTTGCTTTAACGTAATCTTCCAAGTCTCTTATGTCATGGAATACATTTTTCCTATCACTTGGTCCATCCCCAGTATGATCAAAACCAAATTCTCTGTTTTCAAGAGTGTTCACAATAAATGGTGGAAGTTTTTTGGCATTCCATTCCTTTTCATAGTAGAGCTGTCTCTCCCTTTTTGTAACTTCCCTGAAAAGCTCATTCATTTCTATCCTCCCCTTGACTCTCTTTCTTACTTTCTAAGTATAGCTTTCTCAGATAGTATGTGAGAGGATTTTTGATGTACTTGCAGTCTTTATCGGGTTTGCAGAGCTGAGGTGCATTTACTTTAATTTTTGAGCAGTTTGGTGGGAAATACCAAGTGGATGTGCCACTGTCTTCCAGTTTAGGTTTTGAAGTATAACCAAATCCGAGATGATACCATATATTTTTGATCTCATTTGGCTGATCTTCAAAAAGTGGGGGAGAGCACCGGTTCCCTGCTTCAATTATCACTGGCAGGATTTCTTTTTCAATTATGCTTAAATCCTTTATGCAGTCTTTGATTCTCACATTTTTGCTTGGGGGATTTGGGCATATCCTTGCATAGCTCAGGAATGATGTCAATAGAACGGTTATGGCATAGTTTCTTAACCCGCTGGGTACACCCCCCAAGGCAATTTTAATGCATGGAGGGAATAAATCGAATCTCAATGGTTGGGCAGTGGTTCTTCCAACTCCTTCAAGCCTTTTCTTAAAGTGCTCTCTTGCAATCTCACTTAACCGGTTATATAGTTGGATGTAGTACTGGGGAAGCTCATCTCTGAGCTCGTATAGTAGATTCACTGCTCTCTCAAGATTTTTTTCAAAGGATTTTTCCCAGAGCTCTATAAGTTGGCTTCTATTCAGATAGGCATATCCATTTCTAATGTACACGTCTTTTAAGCTACCTTCATTTAGGCTTAGAAAATCTTTTAGCTTAACTTTGTATTTGAGGGTGATTTTTTCTCTGTCTTCTGGAGAAATTTCGCTGTAAAGCCTTTTTTCAATTATCGTCAGATCTCTTTGAGGTATTTCATTATCTGCTACGGGTTCAATAGATATTGAAAGCTCTTCAAAATTCTTGGTTTTTTCGATTCTGGTAAGATATATCTTTAAATTGGCTTCTTTTACAAGCTCCATTTCAAATCCATACGGAGAAAATGCGAGTGCGCCTAAAAGGGCGTAAAACCCCATTAAATCTTTCCAATCATTAGCATTTAAAATATATTCTGGAATTGCACCATTTTTTAGCCATTTAACCCGTTCTAATGCTAAATTTATATCCAGATACGTTGGAATAATCTCTAAGAAGCTGTTAATGTCTTCAAATTCCTTAAGTAATTCCCTTGCCTTTTTCCCAAAGGGATCGAGCATGACCTCACCTAAGGGAATTGTTGATTTTAATATTAAAACTCTTATGCCACATAGCAAGCGGAGTACTGGGATCTGATCTATTTGCTTTCTTTTTTGTAGATATTCTCTAAATTTGAAGAATTAGCAATGAGAGTTGCGGAAATTGCAGAAAACAGGAAACCTCACTCCAAAAATTTTATATTGGTTAATAACTCAAAAATAAATTGGTCATAACGAAATGGAGAAAGGATAAATTTAATAAAAGCCTGGATGTTATACTTATCAATGTTATCAGGTGATCACGATGGTTGAGTCTTATGTAGTAAGGAGGGTTAAAAGCGGAATCCCGGGTTTTGATGAGCTGATTGAGGGTGGTTTCCCTGAGAATACAACTATCTTGGTAACTGGTAGTACTGGTACTGGTAAGACTACTTTTGGAGCTCAATTTATATATAAAGGCGCAGAAGAGTATGGAGAGCCTGGTGTTTTTGTTACGTTAGAAGAAAGGGCAAAAGACCTTCGAAGGGAAATGCTCTCTTTTGGATGGGATTTTAGAAAATATGAAGAGCAAGGCTTAATTGCCATTGTGGATGGTGTTAGCTCAAGCGTTGGATTGCCTTCCGAAGAAAAATTTGCTCTTGAGGATAGGTTTAACATTGATAATTTTCTTAGATACATCTATAGGGTCGTAAAAGCAATAAATGCGAAACGTCTCGTTATTGATTCTGTTCCTTCGATAGCATTTAGACTCAAAGAAGAGACACAAATCAGGGAAGTGTTACTAAAGTTGAACACAATACTTCTTGAAATGGGCGTTACAACAATCCTGACAACTGAAGCTCCAGATCCGAGTGCTGGGAGAATAAGCAGATATGGAATTGAGGAATATATAGCAAGGGGTGTCGTGATTCTTGATCTTCAAGAAAGAAACATTGAGCTAAAAAGATACTTGCTTATCAGAAAGATGCGTGAGACAAAGCATTCGATGAGAAAATATCCATTTGAAATAACCAACAGTGGAATAGTTGTCTACCCAAGTGGAGAGATTTATTGATTTCGAATTCTGCACGGGGTGTCTCGCTTTGGTTCAGAATATCTTTGAAATGTATGAAGATATTGAAAAACGAGTGGAGAGAGTTCCGACTGGGATAATAGATGACCTCATAATGGGGGGCATTCCAAAAGGTAGCGTTGTTTTGCTAATTGGTGACCCCAAGTCAGGAAAAACAACGTTTATCAGTCAGTTCGTTCACACACAGCTAACTGGAGGGTACTCCACAATTGGTATTCTCGTTGATATTCCAAAATATGAGTTTGTAAGTAATGCTCTTGACTTTGGATGGGATTTCATGCCATATCTTGAGGAAAATTTCTTTATACTCGATGCCTACAGTCAGAGATTAAGGGGGACTCCTAAGTTCTCCTTTGATGAAGCGGTTGTTACTGATATCAGAGACACTACTCAACTTATCGATGCAATAAAGGATGTAACTTTGAAGATTTTATCTGAAAAGAACCCTCCAATGATAACGGGAATAATATCATCTTTGACTCCAATATTCTTTGAAACGGATAAAAAGCAGATATACAAATTTTTGGAGGATTTAAAAGAACTTGCTCACAGAAACAAGCAGGTGTGGTTGGTTGAGATGAATTCTGGAATTGAGGAACCTCATGTTGAGATGATGGTTAAGGCAATTGTTGATGGAATAATCGAGATGAGGTTAATAGAAGAAAATATGACCCTCAGAAGGTATCTAAGAGTTTATGGAATGAGAAGAACCAAACATGTTCTGTCTTGGGTGCCCTATGAGATAACTGAAACAGGAATTCAGCTTCAAGTCTGATTCTTACCCTTTGTTCTGGTATAAGGTATCTAATCCAACAATAGAAAACTTTTTAAAGTTTTCAAATTACTTACAATCATGGTTAAAAGTAGAGTATATGTTGTGGTATTAATATTGGCATCTTTAATGATGTTGGGTGCTGCATATATTATTGGTTCAGAGAAATACAGTAACATTGAAGATGCTCAAAAGGGCGATATTGTAGTTTTTACTGGTATTTGTGTTTATTCTAAGGGTGACTTTAGTGTGCTCACCGATGGACTTGAAACTATTACAATTTATAAAGGTCTAATTGAAGGCAAGATATACACGATTCAGGGGAAAGTTGTCAACAAAAAGCGAAAATCTGTGTATCCTCTAAGAGTCACAAATGGAAGTACTGAAGAATTGCATCTCTCCTACTTATCAGGGGTTTATTGGGATGATCACAGTTGCTATATTCTCACTCCCCAAAAAGTAAAACTTGACAGATGTTTAAATGTTCAGAAAGGCGCAGAGATACAGGCAAAAGGCGTGATTTATGGTGGTACATTTTATATCATTAGCTTTGAAGTGGGAAATTTTTTGAAAGAACCTCAAGATAGTTTTCCCTATCGAGTTGTTGGAGTAGTTTTAGATAACAGAACACCAACAATAATATGGAACGGAAAAGAAAAGATTAAAGTTTACTTACCCTACAGATTTTCTCTGAAGCTTGGAGACAAGGTTGAAATTTTGGGGATTGTAAGACTGTATTCGACGCTTACGCTTTACGTAAACAGCATAGATGATGTTAAAATTACTGGAAAGGCAGAAAGAAAACCTATTGGAGAAGAGGAAATTGGAGACATAGCACATGGAAGTTGCCAAGTCACTAAAGCTGGTAAAGGTCTAAGCTTGAACTGTACTGATTTAAAGCTATACGCATACTCTGCAAGAACTGGTGATATTGTAGAGTTTGAAGCTCTCCGAAGAGAGCGCTCTCTTGTATGTTTGAACTGTTCTGTTAAGCTCCCAAGAGAAAAACTCGGAAATTCGATATGCACTCCTGAACATGAGGGCGTCATTAAAATTGAAGGAAGGATTTCTTGGATTAGGATTTACAAAAATGGGTTTGGTTTAGCGAATATTACTAATGACAAATGTTGGATTCTTCTAAAACTTAGAAAGTCTCTAAATCTTGAGCTTAAAGAGAACCAAACGATTACAGCTTTTGGAATTTACACAACATATAGAGGGAAGCCAGCCCTTGAAGTACATTCGAGGGATGATGTATGCTTAGAGAATTCTTGTTTGGACTCATAGCTGGGACTATAACGGGGATAACACCAGCGTTACACGTTAATACTTTAGCGTCACTGTTGAATGCTTTAAATAATGAGCCCGATGGATTTGGATTTGTGATACTCATTTATACAATGGGTTTAACCCATACGTTTTTGGACTCTATACCTTCAACTTTTCTTGGAGTTCCTGATGAAGATACGGTATTGAATATCTTGCCTGCCCATAGATTGGTTCTTGAGGGGAGAGCTCTTGAGGTAATTAACATCTCTCTGAGGGCAAGTCTTTTAGCAGTAATTTTTGCTTTTCCCCTCTTGCCTATTTACCTCTCTTTAGCTCCTAACTACACACCCGGATTTGGTAGAGTATTTGTGTTCTTTTTGACTTGTTTTTTGCTTTTAATAGAAAAAGGAATAAAGAAGGTTTTTGCTTTACTTGTTTTCCTAATCTCTGGGATTCTTGGAATTCTGATTGACTATTTACCCCTCCGGGAGCCATATTTTCACATTTTTGTTGGTTTATTTGGAGTTCCCACAATATTTTACTCTCTGCGTAGTGGGATTACCACCATTGAAGCTGGAGATTATGAAATTAAAATGTCCCATAAGTCTTTATTTGGCTTTTCCCTCCTTGGAACTACTTTGGGAATGCTTGCTTCCCTGCTTCCTGCCTTTACCTCTTCTCAGGCCGCATTAATTGGAAGCTTCTTTTCAAGGGATGAAAGGTCGTTTTTGACGGTGGCATTCTCCGTGAACACATCGAATTTTTTCTTTTCACTCTTTAATTTCTACCTAACGGGGAGAACGAGAAATGGAATAATGGTCTTGATTAAAGAGAAGTACTATTTGTTGAGTTCACATGAGATTTTAATTTTGACACTGCTTACTATTGCTGCGGCTTTAATTATAAGCCTCTACGGGCTGGAAATAGCTAAAATAATTGGCAGTGTTCTCTTTAAGGTAAATTATAAGCTCCTAAACTTCCTTGTTTTATCTTTTATTGTTGTCCTGTCCTTATATTTTGACGGGATCCTTGGTATCTTACTTTTGGCAACAGCGTCACTAATAGGTTCTCTTCCACTTCTTCTTAACATAAAGAGAACAAACTGTATGGGAGTTTTAATGGTAAAAATAATGGTTAGAGGATAAAATTAAGCTGATTTTTCCTTTAAAATCCTTTGGAACTCAGCATAATCTGTGACTATTTTCACATTGTCAAGGGTCTCGAAGTAGACCTTTTTGATTTTAACCTTCTTTGCAGTTGTGTACTTCATTTCAGGGGGATCATAGGAACCGGGTTCTACAATCTCGTCTTCAATGACATATGTTTTTAAATCAGGTTGTCCCACATACTTCCAAACCTCATAGAACACCTCTGGAGCGAGGTGAATTTCTCCCTCAATTTCTGTGTAGTCTGCTCCGATATCCTCCAGAAACTCTTTTATAACTTCTAAGTTCATAGAACTCACCATTATATACTTTCATCTCAAGAGTTAAATACCTATCGCTTTAACTATTGGTTGGTGGTGAGAATGGCGAGAGTTTATGTTGATGCTCAAGCCTCACGAGCACTTCAGAAGGGAGCTATGATTATCTTTAAAAAAGGCGTTGTTAGAACTGAGGGGGAGATAAAGCCGGGAGATATAGTTGAGGTGTATTCTCGTGGTGGGAAGTTCTTAGGTAAAGGATTTGCGAATCCAAATTCTAATATAATGGTTCGTCTGTTGACAAAAGAAAAAGATGTAGAAATTAACAAAGAGCTTTTCAAAGAGAGAATTAGAAAAGCAAACGAATACAGGAAAAAGGTTCTCCGTTATGGCAACGTTTACAGGATGGTATATGGTGAGGCAGATTATCTGCCAGGATTAATCGTCGATCGCTTTAATGATATAGCCGCCATTCAGATTTCAAGTGCTGGCATGGAGAGATTTAAGCTTGATGTTGCTGAAGCGATAATGGAAGTTGAGCCGGATATAGAGACCGTTTTTGAAAAGAACACTGGAAGGTCAAGGAGAAGAGAAGGATTACCAGAGATTGAGCGTGTATTGCTTGGTAAGGAAAAATACAGAACGATAATTGAAGAAGGAAAAGCCAAGTTCATAGTTGACATGCGTGGACAAAAGACTGGATTTTTCCTTGACCAGAGGGAAAACAGGATAGCTCTTGAGAAATATATTAGGGGCGGTGAAAAGGTTCTTGATGTCTTCACTTACACGGGAGGCTTTGCAATTCATGCGGCAGTTGCTGGAGCTGAAAAAGTGATAGCTATTGATAAGTCCCCAAGGGCAATAGAGCAGGCGAAGGAAAATGCAAAGCTCAACGGTGTTGAAGACAAGATGGAATTCATAGTGGGTTCAGCATTTCCTGAAATGGAAAAGCTCCAAAAGAGAGGAGAAAAGTTTGATATAGTAATTCTCGACCCTCCCGCATTTGTCCAACATGAAAAGGACTTAAAGAGGGGACTAAGGGCTTATTTCAACGTGAACTATCAGGGGCTTAAGCTTGTAAAGGATGGTGGAATCTTAGTAACCTGCTCATGCTCCCAGCATGTTGATCTGCAAGCTTTCAAGGACATGATTATTGCTGCTGCAGCAAAAGCTGGCAAATTCCTCAGGATGCTTGAGCCTTATAGAACACAAGCTCCAGATCATCCAATTTTGATGGCTTCAAAGGATACTGAATATCTCAAATGTCTGTTCTTATATGTTGAGGACATGAAGTGATTAAAATGGAGGCTCTCGTTAGAGAGCTGTTTTTTCAGGAATTCAGACATAGACTGGACGACTATGGAACCGAAAAGTTTAGAAGATTTCTCAAGAGAGCTCCTTTAGTACAGCTCTCTTTTACTTCTACAGTGTTCTTAATTTTTTCATTTGTATTTCTCAGAGCTGAGAAATTGCTTGGAGAAAGTGAAATTGTTTTTGCTTCATTGGTTTCTGCCTTATTGGTTTTTGTTGTGGTCATTTCGTCTTTTCTGGTTATAGAGTTCCTATATTCACTTGCACGAACCCGAGCACTTCAGCCTTTGCTACTTCTCCCGATTAATGTTGAGTTTCTACCGCTTAAGACATGGCTTAAATATTACACTATTCCTCTTATATTCTTGTTTTTACCTTTTTTCTTGAAAATGCTGAGGTATCATTGGATGGCACTTATTGTGGCGATGATGTGGTTCATAATCTCGATAGCTATAGGCTGGGGTTTTGGGTGTCTTATTGCGATATTCTCTTTAAGGATGAGGAAAATCGGAATTTTAAGAGATATCTTTAGTCTAACACTGAGAGTTGCCTTTATTCTCTTTTTGACTCTTTTCATATTCTACGGTGTCATATTTCCCGAAATATTTAAAAGTGTATTTCAGTTTAGAGCACTTTCAACGTATTTCTTTCCAATTGCTCAGGCGACAACTCTCGTTTTATCTTTCCAAGGAATCTTGCAATGGAAAGTAATTATGACCTATGCAACTCTTTCATTTCTAATTTTGTTGTTTGGTAATCATTTAATAATGCTTCATCTGATTGAGGAAAGGCAAATTTCAAAAATTGGAAAATCATTTGAAGCAAAACTTTTGCCAAAAATGTTCTCAATTATAGCTAAAGATGTCAAACTTGCCTTGCGGAGAAGTTCATCTCTCTTTATTCTTCTTATGCCCTTTATCTTTTTAGTACCTCTCACATTTCTCAGAGACGATAGACTTGTAACTTGGGTTCTGATAATAGGCTCTTTTGCAGTTATAACGTCATTAAACGTTCAAATTTTGCTTATGGAAGAATACAAAAGTGGCTGGTTCATGTTCTCTCTTCCAATAAACTGGAAAGAGTTTAGAAACGCGAAAGCTTTGACATCTTTTATCCTTTTTGCTCCAATCTTATTAGTTTCTGTGGTTGTTGCAAAAGTTGATATATCGGGTTCTTCTCTCTTCCTTTTTATATTTGGAGCTTTTACTAATCTTTTAATGGCTAAAGTCATAACCCTCTGGCTTACTCGAAACATGAAGGATGAATACACGCTAATGCCTGCATATCTCACAATTGGAGATACACTAGTAATTTTTGGCTTAGCATTCTTTCTGGTCAATTTTCCAGCGTCTCTTTTCTATCTTCTCCATGGTTATATCAGGATTTTTGCTGGAGTCGTTTTCTTGGCATTGGAAGGGATTTTGATGATAATACTTTACAAGGAGGCTTAACCTTATAAGTTGGAGGAGCATAATTTCTTTGGCGAATGAAGAGAAAGCACCTCCTCTGAGCACTGCAATGAAGATACGCCCACGGTCTGACGCTATAGCGTGAAAATTAAAGAGTGCCTAACTCTTGTTCCTGCTTTAAATTTTATGTCTCTGATTCTATAGCCCATCTTCTCGGCTTCTTGGGTTATAGCATTAAGCAGAGGAGCTTTGTCAGGCAAAAACAGAGCGACTTTTCCTTTAGGTTTCAAGTAGTCTTTTGCCTCTCTCAAGAGCTTGAGTGAGAATTTTTCTCCATATTCGCCTCCGCCTACAGCTTCGATAGGAGTTAAAACCCCCTTTGTGGGCTTCTCATAGTAAGGAGGGGCTGAGAATATAACATCGAATTTTTCTCCCTCTGGAATTAAGCCTTTTATGATCTGTCCTTTGCTTTTTATGAGCTTCACTTGAACCTTATTACACTCAATATTCCTTTTTGCATACTCAAAGAATTCCTCATCAATTTCTGTGGCCCAAGCTTCGCAGTTAAATAACTTAGCTGCCATGATAGCCATCAATGCAGAGTGACCAGTTCCAATTTCGAGAATTTTTTCTCCACCTCTCAAAAATGTCTTTAGAAAAATGTATCGTGAAATTGGAGGGGTTATCAAGCCCTTGGGATGATATTCTATTTTGAGGTCAAAAACGGCTTTTGCAACTGCCTTATTGTATAGAATCCGCGCTTCTCTGCTACTGAAGTCAAGCTTGCCATTTTTTATATATTTTTGAAGCTCGGGGAAGATTTTCAGAGCTTCCTCTATTTTTAGTCCTATCATTTTCATGTTCTCACTCTCACTATCTGCTATATCTTGGGTTTTTCAAATTTTGCTTACCATTAACAGAAGTTTGCAAAATATGTATAAAAATAGTTATATATGAGGAGGATAATATAACAAAATGGTGAGCTGCATGGTGAGAACAAAGACACAAAACATATATGGTTCACGATTAGTGCTCCCTTGTGGGAAAGTTGTCGATCATTTAAGTGAAGATGTTATTGAGATGTTTGAGCACTACTATGGCGGCATCCCTATTGATGATGCTGAATGCTTGCTATGCCCCTATGCGGATAGAATAATCCTTGACTTTGGTTTTGTGATCAATGTGTGTATTGCTTCAAAATTTGCAAAGTGAAAGGTGAGCAAAAATCATAATAGGGTTAAAATTGCCATAATTTTTGCGTCCTCAACTATATTGTCTATTTTAGCGTACTCATTTGGCTGGTGTGCCGTTTCATCGCATGTACACCACACAACTGCCGGGATTCCAAGCATTCTGAAGTAAGCTGCAAAAGTTCCTCCACCAATTCCTCCAACTTTAGCTTCTTTGTTCCTCAAAATCCTAATTGCATTTTGGAGGAGTTTTACTATTTCACTGTCCTTTGGAGTTGGTTCTGGGGCATCAACCCTCTGCATAACTTCAATATCAATTTTTGCTCCTCTGTACTTTTCTTCCATTTCTTTTGCGAGCTCTTTAGCATCATTTAAAATGTCATCAAGATTGTACTTGGGTAAAACTCTGCAGTCAAATACTATCTCATGTTCCCCTGAAGCTATGTTTGGAGCATCAGATGGATTTCCGCCCATAGTTGGCTCGAAAGTGCTCTCAGGTGGGTCAAAGATTTCATCCTTTGCATTATATTTCTCATGGAGAAGTTTGTCGAGCTTATAGCCATATTCCAAAGCAATGCGGTGAGCGTTAATGCCTTTATCAGGCATGCTTGCATGAACTTGCTTTCCTTTAAACTTAATCTTCATCCAGAGTATGCTCTTCTCTGCTATTTCAATAAATGTTCCTTCTTCGTTTCCACCATCTGGTACTAGTACGAGGTCGTTTTTTCTGAAGAGTTCGGGGTGGTTTTTTATGAGCCATTTTATTCCGTATTCGCTTCCTGTTTCCTCATCACTTACAAATGCAAGGATTATTGTTCTCTTTGGTCTTATGCCAAGGTTCATTAATGCCTTCACAGCATACAAGCTTGCAACTAAACTCTGCCCATTGTCCTCGCTTCCCCTCCCATAAACCTTCCCGTCTTTAATTACTGGCTTGAAGGGTTCTGTAACCGTCCAACCTTCTCCTGGAGGAACTACATCTAAGTGCGTGAGAATCCACAAGCGCTGGCTTTCTTCTCCCTTTTCTCCATAGTAATAAGCTAAAATGTTTGGCCTAACACCATTTTTAGCCCTCTCATCCGGGACATCATAGCGCTCAATCCTATCAAAACCCCAGTCCCTTATAATCTCAAGAAGCTTTTCCGCCCTATCGTATTCTCCTTCCCCACCGTAATCCGGGCTTATTGCTGGAATTCTGACAAGCTCAACCAACATTTGAACCATATCATCCCTCAACATTTCAACTTCTTTGGAGACTTTTTCGATAATTTCGCCCATGAGCTTCACCAGTGTAGCTTATCCCTGACTGCTTAAACCATTTTTGGTTGTGTCGATAAATCTCCAGTAGCCAAATGCCTTATATACTGCTGTGTGTAAAATTTTAACATCTGAAAAAAGAATAGGAGGTAAGGGCATGATAGAGATAACATTTCTGGGCAGTGGTGGAGGCAGATTCATAACAATAACACAAACTCGTTCTACAGGAGGATTCTTCATAAAAGCGAGCAAGAAAATCTATGTCGATCCAGGTCCGGGAGCACTTGTAAGGGCTTGGCGATACAAAATCGACCCAAGACGAATTGATGTTCTCTTTGTGTCCCACAGGCATACAGATCACTGCAATGACGTGGAAGTTATGCTTGAGGGGATAACTATGGGCGTTACGAAAAAAAGGGGAATTTTAATAGCATCTAAAAGCGTTGTCCATGGAGATGAAAGTCACACACCTGCAGTTTCACAGTACCATCTCGATTCATTGGAAGAAATCCACACTCCAAATCCCGGTGATAAATTCATTCTTGGGGAGGAGGAGATGATAATAACGCCTGCGATGCATGCAGACCCCACAACCATTGGTTTTCGGCTTAGGACTAAGTATGGGGACATATCCTACATCCCCGATACTCAGTACTTCGATGAGCTCAAGAAGTGGCATGAGGGCGCAAGGGTCATGATAGCTGCTATAACCCGACCCAAAGACATGAGAATTCCATACCATCTATGCACTGAGGATGTGATTTACATGTTGAAGGGCATGAAGGATAAGCCAGAATTGCTGATTATGAACCACATAGGCATGAAGATGCACTTTGCAAATCCGTATAAGGAGGCAAAGTTCATCGAAAATGTCACTGGGGTGAAAACTCTTGTTGCAAAAGAGGGTTTTAGAGTTACAATTGGAAAAGAAATAAGACTAAAGACGCTGAGACCAGCTAGGTGGGTTTAAGACTTTCGACGGCCTTTGAAACTATGCCATAGGCTAATTCAAATAGTTCCCTCATTTTCTTTTCTGTCTGTCCTTCCACAACAACCCTGATTTTCGGTTCTGTTCCAGAGGGTCTTACCAGAACCCATGATCCATCTTTAAGATTGAACCTTACTCCAGAAATCGTGAGAACTTCTTTAATCTCATCTTTTAGCTTTCTTTCAAGCTCATTTCTTGCAACTTCCATAACTTTTGGCTTCAGCTCGTCTGGACATTTAACATTCTTCTTTATCAGCGGATACTGAGGTATCTCCTTAACGATCTCTGAAAGAGGTCTCTTTTCTTCGTCAATCAGCTTGATTAGAAGTCCCATCGTTACAAAGCTATCAATCCACATTCCAAATTTTGGATGAATGAACTTCCAAGGTTCGGCAGCAAAAATTGCGTGATATTTCTTTATACCATCATGGAGCTGACCCAATGGTACACGATAGACCTTTCCCCCTGCATCTCGGACAACCTTGTCAATTCTAAAGCTCGTATTTATTGATGTAACAACGACCCCACCTTTGTTTTCTTCCACATAGAGCTTGGCAAAGAGTGCAATTAGTGTATCCTCTGGAATGTAGTTCCCCTTTTCATCAAAAACCGCTATCCTATCGGCGTCACCATCTTGAGCTATTGCTAAATCAACACCCAGTTGTCTGACGAGATCTCCAAGATATGCAATGTTCTCATACCTTGGCTCTGGTTTTCTGCCCGGAAAGTGTCCATCTAAATGAGCATTAATTGAGATCACCCTTGCCCCCATTTCCCTTAGGAGGTATGGGGCTATCATACTGCCGGTTCCATTTGCTCCATCATACAGAACCGTGAGATTCGTTTCGTGTTCCACAAATTTTAGCACTGCATTTATGTATCTTTCTTTTAAATCCAGCTTTTTGACTTTCCCTATTTCATCCCATTTTGCTATTTTGTAGCTTTGGGAGAAGATTATTCTTTCAAGCTCTTCTTCCTGTTCCAGATAGAATTCAACACCATTTTCGTTAAATACCTTGATTCCGTTGTCTGTTGGCGGATTATGTGAGGCAGTTATCATGACCCCTGCATCGCCTAACTTGTTGGTTGCCCAAGCAAGCATGGGAGTTGGTATTAAGCCCAGCTCTATCACATCACATCCTGTGCTCAGCAATCCGCTTATGAGGGCATTCTCCAGCATTACACTTGAAGTTCTTGCATCCCTACCAATTACAACCTTCCCAGAATTAATGTATGTCCCCAAGGCTTTTCCAACGCTTAACGCCAGTTCTGGAGTTACTTTGGAATCAATAGGGCCCCTAATCCCAGCTGTTCCAAAGAGCTTCATAACACCACCAAGTTAATGTATGGCTTAGCTTTATATATCTTTAGCCTCCCACTTGTAAATTACCAGTCCCCTATAATTTTCGAGCCTCATCTCTATTGGAACAGCATCTGTGGAAAAAGGCACAATGTATAGTGGGACTTTTATGGTCTTAGCGAGCTTTAATAAGTATGGCATCATTTCTGGTGTTGGTCTGATTGAGTACATGGCTTTCGCTTGTTTGTAAATTTCAAGCCGAGGGTTAAAAATGTCATCAACAATGGCGTTTAGTCCTATCTCTTTTGCCCTTTCAACAGCTTTCGGGTTCCAGTCAATGACTACAACATCAAATCCCATCTCTTTTAACTTTAATGCAGCTTTAAAATTAAAGCCAATTCCGATTTCTATGATTTTCCCTCTTTTAAATTTTTGCGCAAAGTATTCTGCAAGTTTCTCGTACATGATTGGGAGAAAATAAAAAGAGCTTAAAAATCTTTAGAAAATTGCTTTTTCAGTCTTTTTATCGAAGATGTGCACTTTCTTCATATCAAACACTACGTCAATTTCTTGACCTTCTTTTACCATCGATTCGGCATGGAATGCACCAACAAATGTTAGATTTCCTACCCTTAAGTGGACAATCCTTTCGCTGCCTAAGTTTTCTACGATATCAACCATTGCCCTGATCATGTTTTCTCCTGGAATTTTAACTTGGGCAAACATTGCATCGTAGAGGTCTTCTGGTCTTATACCAAAGATGACCTCTTTTCCTATGTAACCCAGCTCTCTCAGCACTTCTGCTTGATCTTCAAGAAGTTTGAGCTTAAATTCACCAAAATCCACCCAGACCCCTCTTTCATCCTCAACAACTGATGCATCAAGGAAGTTCATTGCTGGTGAGCCAATAAAGCCACCAACAAAAACATTTGCTGGCTTGTTGTAAACTTCATCTGGCGTTCCAACTTGCTGCAAAATACCTGCATTAATTACAGCTATCCTGTCTCCCATTGTCATAGCTTCAACTTGATCGTGGGTCACGTAAATTGTAGTAACACCGAGTTGCTTTTGCAATTTCTTTAATTCAGCTCTCATTCTAACTCTAAGCTTTGCATCCAAGTTACTTAATGGCTCATCCATAAGAAAAACCTGAGGCTGCCTTACTATTGCCCTTCCAAGGGCGACTCTCTGTCTCTGACCACCGCTTAATTCTCTGGGTTTTCTCTTTAAAAGCTCGGTTAAACCCAACATCTCTGCAACTTCTCTGACTCTCCTGTCTATCTCCTGTTTTGGAACTTTTCTAAGTTTAAGTGGAAATGCTATGTTATCATAAACAGTCATATGAGGATACAGAGCATAGCTCTGGAAAACCATTGCGATATCTCTATCCTTTGGAGGAACAAAGACACCCTTCTCTGGATCAGCTACTAATTTGTCCCCAACGTATATTTGTCCTTTAGTTGGTTCCTCTAATCCAGCAATCATTCTGAGTGTCGTTGTTTTTCCACAACCACTTGGACCGAGAAGAATCATAAATTCCCCATCTTTTACATGAAGACTCATATCCTGAACTGCAGTTACTTCGCCAAACTTTTTCCACACATTTATCAACTTAACCTCTGCCATCAAGTCCACCTCGGTTTATGTTTACTTTTAGTAAACATAGCGATTTCAGGATATAAATAAGTTTTGATGTTCAGTGTTAAGGTTTCACAATAAAGAAATAAGAAATGAAAGCGTTATCTCTTTCTCTTAAGCAATACTGGTAGCAATGCGAGCCCAATGATCAATGCCGGTCCGCAGATTCCGCTCTCAGTTGGTGAACTCTCGCTTGGAGTTGGTGAAGTTGTCGTGGTTCTGCTTGGAGTGCTTGTTGTAGTTGTTTTTGTTTCTTTGGTAGTTGTGGTTTGTGTTGTGGTAGTAGTCGCTTTAGTGGTAGTTGTTTCCGTTTTTGTTTCAGTTGGCGTCGGCTTTTCTTCACTCTTTGTTCCCTTTATTATTGGAATCATGAGAACAACAGCCCTTTTTCCAGCTTTTGCATCATAGCTGCTTAGCATTTCCTCCTGCGTTGGCTTGTACCCTTCTGGAACCAAAAGATCATAAACCCTTGGTGCAACGTTGTTTATAACTGCATCGGGCTCTGCCCCGCCTCCTTTCCACTCCTCTGCCTGAACTGCCACTGGTCTCCATTTATCTGGGCCGTAACCATCCTGTGATCCTACAAGCACAGCTGCATAAAGTCCATAATCTTCATCAATTTGGAGGTATTTCTTAGGTAGTTCAACAATGATTGCATTTCTTGTTGGGTCCGCTGATATCTTTAATTCTCCTTGAATTGGCTTCTTTCCAGGCACAACGATTATGTTTCCGTAGTCCCAGCCAGCTATCCTCAGTGCAACGTCCCATGGATGGTTTGGATCGAGGTCAACGTTTGAACCCGGCCCGTCTGGGAACATTTTGATTGCTGATGTATTTCCACCTTCTTTGAAGTCAAAATAAACTTCAATGATTTGCAGACTGAATCCATTCGGACCGTTCCATGGATTATCACCAAGCTCTTTGAAATAGAACTCGAGCTTCCAGTACTCATTCTCTTCCGTCATCTTGAACTTGAGGAGATCTAAGTGGTGTGGAACGAATACCTTGTTTGTTGCATAAGTATAAGTGCCTGGACCATGGTCGTCTCCTTCTGGGTCTTTGATAACTATTCCTGTCTTGAGTAGTGGGAGCATCTTAACCGTGGCAAGCTTGATGTTCTTTGCATCATAGCTCTTTAACTGCTCCTCCTGTGTTGGTTTGAATCCTTTTGGAGCAAGGAGGTCCATAACACGGGGAGCAACATTGTTTATCACGGCATCTGGTTCAGCTCCACCAATCTTCCATTGTTCCGCTTCGACTGCCACTGGTCTCCACTTGTCTGGGCCATAGCCGTCTTGAGATCCTACAAGTACAGCGCCATAAAGTCCATAATCCTCATTAATCTGGAGATACTTCTTGGGAACCCTCACGATTATTGCGTTCTTAACTGGATCCGCTGAAATTTGAAGCTCTCCCTGGATAGCAGTCCCGTTGGATAGCACGATTATGTTTCCGTAGTCCCAGCCGGCTATTCTAAATGCCACATCCCATGGATGGTCTGGGTCAAGCTGTACATTGCTTCCCGGTCCGTCTGGGAACATTTTGATCGCTGATGTATTTCCCCCTTCTTTGAAGTCGAAGTAGACTTCAATGATTTGCAGACTGAAACCATTTGGTCCATTCCATGGATTATCACCAAGCTCCTTAAAGTAGAATTCCATGACATATGCATCTGTTTGTTCGAGCATTCTAAAGCGGAGCAGATCAAATGCTCCTTTAACAAACACTTTATCTGTGGCATATGTGTAGGTTCCTGGACCATAGTCGTCGCCTTCAGGATCCGTTATGTCAACTATTGGAACCCCTTTAACTTCCATTGGGAGTCTGAGTTCAACAGGTGTTGTTATGACTTCAAGGTTGCCGCCTTTAACCGTTGAAACTGCAAAGTAAAAGTCTTCTGGAGTTTCAATGTAGTCAAAGGGCACAATTATCTCAACACCGTCGCTGAGCTTTTCTACTGTTGCCTCTCCAACTTTTTCGCTGGTTTCGTAGTCTTTTGCTTCGTAAATTTCAGCTTTCCCATCTTTGTAAACCACGTGCTTGGTTATCATGAGCCCTATGCTGTCCCTTATATACGGGAACAAACTGTATTCATATTTTGGTGTTCCTTGAAGCAGTGTAAACGTATTTCCAATTATTTTGCCTTTTTCATAGATGCTTATTTCAAATTGCTCTGGAGCTCCTTTAATCACAAAGTGCATTCCATCCTTGTCAAAGTAAACTTCGACTTCCTTTGCGGAAGCTGAGAGACTTGAATACGTCTTTTTCTCACCTTCTCCGAGCCCAGAGAGTTCTCTCACGCGATATGGCTGCCCATCTGGGAAGTAGTTTCCGTAAAGATAGCTTGGAGGCTTGATACCTGCGAGCTTGTAAATCTCATAGAGATATGTCTTAAGATAGCGGTCAAATGTGTAATCCTGACCGCTGTCTTGATCGTTCCCATACCACCAGAACCAATCACTTGCTTCAGCTCTCAGCAGGTATTCATAAGCCTTGTTCCACTCTTCTGGAGACATCTTGTCCTTGTTTTCAAAGAGGGCCTTTCTTGCCAAGTAGAGCCAATACCATGCGATATTTTCTTGCGGCTCACCTATCCAAGTTGAAAGTGTTCCATCAACCCAGCTTGACTCAATCCACTGCTGTGGTTCCGTAACGCCGACCATGTCATAGAGCTCGTTCAGACTTTTGGCCTCAAGGAGCTTCTTCGCTTTGTTCGCTGTTGACAAATCTAAGCGTTTTAGCTCTTTTGGAGTCAGCTTGTTTGCCTTGTCGCCATAGAGCTGTATGTACTCGCTTGGTGTTAGGGTTCTAATTAGCCCCTGCTTTTGGAGTTCAGTGAGCCTTTTATACAGCTGTTCAAGGAAGATCTTGCCATCGTATGGATAGTGCTCCCATGGATTCTCCCCATCAAGTGTTACAACGTATACCAAGCTGCCGTCGTAGTTCTGTTTTTGGATCTTCAAGAGCTCGTTGATAAAGTCTTCAACAGCTTCATATTGGTTCATTCCACTGTACCTGAAACCAACCCTATCGCTTAAGTCATGATTTCTTGGGAAAAGATAAATCTTCTTTCCATTAAATTCGGCGACCCAAGGCTTGTAGTAATTTCCAATGCTGTAGGGAATTCCCATTCTCTCAAGAACAAGCTGATCTGTCATGACCCACTGCCAGCCATTCTCTGCTAAAATCTCCAGTGTTTTGTCATTTAAAGCACTCTCAGCAGCCCATCCACCCTTTGGCTCTACTTTTCCTCCACCAAGATACTTTTTGTATAGCTCATCAGCCTTTTTAACATGGGCATCAAAGTCACTCTCCCAGCCGAAGTCGTTGAGAATTGGTCCAATCGGATGGGCATACGGAACGACTGTGACTTCAACATTACCGTTGCCTAAAAGGAGGTTTATCTTTTCGTGCTCTTCAAATGTGTGGTTGAGAAGCCACATCTGATGCTGCAATACTGTCTTAACGTCGTCTCTCGTATAGCCTCCAGTGTTTCTCTTTTCATAGATTGCTTTCAGGTCATCGTGCATCATTATGTAATTGTAGTCGATCCAGGCTAAGTTGAAGAGAACTGCAAGATCAATGTAATCCTGTTCTGTGAATTCAGAGGTAATTTTCTTTTTTTGCTCATCTAATGGCAAGCCCCCATACATTGCAAATGCTTTGTTTCTCTTGTCTTTGAGTTCTGTATAGCGCTTCCAGAAGCTCCTTATTGGGTTTCCGTTTTTGTCCGTAACTGGTTCCCCATTCCATGGAATGGTGTGGTCAAAGAATCCTCCAGGTGCTTGGAGCATAAACCACTTGTCATCTATGCTTAATGGCTCTCCATTCGCAATCTTCTCTGTGATTACCTGGTATGTGTCTTTTTTACCGTTCATGTAATCTGCTAATTGAGCAATCAATGAACCGGACAAATCGATTGTAGCGTGTACTTCGGGATACTTGCTCAGATAATACGCCATCTTCCAGTAGTTGTTTGCCGCATGGAGCCTAACCCATGGTCTTGTGTATATATCTTGAATTGGGTCATAGTAATATGGCTGATGCTGGTGCCACACTATTATAACATTTAGCGGCTTTGGTTCTTCACCCTTTGCTGGAACTGCCAGAGTGCTGAAGAGAACTAAAAAAATTGCAAGTAGGGAAAACACCTTCCTCATTCCATTCACCTCATTCTTTTAATCCTCCAACTGTCAGACCACTTCTGACGTAGTTTTGAGCTAACATAAACATTATAAACACAGGTAAAGCGAACAGCAATGCAGCAGCTGCAAAATAATTCCAGTCAATCCCTCTTCCAATTCCTCCCATGAGTAGGTAAATCCAAACTGATAGAGGCTGATTTGCTTCTGTAAGTAATAAGTTTGCAAGAATGAACTCTGTCCATCCCCCAATGAAGGCGAATATTGCAACGGTTGCTATTCCTGGGAGAGCCATTGGTAGCAGGACATATCTGATAATTTGCAGGTAGCTTGCTCCATCCACAAGAGCTGCTTCATCGAAATCTGGACTTATTGAGTCTATGTATCCTTTAAGAAGCCATGTATTGAACGGAACACTTCCTGCTGCATATATAAGGGACAGAACGGGCAGTTTGTCGTATAGTCCAAGTTTGACAATCATGCCGTAGAGGGCTATTAATCCCGCTATCCCCAGACCTCCAGCTACTTGGGTGAACATTAAGTAGAAGTACAGGACGTGCTCTCTTCCGAAGAACTTAAGTCTTGAGAAGGCATATGCTGCAGGAATCACAAAGAACAGTGTTAGTATCACCGTAAATCCTGCTATGAACAGGCTGTTTTTAAGATGACCAAAGAACACTGAGTTAACAAACTTCCCAACTGCGGTTATCTCTACAGCTCCTGTGTTTCGTGCTACTATGTATTTTTCCATTGTCCCGCTAACTGTAATCCCATTGATTCTTCCGTTTTCCAATTTGACATTCTTCACCACAGCGAAACCTATAGAGCCGTCTTTGTTGATCCTCGTTAATCTAAAGGCACCGCTAATTTCTCCATTAAACGGCCCTTCTTTGGAGCCACTTTGCCCGACTCTAAATTTGACCTCCTTAAAAGGAATCTCGAATCTTAATGCTGTAAATGGTCCTGCCTTTACTGTCCCTATTATCCTTCCGTTTGTTACATACAGGATGTTTCCATCAAGTTTTCCATTTCCTTCAATTTTTCCAGTAAAGTTTGCTGAAATTTTGCTACCTTCAAATCCAAAGAGGACCTCTTTATACGCTTCAGCAGTTATGTTTTTGGGAATTAGTGTAAGCTCAGTAGTCGCTAAAGTTGAAACCGGTTTTATGGAGACTGTAAAGATGTAGTAGACTGGGAAGAGTATGATGAACATTATAAGGATGGCCACTAAAGTTACTGCGAATGCCTTAATGACTTCGCCCCTCCTTTTTGGCAACCTGATATTCATCCCTTGGCACCCTCCTGCAGCTTTGTTATTTTAACGTTGATGTACATGTAAACCGCTAAGACAAGGGTTGCAATTACCATTATTGCCGCAGCTCTTCCGTAATGTGGTGATGCCCCGAATGCCTTCCTGAATCCGTATAGTAGGAGGAACTTGTCCTCGAAGAGCCCGGCGTTGTAGAGATAGGGTACCATAAAGTACTGGAAGCTTGCTGCGGATGTCAGAATTGTGGCAAAGGCTATGGGTTTGCTAACTATCGGGATTACAACATGTCTTAAACGTTGCCAGTATGTTGCACCATCAATTATTGCTGCCTCAATTAGGGTGTCCGGAACTGATTGCAGAGCAGCTGTGATTACTGTCATCATGAACGGATAGGCAAGCCAGACCTCGATTATGTTAAGGGCTATAAACCCCCACCATGGATCATTGATCCAGTTTGGAGGATTTGAAATCCCAAGTGACTTTAGTACAATATTTATTGGTCCAAAAACAGGATCGAACATGAATCTCCAAACGGTGATTGAGAAGAGCAAAGGCAGTGCCCAGGGGATTATTAGAAGAGATCTGTAAAAAAGTCTGCCTCTCACATATTTATTGTTATACAAAATGCTCAGAAATATCCCAGAAGAGACTTTCAGCGTCACACTTGTAAGCACAAAAAACCATGTCCACAGAAAGGCTCGTCTAAATTTTTCGTCACTTAATGCCCATTTAAAATTCTCCAATCCAACAAACTGCAACTGTTTAGTGGATTCAATGGGGAAGTTTCCAAGCTGGGCATTTGTGAATGCAATATATATTGAATAAACTATCGGCCACAAGTTAAATGTGAGGAATGCAATTATTCCCGGAAGAATCAGAAACAGTGCAACTACTGTTGTCTTTTTCATTACCTTTCACCTCATTCATAAAATTAAACAAAAAGAGAAGCCTCAACCCCCGCTAATTGCTTTCAGTATCTCTTCATTTTGGGCCTTCAGTATTGCAGCTATATCGGCGTTTTGTGGATCTTTAAGGATTTCTGTGATTGCAGTATCAACAGGTCCCCAGACACTTCCCATCTCCGGGCTCTTTGGCATTGGGATTGCGTATTCAACTGCCTTACCAAATCCATATAGAACAGGATCGCTCTGAATTTCTGGGTCGTTTAGGACTTCCTTAAGGACTGGAATATAACCGAGCTCCTTTGCTAAGGTTTTAGCCACTTCTGGGTTTGTTGTGAACCACTTGACAAAGAACCATGCTGCGTCCTTGTTCTTTATGCCTTTTGCGAAGTAAATGAGCTTAACTCCACCGTATGGTCTTGGATAGTACTCCTTCCCATTTTCAATTATTGGTGGAAGTGGGGCAACACCGAAGTCAATTCCGGCATCTTTAACGCTTCCAATGCTCCATGGACCGTTGACCATCATTGGAGCTCTTCCCTCAAGGAATATTGCCTGTTGGGTGTTGTAGTCGCCTGTGGGAGCCATGTACGGGAAGATGTTCTTGAAGAAGAATTCAAATCCTTTGATAGTCTCTGGTTTGTCCAATCCCGGCTGCTTTGTTTTGTCATCGAAGTAGTATCCTCCAAATGCATGAGCCCAAGCTGAGATGAAGTAGGCATTTATTGGATAGGCAATTCCGTATTTCTCTTCATCAGGTTTGTAGTACTTCTCCATGATTGCCTTCATCTCGTCAAAAGTCTTTGGTGGTTCGCTGATCATCTTTTTGTTGTATATGATTGCAACTGTTTCAGCTGCGAATGGCATCGCGTAGTAATGTCCGCCATATTCAATTGCCTCCTTTGCCATCCCGCTGAACTTATCAAGGATATCTGGGGTTATGTATTCATCGATTGGCTCAAGTAAGCCCGCTTCTGCAAACTTTCCAATCCAATCATGTGCCCAAATGAATAAGTCAGGACCTTGACCAGCTGGAATTGCAGCTTTAAGGGCATCTTCAAGATTCGGTTTCTGCTCAAGAACTATCTCGATGCTTGGGTACTCTGCCATGAACTCTTCAATTATTGATTCAAAAACCTGCGCCTCATTTGGTTGCATAGCGTGCCATATCACAACTTTTCCGCTTGGTACTTTTTCACTTTCAGTTGTGGTTGTGGTAGTAGTTTCAGTTGGGGAGCTTGTAGTGGTCTTGGTAGGAGATGAGGTTGTTTCAGAAGTGGTGGTTTGGGTAGGGCTCGATGTGGTTGGAGTGGTTGTTCCGCCTCCAATGCATCCACTCGCTACAACAGCAACTGCTAATACAGCAACTAACAATAAAGCAAATAGTGCTTTTTTCATCTACCTTCACCTCAATTGAACATTTCAAAGTAGGTATCATTCTCAGTGATATATATACCTTACGCTCTATTGTCTGTGAATTGACATGTGCACTAAAAGGAACAATGATGTCAAGAATAGGAAGATAAGGCATTGGTTAGAAAAGCCTCAGCTTGAATTTCACGGTAGTAGTTTGCAAGAAAGCTATTTTCCAGAACTAAGCGCTGTCATCAAGTTTAACCGCAGGCTACAATCCTTTAGCAACAATGCTGGAAAATGAGCCCAATCGCATGTTTGCTTCGTTAAAGTATCCATTTTGGAAGAGCAGCTCAAAGGAAGACGGCAAACTTAGATGACACTTTTTCTCTGAATAGTTGATTGCCACTAAAATGCTTTCGTTGTCTAATGTCCTTTTATAGACAAGCAGTTTATCTTTGAACTTAACCGGTTTAAAAATACCTTTCTGCAAAGCTTTGCTTGTCTTTCTTAGGTTTATCAAATCCTTTGTAGCTTTGAGAATCTCTTTATCCCACCTATTTGCGTTCCACTCCATGGGTGTTCTTGATGCTTCCATAGAGGGAACGTTCATGTTCTCTAAGCCAACCTCGTCGCCATAGTATATAGCTGGAATTCCCTTGTATGTCATCAGAAATGTTAGGGCACAGAGATATTTCCTTTTATCTCTAACGAGTCCTAAAAAGCGCTCAACATCATGGTTGTCAAGGAAGTTGTACATGGTGTATTCTGCCGGTCCGTAATAAACACTCAAAAGCTCAAGCCAGTTAAGAAACTTTTCGGCAGTAATTTCATCATAAATAAAGAACCTCAGAAGAGCCTCATACAAGGGGTAGTTCATTGTTCCGTGGAACTTGTCAAAGAGCCATAAACGAGCATCGTCCATGACTTCTCCTATAAGGTATGCATCTTCTGGGATGTCTTTCTTAACCTCTCGCCAGACATCGGGAGGAACGCCATGGGCAACATCCAACCTCCATCCATCTGCTCCTCTCTCAAGCCAGTACCTCATCACAGTGCGTATAAACATTCTGACCTCTGGATTTTCATGATTTAAGCGGGGCATTAACCAGACTAAAAAGAAACTTTCATAATTCCACTTGGATTCCTTAAGTTTCCGATACTTTTTAAGCCAAGGTTCACTGGAGTGTAAAGTCTTTAAAAAGTCTTTAGAAACCACAGGGAATTTAAGGGTACGATAGAAGTTTCTGTACTTGCTCTCTTTTCCCTTTTCAAGGATGTCTTGGAAGTAGGGGTGGAAAAAGCTTGTGTGGTGAAAAACCCCATCAAGGATTAGTTTGATGTCTCTCTTTTTCAGCTCATTGATTAGTCGTTTGAATACCTTGTCTCCCCCAAACTTCTCAGCAACATGGAAATAGTCAATAATGTCATAGCAGTGATATGTCATGGATTCAAATATCGGTGTTAGGTAAAGTGCATTAACGCCGAGTTCTTCAATGTGGTTAAGTTTCTTTATGATTCCCTCAAGATCGCCGCCGTAATGACCGATACCAAGCTCAATACAATCATTTGGATCGTTTTCTGGATTCCCATTGGCAAAGCGATCTGGCATTATCTGGTAGAAGACCCTATCAAAAACCCAGACAGGAGGCTTAAACCTCCCCCTTTGCTCATTGAAATCAACCTTAAAGTCCCCATAATCAGTAATCCCATCTGCCGTATGAATTTCGAAATAATACTCAAGTTCGTCTTTTCCGGGCAGGACTGCTTCAAAGTATTCAAAGAGGTCATCTTGCGCCTTCTTTTCCATCTCATATTTTTGATCAGAGATCAGAAACACCTTTTTGGCTGCACCTTTTATAGCTCTAAGACGGATGTGTGTTGCACCTTCAGACGAATAGACGTAGATTAAAGATGTGCTGTGATAAAATTTTTCTCCTGAAAATATCGTGGCAGTATTAACAGTCCGTTCAAATTTATACGAATGTCTCTTGTATGTATGTCTTCCCTCGTTTTCTGGATCTAATATGAAAACACCGTCAATGGAAAAGGCGTAATACCAAATCCCCTCTGGAAGTTCGATTGTTACACTCCATCTGCCTCTTTTTTCTTTCATGCGGAAGCTTCCCTCATTGAAAGCATTAAAATTTCCGAGGAGATAGGCATAACTTCCGCTTTTGGGTATGCTAAACTCCACTTCTGCAACCTTACCGAGGTACTCATCATCTTTAAAGCCGAAAATCTTATACATGCAAAACACCTTAAGTAGGAGTATATCACCAATAATGATTAAACTTTATCCAGTGAAGATTAGTGATGATGTGTTTAAAAATTTGAGGGGGTATGGAGATGAAGGAGGAAGAGATCATCGAAAAGCTTCAGAAACTCGGGTTGACAAAATATGAAAGCTTGGCATATATAACCCTTCTTAAGCTTGGCCCGAGCAAAGCAACGGATATAACAAAGGAGAGCGGCATCCCACACACGAGAGTTTACGATGTATTGAGCTCTCTTCACAGAAAGGGATTCGTTGATATAATGCACGGTACGCCGAGACTATACAAGCCCGTGAATCCCGAGGTTGTTCTTGAAAAAATTAAAGAAGATCTGATAGCGGACATTGAAGAGCTTAAGAAGGCATTTTTGAAGCTGTATAGATCTGTTCATGGAGAAGATTTGCCTGAAATCTGGACAATCCATGGCTTTGATAACACTCTCGAGAGGGCTGAATACATAATAAGGACTGCAAAATATGAGGTTTTAATAAACACGCCATTTGAATTTCTCTCCCTGCTTAAGGAGGAGATCAAAAAGAGGAAAGATGTGGTTTTTGTTATAATTAGCAATTTTGAAGAGATTCCAGAGTGGCTCAAAAGGGATAACATAATTCTTGCAAGAAGTGGAGGTGCACCGTGGCTTATGGCAAGCTGGATTATCGGGGACATTGACTATGCGCTTTTCTTTGGAGCCCTTCCAAGGGATAGAAGGAAAGAGAAGTTCTATTCCTTCTGGGCGAAGTCGGCAAAGCTCATTCAGAACTACATGCACTGGTTCTACACGATTTACCTTGATAACAGCACAATAATCAAGCCTGTGAATTATGACAAACTGAAAAAGCCCCTTCAGCTTGTGAATATTAGAACGCTGATAACCCTGCTTAAGCAAACAAGCCTCCCAAGGGAGATTGAAGTAATTGGAAAGCTTGTAGAAAACAAGGACACAATAACACTAAGAGGAAAGGTCATAGAGTTTGAGTACACTCCACTCATAGCAAGTGTGGTTGTTGATGATGGAAATAAAAAGTGGAAAGTTGGAGGGCTGGGCAGTTACTTTGAAGATGTCGAGGGGGAGAAATTCATACTATTAGACTGAGGTGCAAAAAATGAAAATCTTAATGCTTGGGTTTGAGTATCTACCAGTGAAAGTTGGAGGACTTGCTGAGGCGATAACCAGCATAGCCGAAACCTTAGCAGAGCTTGGAAACGAAGTGCTCGTCTTTACTCCATCTCACGGCTTCAAAGAGGGAAAAGAATACACAAGTTTTAAAGTAGATGTCTCAGGTCATGTGTGGGATGTCAAAGTTTATGAGAGGAAACAAAATGGAGTTAGGGTCTTTTCAATTAGCGATCCGCTTTTGGACAACCCTGATGTTTATGGTCCAGGATGGGAGGGCATGCTGAGCAAGGCTGTGCACTTTGGAAAAGCAAGCGTTGGACTGCTGAACAGAATCATAGAGAACGAAGGGAAGCCTGAAGTAATTCATGCCCACGACTGGCATACAGTTTTTGCTGCAGGTCTTTTGAAAAAATATTTCCAAATACATCTTGTTGCAACTATTCACCGCCTGAACAAATCCAAGGTTCCAGCTTATTATTTCCACATGGCTAATTTGGGAGAATTAGCTCCTTATCCAGACATAGATCCAGAACACACGCTCTGCTACATCGCTGATCTCATAACAACAGTAAGCAAAAGCTATCTCCGGGAGGAATGGGCGTTCTTCGGCATGTTTGAGGGCAAAGTTACTCATGTCTTCAATGGCATAGCCTGTGATTTCTGGAACGAGGAATTTCTGGAAAACAAAGACTTGCCGAGAGAGGAGAGAAGGAAAAAGATACTTGAAAGCTTGGGCTTAAGCGATGGGATTGCTTTTATGTTCATAGGCAGATTTGATAAGGCACAGAAGGGAGTGGATACTCTTTTAAGAGCCATCGAAATTTTGGCTGAAGGCTATCCTCAAGAGTTTTCAAAAATGAGGTTCATAATCATCGGAAAAGGTGACCCAGAGCTTGAGAGCTGGGCGCATGCAATGGAGAGCAGATATCCAAGCAATGTGAAGGTTATCACCAAGATGCTCAAAAGAGAATTTACAAGAGAGCTCTACGGCAGTGTTGATTTTGTTGTAGTTCCCTCATACTTTGAGCCCTTTGGTCTCGTGCAGATGGAGGCAATGTGTTTGGGGGCAATTCCAATCGGTTCAGCAGTTGGGGGAATTAAAGACACTATAGTGAGCCTGGACGAAGATGAAAAGAACGCTACAGGACTTTTGGTTCCTCCAAGGGATGCCTTTGCTTTGGCTCACGCAATGCTCAAGATGGCGAAGCTTAGAGAGGAAAACCCAGAACTGCTGAAGAAAATGAGGGTTAATGGGAAGAGGAGGGCAAAGGAAGTCTTTACATGGGAAAACGCATGTAAGAGATATCTCAGGGCTTACAAAAGTGACATAGACAAAGCGGTAAGCTTCATAAAATGAGGCATCAGAACCGAGGTTTGTCCTCACCGCTCAGGAGCGGCCAAGCTCATCATCTGCCATAGCTTTTTATTTCCTTTCTCTTTATAATTTTGGAGGTGATTAAATGAAATGCCCCTTCTGCAATGCAAGCCCTGAAGTGCTACTTTATGAAGACGACCTAATTAGGATCCTTATTGACTCTTATCCTGCTAATAGAGGTCATCTTTTAGTTACCCCAAAGAGGCATGTGGAAAAATGGGAAGAGCTGAGCTTTGAGGAGAAAATTGCCTTGCTCAGAGGGGTTGAACTTGCAATAGAAAAGCTAAAGCAGACTTTAAATCCAGATGGCTTTAATGTGGGCATAAATTTGGGAAAAGCTGCCGGGCAGACTGTTCCCCATCTTCACATTCACGTAATTCCGCGATATGAGGGGGACACGAACTTTCCGAGAGGAGGAGTCAGAAAGGCAGTTCTTGATGTTGAAGACGAGAACTTAAAGCTCAAAGAACGCTGGATTAAGAACAGAATGAGCAAAGAGGAAACTGAAAAGCTAAGGCAAGCCTTTACTCCTTAGCTGCAATTTTATTCCGCGATGTCCAGCACTTCACCCTTCTGAAATTCGAGAATTTTCTCTGGCTTTATCTTTATTAAGCGGTCAATTCTTCCGCCGCCGGCTATCACGACATCTTTTTCAAGGACTTTCTTGTCAACTATTGTCCTAATTGAAATCCCAACCGGTGGAACTTCTCCAACTTTGTATCCTGTGATTTTCTCGACCTCTTCTTTATTTGCCATTCTAACTCTGCCAAAATATTTTGTGAGCTTTTCTACGCTGGCTTTGGACTTTCCATCAACTATGACCAAAATTGGCTCTTTTTCACTGATAAAGACCAGGGATTTGACAACCTGCTCTGGTTTGACTCTTAAGAGCTTTGTAACCTGCTTAACGCTTCTAACCTCTTTTCCAACTTCAATTATTTCTCCTCCAAGTTCTTCGACGATCTCTTGTAGCCTTATTTCCCTTGCTGGATATTTTTCCTCATTTTTCTTCAGCTTTCTTTCAACAGCTTCATCTAAATCAATGCCGAGCTCATGAGCCAAAAGCGTGAGGTAGATTATTATATCGGCAATTTCATCTCCAATCTCTTCTTTAATCTTTGGATTCTTAACTTTCTCAAGAATTTCTTCGTTTGTGTCCCACTGGAAATGCTCTAAAAGCTCCCCAACCTCCACGGTTATTGAAATGGCAAGGTTTTTTGGGGTGTGATATTTCCTCCACAGCCTTTCATCTCGAAACTTAACTGCCTTTTCTTCAAGCTCTTTAAAATTCATGCTCTTTCATCTCCCTTAGGGCTGTCAGATATTCTAAAAGCTCATTGAGCTCTTCTTCTGAGAAAATTTTCTCAACATTTTCATCTGGATCAAATTTTAAGAGATAGTCTTTTATCTTATTCAGTCTATCAAGTTCATCCTCCAGCTCTAAAGAGCGCTGTGTAAATTCCCAGCTTGTATGGGGGCTCTCAAAAATCCTCTGCTTGCTCACTACTATGGCAACTTTGACGTTTGCTATTGCTTCTTCAAGAAGCTCTAAAAGATCTTTAACCCTCATTTTTTAGCACCGCTGATTAATACTCCATGGAGGTATTTAAGATGCTCGGCAACTGCAATAAATGAAAAACTTTTAAACTTTGATGGGAAATTTATCATGGTGGTTTTCATGGACTTTGAACTGTTTATGGAGAGATATGGGTATAAGTTGCTTCTTGGATTGATGGCACTTGTGGTAATAGTCGTTGTTGGAATACCTATACTTGGCTATATATACTTCCTCCGGAGATACAGCTGGGAAATTGGGGGACTGATGCTAATAATAGTGGTGGTTTACGCTTTTTCAGTTAGGAGAAAGGTCATGGACGCCTATGCCCAAGCGCATGGAAAGTACTTCTATGATGATAAGTGGTACAAGAGAAGGTAGTCGAAATCTTTGTTTTCCTCGTGAATCTTTTTCGTTTTATCCGATATTTTTCCGAAATACGGGTTTTTAACATGAAGCTCGATTAATTTTTGGTGGTGAGGATGAGGAAACTTTTGATGGGTAATGAAGCTATCGCTTATGGGGCTTTGGAGAGCGGAATTTCTTTTGCAACTGGTTATCCCGGGACTCCATCAACCGAGGTCATCGAAACGATAGCACGCCTAAACCCTGAGGTTTTTGCCGAGTGGGCACCCAATGAGAAAGTTGCTTTAGAAGAAGCAGCTGGCGTTTCTTACGCTGGGCTTAGAAGTTTGGTAACTATGAAGTGTGTTGGCTTAAACGTTGCCGCTGATCCTCTCATGAGCTTAGCTTATTCTGGCGTTGAAGGTGGATTAGTTATTCTCGTTGCAGATGACCCTGGGCCGCACACTTCTCAAACGGAGCAGGATGATAGGTATTACGGAAAATTATCACTTTTACCGGTTCTTGAGCCTTATGATCCCCAAGAAGCTCATGATTTGATCAAATATGCCTATGGGCTCAGTGAGAAATACAAAGTTCCTGTGCTGTTCAGAACTACGACAAGGGTAAACCACACAACTGCTGACGTTGAAGTTGGTGAGTTCATTAAGCTTGAGAGAAAGCCGGTGTTCAAGAAGGACATACAAAGGTATGTGAGAGCCTCAATGAAAGGCAACTTGGAGAGGCATAAATGGCTGAACAAGACGCTTAGAGAAATTGAAAAAGAGTTTGAAACTTTAAAATTCAACTGGGTTGAAGGTGAAGGAAGAATAGGAATTATTGCTGAAGGAGCTCCATACAACTACGTAAAAGAGGTTGTTCCAAAGATTGGTGAAAACTTTAAAATCTTAAAGTTCTCAACCCCGCATCCTCTTCCAAAGAAACTGGTGGTCGATTTTCTTAAGAGCGTTGATATGGTGATAGTTGTTGAGGATGGGGCACCTTTCTTGGAGGAAGAGGTTAAAATTGTGGCATATGAGGAAGGGCTTAACGTTCCAATATATGGGAAGAGAACTGGTCATTTGCCCCTCGAAGGAGAGCTAACGCCAAGCTTGGTTAGAAACGCCCTTTTGAAGCTTCTTGGAAAGGAAGCCCAAAGCTACGAGAAGCCCAAGGAAGTGAAGGAAGCAGAGAAACTGGCACCTTCAAGACCCCCAACAATGTGTCCGGGCTGTCCCCATCGTGGCTCTTATAGAGCTCTGCTCGATGCTCTTAGGGAGCTTAAGTTCAAGAGGGATGAGATACCAATACATGGGGATATTGGATGCTATGCCCTCTCACTTCTGCCGCCACTTGAGGCTATCTGGACGGAATATGTTATGGGAGCAAGTATAAGCTTGGCAAACGGCCAGAGCATAGCTTTTGGCAAGAAAATTGTTGCTACAATTGGAGACTCAACATTCTTCCACAACGGAATACAGCCCTTAGTGGATGCTGTGTATAAGAATCTTGATGTCCTCGTGATGATTCTTGACAACAGAACAACGGCAATGACTGGACACCAGCCTCACCCCGGAACTGGTGGAAGTGAAACAGGGAGGAAATTCAATGAGATTGACATTGAGGCATTGGTCAAAGCTTTAGGAGTCAAATACGTCAAAACAGTTGATCCGTATGATTTGAAGGCAACGAGAGAAGCAATAAAAGAGGCGATGCAGGTTAAGGGGCCAGCGGTTATCATAGCTAAGAGGGAGTGCATAATTCCAGTGATTAGGAGAGGGGAGATAGGAGAGACACCGACAGTAATTGAAGACAAATGTGTTGGATGTAAGGCTTGCATTCTTCTGACTGGATGCCCTGCACTGGTTTATGACCCAGAGACCAACAAAGTCAGAATTGACCCGCTGATATGTACGGGCTGTGGTATATGCAATCAGCTTTGTCCGTTTGAGGCAATAAAGTTCCCAAGTGAAATAGGAAAGAAGGAGTAAGCTTTCTTTTTATTCTCTCCACACTTCCAGCACCATGAACGTCCTTGCTACCGGGTTAGGATAAAGCTCCCAGCCAATTCCTTCATTATTCGACTCTATTTCTCCATACAATCCACCTTCTCTGGGATCTAAGCTTTCACCGTAAATTCTGCTTTCATGAATTTCAACTTTCATGTACCTTGGCAAACCAATCCTTATGCTCCCTTCTTCTCTTGCATATTCTATTGCCCATTTTGCTGAGTAAATTCCAGCGTAAATTTCTGCAATCCTAACAGCTACGCTGTCCTTCCCAATTGCCAAAATCTCTATCCCAGTGTCTTCCCAAAAACGCTTTGCTAAAGGCTGTAAATCTTTGCTCAGCTCATGCCATATTGCTTTGCCCCTATCCGAGATTCTTAACGCATCTATTGTTGGATCATCAAGTTTTCTGAGTTCTATTCCACCTAAGCTTGAATCTAAATGAATAACATCTGGTTTAACTTTTTTAGCGAGCTTTATGGCTAAGAACACTTCATCTTTAATCGCCTCTCTCCCGCTTAGATCGTAGTTGAACGGGTCAGCGTATTTCACTATGCTCATTGTTGCCGTTTTGAAGGGTTTTTCAATGAGCACAGCTGCAGTTGCTATCAGTCCTATTGGTTCATAGGCTCCATCAAGCACAGCTCCCCCAGTGTCGGCTGAAACTATTCTCATGCTTTCACCCCGTTAATTTCTCATTACCTAAAAGGATTAGGAGGGTAGTATATTTAAGGGACGTGATCGTATGGAGAAGAGCGATGATATTTTAAGCCTTTACTTGGACATGCTTTCAAGTGGATTTTATATTGGCAATGTGAGAGGAAGCATTACTGCCGTCACAGAAGAGGGGGAGTTCCCTCTCATATCTCCCGTTCCGACTACGACATTCGATATTTTCTGCAGTGAGAATAGTTTGATTCTCTTTGGGTTTTGGAAACATGGTGAAGAAGCGGAGTATGGGTACTTGAAAATACCCCTCAGCCGCATAGAGATGATAGGGGAGATCGATGATGAACTTATACTCTATGTCTTCTCTGAAAAGAGAACTCAAGATAGCATAGGATTTGTTAGACTCAATTTGTATCCTGAACCTATAATTAAGGAAAAACTCCTCAAGGTGATTGAATTTGGAGAGGAGTGAAAAGGTGGTGTTTAGCTTGGAGGATATGCAGTCTAATGTAGAAAGGGCACTTGGAATGTATCTCGATGATCTTTGCAAGGCAGTTCATGTTGGTACCACCCGGGGTGCGGTGTTCTTAATTTATAAAGAAAGGAAATATCCCATTGTATCATCAAAAGCTGTACTCCCCTTGATTGATGTGTTCTATAGGTTCCCGTGTTTGGAGTTTATATCATTTTGGAGAGAAGACGGAAAAAACATGTATGGATATGCGAAGTTTGCGGTATCGAGAGTTAAAGTTCTGGAGGAAAAGGGGGACTACCTGCTACTTGCTGTAGAGCCCCATGGTCATATGATAAAAGCCAATGTGTACGTGTTGATACTCCTACTTACAGTCCCTGGTTTTAAGAAGACCCTTTTCAGATTATTGGGAGAGGAGGGTGAATCAGAGGATGAGAATGAATGCGGGATTATAGATTCCTCATATCTGCCTACCTAATGAGCTCTCTGTAAACCTTTTCAACGTCACTTTTTATTATCCTTACAAGCTCCTCATCAATTCCAGATATTCGGGTCTCATATGGAATATACTTTTCTATCAGCCCATAAACGTCTGGATACCTTGTCTTCATCATGCCCAATGCAGGACCTGGAGGCATGAGCAGTCCTAAGTCTTTATAGATTATGTAAACGCTTATGCTGTACATAGCCTCAAGATATGACCTAAATGCCAACCGGTAGTTTCCTTCTTTAAAGTACTCATCCCCGGACTTTATGTACTCATCAATCTTTCTGAGCATCTCTTCCTCCATTTATTATCCCTCGTTTATAAATTGGCAATGGAAGGATATAACCATTATCTTCTGAAGAAGCCAAAAGTTAAAAAAGCTCTGAGACAGTAATGATATTATTGGTGAGCTTTATGAAGGCAGAATTATTAGTTTGGGGAGGTATTGTCATAGCAATACTTTACTTGGCATGGAGCACAGTCTCACAGTTGCTGTCCCCAATTTTCTTCGCTGCGATTCTTACATATGCTGTTTATCCTATTCATAAACACCTTTCGAGCAGGTTAAGTATCAAGAAATCAGCACTGATATTGACTGCTTTCCTAATTCTTATTGCAACGGGCATTACAATTGAGCTAATTTTAATATTCAAAAATGTGTTAATGTCCTTCTATGAAGATGTCATTGCCTTTATATCTTGGAGCCAGACATTCACATTTCCTTTTGGACTAACCAACGTGATTCAGAAATTCTATGCACAGTTTACCCCCAAGTTCTCTGAGTACATACTATCATACACATTCTCGATTCCGAAATACCTTCTGCAGCTTGTCATATTTGTTGTCATGTTCTATTATTTTCTTGTGAGCTCTGAAGCCATTAGGAGACAAATTTCTTTGCTTTTGCCTCAAGAGAATAAAGAATTAGCAAATAAACTGTTGAAAAGAGCGGATTTAACACTCCAGGCGCTCATTAGGGCCTGGCTTCTTCTCAATATTGCTAAGGGCATTTTGATGACGCTTGGATTCATAGTCTTTCAGGTTTCAGACGTTCCAACTGCAGTAATTGCCGGATTTTTAACTGTACTTTTTAGCTTTGTCCCGCTTTTTGAAGGCTGGATGATATGGTTAGCTGGTGCCATATACCTCTTTAAGAATGGAAATGTGATAACGGCAATTCTATTAGCCGTTTATGGGTTTGTATTCGTGTCTCCACTTCCGGATTTTACAGTGAGACCAAAGCTCGTTGCAAAAGGGGCACAGCTCGATGAGGTCATGGTTCTTGTTGGAATGATAGGGGGAGCATGGAGCTTTGGGGTTAAAGGATTGATAATAGGCCCGATCGTGCTGAACTTGGTGGTGGCGCTGTTAAAAGAATGGAGAAAAATTACAACGTGATTATTTTTGCACCTTGGTCTTCGAGTTCTTTTAGAGCTTTCTCTTCATCTTCTGGGTTTATTCCCTTAATTGCATCTTTCAGTATGTACACCTCAAATCCATACTTTAAAGCATCTAATGCTGTTGCTCTGACGCAGTATTCAGTTGCAACCCCACAGATGTAGACCTTTTTAATGCCCCTTTTCCTCAAAGTTTCTGCTAAATTTGTTCCCTCAAAACCTGAGTATGCCTCTTTATCGGGCTTATCAGCTTTTGAAATTATTATTGCATCTTCTGGGAGCTTCACCACAAATTCAGCCCCTTCTGTATTTTGAACACAGTGCCTTGGCCATGGTCCCCCCTGCTCTTTAAAGCTTATATGGTTTGGGGGATGCCAGTCTCTTGTAGCAACTATCAATGCCCCCTTTTCCTTGAATTTTTTAATGTATTCTTCGACTTTTGGAATTATTTTATCTCCATCTGGGACTGGCAAAGCTCCATCAGGCATGAAGTCCTTCTGCATGTCAACAATTATGAGAGCCTCCATCTCTCACACCTCCAGCTTGTCTTTAAATTTGGACATATCAATTCCCTTGTCTACCCCGTAGAGGTAAGCCACAATCCTTTTATCTAGGGTGCCGTATCTCTCCGAGAATTTCTTTATGTCCTCGAGCACTTCAAATTCACTCCACCCAAGTTTTCGGGCAATATAGGCAATCATTTTTGTAAATATGTCTTCCTCCTTCTCTTCCTTTTCGAGTATCTCCTCATTGATTATAAGCTTTCCATCTCTCTCTTCAATAATGCCTCTCTCTATGCTGCCTTCTATAAGCTCTTTGGCTTCTTTAACGCTCATCAGTCTGAGTTTAACAACAAGAATTCCAATTAACTCTTGTTTTGTGAATTCATTTGAGCCCTTATAGAGGATGGCATTTTTTAGCTCCTTCACTCACTCCACCATACAAAGTTAAGTAAAAGAAGTAGAAAAGCTTTACTAAGCTCCAACTCCTCCGCTACCCCAGAAGAACATTTCGAATGGGAAGTTGAAAAGTGATGACAGCTTTCCACCTGGGGACTGCGGAAAGAAAATATATGCTGTCCGTAATGATTTTACTTGCTTCCCTGCCACGTCATAAATGTAGAGCTTTGCCACTGGGAGAAAAGGATATCCCTGTAGGATAACAACCTGATTAATCCTTTTCACAATCAGGCCCTCTCTAACGCTATCTTGGAGCTTGTAGCCTTTGAGCAATCCATAGTGGGGCATTCCAAGTTTTTGGATTCCCTCAACATCGAATCTGTATCTTTCATTGCCCCTCATATCCTCAAGAAGTGAGGATGCTGTAAAATGGGTTCCAGTAAACTCAAATGAATAGGTTGAAAGGTAGTAGTCAGTCAATTTAAATGTTGAGAAAGACCACAGCATAAGGCCAATAATTAGCCAAGGTGCCCATTTTTTAAGGAACACCTTCTTTCCATGTGGGATATCTTCAAACTTGGGATTTTTTATTAGTACTCCCCTGTTAATGTAGGCTCCCAAGATGATTATTGCCCATGAGAAAATGAAGTAGGAGAGCATCATGAAGATATAAGCGCCATATTCAGGAGCATGCTGATAATACGCCATTTTCCAACCACCTGTGATAATGATGATAACATTGAATATTTAAAGTTTTTCATGGGTGTAAAAGTTTATATTTTCCATGTGCATTACAATACACTGGTGAGCATCATGCAGAGAACACATAATTTAACTTCCAAACGATTGGTGGGAGAACCAGTAAAAATCACAGAGGGATATGCAGAAGTTAAGCTGAAGACCGTGGATGAGATGAAAGTTGACGAACACGGCTTAGTTCATGGCGGCTTTACGTTTGGACTGGCAGATTATGCTGCGATGCTTGCTGTAAATGAGCCAACAGTTGTTTTGGGAAAGGCTGAAGTGAAGTTTACGAAGCCTGTGAAGGTTGGGGATGAGCTCTTAGCTAAAGCAAAAGTTGTGGAGGATTTAGGGAAAAAGAAAGTGGTTCATGTTGAAGTTTTCAATCAGGGAAATGAAAAGGTTCTGGAAGGGGAATTTTACTGCTATGTTTTGGAAAAGCATGTGCTCGAGCTTTGATTCTCTCTTGATTTTGGTTTTATACAGAGGTAAAGTTTTTAAGATATGATATCAGAATTCGATATCGGTGTTCGATATGATACGCCGCATTTTGCTTGGCTTCATGGGGCTGCACATACTGCATCACGCAAGCAAAGAGCCAATAACCGGGGTGTTCATGATTGAAGAACTGAAAAAGCATGGTTATGAGGTTAGTCCCGGGACGATATATCCGCTCTTGCATAAGATGGAAGTTTCTGGGCTTTTAAAGAGCAGATGGGAAGTCAGGGATGGAAGGAGAATCCGGCTTTACGAGATAACTCCAAAAGGCCTGGAAGTCTTGGAAGAGGGAAAAAAGAAAGTTAAAGAGCTTTGCAACGAAATCTTGGGTGATTGCAATGGATAAAGAAAAGAAAATCTTTGGAATAAGCTGGAATGTGTTCTTGCTGGGACTTGTAAGCTTTCTCAACGATATGAGCAGTGAGATGATTGCACCGATTGTTCCGGCATATCTGACCAGTGTGTTAAATGTTGGGAAGCTTGCAAGTGGTTCAATAATGGGCCTCATTGAGAGCCTGAGCTCCCTCTTTAAAGTAGTTTTTGGGCACATCAGTGATAAATTCAGACAAAGGAAGGTTTTTGTAACTTTGGGTTATGGCCTTTCAACGATTTCCAAGGGTGCTTTAGCTTTTACACACTCATGGTGGGACTTTCTGAGCTTAAGGATCGTTGATAGGGTGGGAAAAGGGATTAGGACAGCTCCAAGAGACGCCTTAATAGCAGAGTCAACCGAAAAAGGGAAAACCGGCAAATCTTTTGGCTTCCACAGGATGATGGATACCATGGGGGCTGTTGCTGGGCCGTTGGTTGCCATTGGTCTCTTGGCTTTATTCGTGAAGTATCCAGCTGATGTTGCATACAGAAGGATCTTTCTCCTCTCTGCTCTCCCAGGCGCGTTGAGCATCTTGATAATAATTTTCTTAGTAAAGGACACTGGGAAGGAGGTTAAAAAGAAGATCAGGGGCATCTCAGCATTAAGGAATAGGAATTTAAAGCTGTTCTTGGTTGTTGTTGCGATTGGAGCTCTTGGAAGATACAGCTATGCCTTTACAATGTGGAAGGCTCAAGAGCTTGGCTACTCAATTGTTCAGAGTTTAGGCTTTTATGCTCTTTTTAATGTTATCTATGCACTGTCTGCTTACCCAATAGGCGTTTACTCCGATAAAGTCGGCAAAAAAGTTATCATTACAGCTGGATTTGGGGTTGCAACATTAGCAGCTCTAACTTTTGCATATGCAAAAACTCTGTGGATGCTATTGGCAGGTTTTATCCTATACGGCGTCTATTTGGCAATTGAAGATACAGTTCCGAGAGCTTACATGGCTGATTTGGCCAAGGACTTTGAGAAGGGAACGATAATCGGAGCATATCACACGGTCTTCGGAGTGTTTGTTTTTCCGGCTTCAGCAATTGCAGGCTGGCTGTGGCAGAATTATTCGCTGAAATACAGCTTTCTTTATGCGGCAGCAATGAGTGCATTTGCAATGATTTTGATGATGACAATGGTTAAAGAAGAGAAAAGTTAAGTCTTTTCAAGTCTTTCTACCATTTCTTTTGTTATCATGAGTGGTTTGTCAACCTCATAGATGTCATTTAGCTCCCATTTGACTTCGCCTCTGTTTATTGCTTTTACGTATCTTTCTGCCAGCTCTTTTGCTTCCTCAAAAGTTTCAGCTTCAACAATTCTCCTGACATACCACTTCATAGAACCGTATCTGAGTTTGAATTCCGCCATAAACATGGTCATCACCAGAAGAAATTATGAGTGAAGGTATAAAAGAGTTAAGGAACATTCTTCTTCAACTTAACAACCTGCTTTGCAAACTCCTCAAGAACTTCTTTCCTCTTGCCCTCAAAGAACTTTATTGAGCCAGCGTAGCTATGTCCTCCCCCTTCTACTCCAGCATCTGGGATCTTCTGTTGGAGAACTTTTATGATTTCGTTGAGATCAAAGTTGTAAGCTGCCATGCCATCGCTTGCCCTAATCACTGCAAAGTCCGGGCCATATGCCAAGGTTAATATTGGCGAATCCTCCCCGTACTTCTCCTTGAAGTGATCATGGATTAAACCGCTGAGCTTTCCTGGTGATGGATACTCAAACTTTGGAGCATAAAGCTCAATGTCAATCGTGTTGAACCTTATCCCATTTGGCAGAACGATGCTCTTTACATGCGGCAAGGAAGCTTTGAGAACCTTCTCTTGTTTTGCCTTAACCTCTGGGTAGATTGCATCAATAAGCTTTCTATGTCTTTGAAGATTGCCGGTTAAGAGTAGAATCTCCTCAATTATCCCCTTTCCATCCATGAACTTCCAGTAATAAGCCTCGTGATCAATTACTTCAGCGATCTTCTTTAAATCTTCCTCTTCCAGCCCTTTTGTTTCTTTTGCGATCTTTAAATACTGCTCAAATTCTGGAGCTTTACTCCTGTCTCCAGTTCCAGCTATGGCTGGGAGGTGCTTTATCTTATCCTCTACCTTTGGGTTAATGAATCTTGCAAGCTCAGTTGCAAGCATTCCAGCTGTTAATTCGTAGTATCCTCTCTTGACGAGATGGGGATTGACGTGAACATCAACCCACTCATCAACTGCCGCTTTGTCTTCGCTTATGAAATCTCTTGGATCGTGGTGATCAATGACAACAATTGGAACCCCATATGCTTTTAACCTCCTGTATGCTGGGATATCCTCCGTAGTTCCGCCGTTGTCAACTATCACAACTAACGGCAGAGGCTCACCGAACTTCATCGAATCCTCGACAGCAAAGATTATGTCCTTCAAAACGTCCTCAAGCTCATAGAACGGTGCCCTTGATGGTCTCCTCTTGAAGAGGTGCCACTCAGCCTCTGGGTCTGGTGATACCTCCTTTAGGAGAGGAACTATAGCACTCTCCAGAGCCAATCCCGAGACATAGCCATCTGTATCTGCATGATGTCTGAGCAGAATAGGCCTTCCTTCATAGATTGCTCTCCTGATCATGAAAGCAGCTTTCATAATTTTTGGCTTAAGCTTCTCCAAAACCTCACTTTCAACTAAAAATCCAACATCCTCTGGCTGTGCTTTTTTGTCAAGCTCTTCTTCAATCCTCTTCTTGACCTCAGCCGCCTCAGGTCCCCACAGTCTTGACATGTCGCTTATCTCTATCTGAATCTCACCAGCGTGGAATGACACTTTTCCAATGATCTCAACAATATCCCCAACGTTTATGTTGGGATATGCCCTAACGCCCGGGGCTTCAAAAGCCGCTGCCCATGTTATGCCAGTTCCATCTGTTATTGTGAAAACTGTTGGCCCACCCGTAACTTGCACTTGGATTATCTTGCCCCTTATTCTCACGGTCTTTCCGGCCAACTCCTCGCTGAGCTGTTCGATTGGGGTGACAGGCAACTCCTTTCTCACGATTACTTCCTTGTACTGTCTTAATGCTGATTCAATGAAGTCTATTTCCCTCTTCTCTGGTCTGACATCTAAAACTTGAACCAAAATTTCCATCCCGGGCTTGTATTCTTTTCCTCCAAGCAGATCCTTACGCTTGATTAAACCAACAACGTGAGGATTGAGCTTAACAAAAACCCCAAAGCGCTCTACTCTATCAATAACACCTTTGTAAATCCTTCCGATTTCAACGTCTTCATAATCACATGTCTTATCAAGGATGTATACAATTTTAAACTTCCTCTCACACTCTGGACACACCCAAGTTGTCTCCATGCCAGGTTCCCAAGGTTCTTTCACTTTCCCGCAGATATCACAGGCTAAAACCCTCCCAGTCCCCCCACAGGTTGGGCATGCATCATAAACTGGCACGATCCCTTTTCCATGACACTCTGGGCAAGGGATCTCATCAACTTCCTCATCAACACCAAAGTAATCGAGGTTTTTGTAGCCTTTCAGATGCTCGTCTAATTTAAAATCAGCTGGAACGTAGCCCCATCCGTTGCAGACCTCACACTCCTTCTCGCCTACTTTAACTTTCCCAGTTCCATGGCACTCTGGGCAGTCTTTAACTGCCATCTTGCTCACCCCTTAGAACAGTCATTTAAAGAGATGTACCGTTGCTTATAACTCTTTCCTCATATCCAGCAAAGAACATCCAAAATATAACTATGGATGCCGCATACAGAAACCCGGTTATGAGGAAAGGGAATACTAAAGATCTGTCGAAGATAATTCCTCCCAAATACTGCCCGAGTCCAAAGGTTGAGGTCCAGGCAAAGCTTCTCAGTGCTATTGAAGTTGCCCTCTCTTCCTTTGTGAAGAACTTCATCATGAAGGCATCCCATATTGGGTTAACGATGTTCATGAGGATTGTTCTAACTATGTAAATGATCGAAGCTATCAGAAAGCTTGGAGCAAGCGGGAGGGCAATTATCAAAGCTGTGGCACTTCCGTTAAAGCTCACTATTGTTTTCACGCTTCCAATTTTGTCGGCTAAGAGGGGCATGGAGAACATTCCTAATGCCATGACAAGTTGCTGCAGTGCAAAGAGCCCACCTATGCTCTCTAAGCTCGTCCCAAACTTCAAGTTGAAGTAGAGCCCCATATACGGGATTGTCACCCCCGCACCCAAACCAATTAAAGCTGATGGGAGTGAAAACTTTGCTATTTTTATCAACAGCTCTCTCCTGAGTCTAAGCTTTCTCTCTTCTTTTCCAAGCACTGGGGAGACGAAGGACATCAGTACCATTTGAATTAAAATCAGAAGAGCCGCAAGGAGTAGAGTTCTCCTATAGGGGTTTGTTCCATCCAGAACCTTTGGCAGGATTCCCCCTAAGAGCATTCCAAAGGCTGCCCCTGCTGTTCCGAGAGCACTGTTTAGAGTAAACAGATAGTGTCGCTTCTCCTCGCTTGCTTCTCCACTGAGCAGAGCCATCAAAGAAGGCCATTCAAGTGCCATAGCTATTCCAGCAATTACGGATGACAGTGCCAAAGCCCAGAATACTGGAACAGAGACCTGAATCAAGCGAGCGATGAAAATCAGGGATAATGAAAGCAGGATTGTCCTTTTGTAGCCAAATCTAATGCTGATTTGCCCAGAAATCAGTAAAAGAGCAGCTTGAACTATTGTTGATAGGGAGAACAAAATCCCAATTTTTGTAAAGTCCATTCCAAGGGATTTAAGATAGAATGGCAGAATAAACCATGCTATATTGCCCCCTAACCAGCCAAAAAAAGAATAGGCTACAACTAACTTTGCATCTCTGCTGAATCCTCTGTATTTCTCGAGGCTCATGGTTGAGAGTTGGGGTGTCAATTTATAAGCATGTCGAAGCGCTTAAACAATGTTAGTAAAGTGGTTAAGCTTTGTTGTACTTGGCAAAGAAGAAGTAAAACGTAAGGGTGGCAATTATGTACAAAGTTGCCGTAGTATAAAACGGATAGCTGAGGGATATTCCAAAGAGAAATCCACCTATGTAGTTCCCTACCCCTCTCATGAAGGTTGAAAATGCCCTTCTAATCCCAACAGCTGTGGCTTTCTCCTCAGTTGAGAAAAATCCAAGCATGAAGGAATCGTTAATCGGCCAGACAATGTTCATCAGTATGCTTCTTATGATGTAGAAAAAAGCCGCTAATGTGAATATATTAATTGATGGGAAGACAGCAAAAAGCAGAGCCGCAGAGCTTTGAAATAATGTTATTGTTTTTACTGGGCCTATTCTATCTACAAGCTTTGGAAGTATGAATGATCCAAGACCCATAACCAGCTGCTGGAAGAAGAAAACACCGCTTATAGCTGCTAAAGTAACTCCAAACCGCATATCAAAGTAAAGCTGCATGTAGGGGATTGTTATGCCCGCACCGAGACCTATTATCGCCGAAGGGACTGAAAACTTGAGGATCTTTATTATCAGCTCCTTCCTCCACCTTATTTTTGGATTTTCCACCGGAACATCCTTTATTATCAAAAGTGCGGGGATGGTGATTAAAAACTGCAGAAAGGAAAATGCTAAAACCAATCTATATGCCAACTGGGTAGTAATTCCAAAAGCATTCTCTAAGAAATTTGGCATAAATCCTGCCAACAGAACGCCCACAGCATTAAATATGGTTCCGAGACCAAAGCTTATTGAAAACGCATGATGCCTAAGCTCGTCTCCAACCTCTTCACTTAAGAGGGCAGAGAAGTTTGGCTGTCTTATTCCCATGTTCACTCCAACAAGGAGAAATCCGAGCAGGAGAACGTAGTAATTTAGAGCAGTAACCTGGAGTATCCTCCCAGTAAAGCCTAAAACCGCTCCAAGAAGGAGGGATTTTTTATAGCCGATTTTCAATGAGATCTGACCGGCAAACAAGAAGAACAGAGCACCGACAAATGTTCTCAGTGAGAAGAACACTCCCATATCGCTCATTGAATATCCCAGTGCTCTCAAATAGAACGGAATTATGAAGAAGGAAAACTGGAGAAACAGCTGCCCCACTGCGTTCAATGCAATGAGTATCTTTGCGTCTCTATTGAACTTCTGGAGCATGGTTTAACTTAATGTCTTAACGCTTATAAATTTATCGAAATGATAACATGAGGGACACAAAGCTTATTAATGATCGTTGGGAGATGTTGTTTGATGCCATAATGCACCAACCTCTGCTATACGCTCAAATCTTTTTGTAATTTTAAGTTTTAGCTCCATGAATTCATCAGGTGTCTGGAATGAAGGTGAAGTCCGAGAATCTCTTGGAGATAGGTGCCATGTCTGGGTTCCTCTTGCCTATAATCTTTGCAGTAATGTTAAGCGTAGCTATAACTCTTAACCCCTGGTTTTCTTTCCATAAAAATGCCCTGAGCGACTTGGGCTCTCTTAAAGTCCAAACCCGGTATGTTTTCAATTCAGGCTTAATTCTCATGGGTATCCTTGGCATTGTCTTTTCTTTGGCAGCTGTTAGGTATTTTGGCTCAAATATGATGCACATCCTTACAGTTGCAATGGCATTTTTAATAGCCGTAGGGATTTTCCCAGAGGAGTACGGTAAAATTCATTCAATCCCTGCGATTCTGTTTTATTTGTTGTCCCTTACTGGAATCTTTTATGCTGGTGTTATCCTTAGAAAACGTGGGAAGCAAAAGCTCTCCTTATTCAGCATGATAGGTAGTGCTGGCACATTTGCTTTAATGATAGCAACACTTGGAAAATCTGGATTGGCTGTGCCAGAAATGATAGGTGCCGTTTTTATACTTTCTTGGATCGTTGTGATAAGCCACAAAATGCTAAAAGAGACAAAAAGGAAAGAGTCGAACATCAAATCTTATTCATAAACTCCTCGACAGCTTTCCTTGTCAGTGTGTAGTCCTTACCCGCAAGTATTATAACTTTATACTCTGGATTGTTTGGATTGTCCAGGACTTTGACAACGTATCCCTTGTTCATTATTTCATCCTTTATGCTCTGGATTGTGCTTGAACCATAAACCTGCTCCAGTAGTTTCCATGCTTTATTGCTGACCCACCCTCCAACGATTATCACATTCTTATCACTGGGCAGCTTTGTTAGTTGAGTGTCCTCTATTATCAACTTGTTTACATCGTCAATAACATCAGCTTTAACTGTTTTTACGGTTACCTTCCTTTTCACTGTATCAATTCTGACAAACCTGTATCCTGCGATTCCAGTTATCTCACCGTTTTCATCTTTTGCGAACACAGGCTGAATGTTAAGCCCATCAATTGGAAGTTTCAGCATTTGACCGTCATCGAGTACAACTTTGGGAAAATTGTTGTCTGGATCGACATGGAGATACAGCACGAACAAGTTGTTGGTTGGGTCTATGTCCCAAATCCACTGTCCCTCGTAGACTTCCCCATCCTGATACATCCTAACCTTCTCGTAATATTCGTATTTGTATGTGACCTGTCTTGTACCTCCTATACCAACAAAGAAGTCTGTTGGAGAGATGATCAGCATCTTCTTAATTCCAGCCTGTAAAAGCTCCTGAATTCTTGCTGAGGGGTAAGAGTCAAAGGGTTCAAAGTCTTCATCTCCGTTGGCATCAACGTAGAGGATGTAGTACTTGTTCTTATAGAGCGTGTCTGTCCTCACGAATCCGCTCGGGAAGGATATGTCCACAAGGGTCTTTTCCTGCTCGGTGTCAATATCTCTGAACTTGATCTTCCATCCATTTATTGTCAGCGTTTCACCCAGAGCCTTTGAACCGGAGTTTTCCTCATATGAGTAGATGTACATGGTGTCCTTTCCATCAACCACTGTGGAAACTATTTTAGCGGTTTCCCCCCCAAGATTCAGGGGAGTTGTATTTTCATTGAAGATTATCTCAACGCTCTTGTCGTTGAACTGTGCTTTTTTGATTGTATCGTTGTATAAGACCCTCGAAAAGTTGACTGCAACAACAATTGTGTCCCCTACTGGAGAGTCCCCGACGTTAATCCCTACATCTGGCATATCCACACTGTTCAGCTTGTAGTACTGATTGTTATCCTGGATTAGAACGCTGTGGTACTCAATAGGTACATCGACGTATGTGGAGTATGTTACCTCTCTTATGCCTTTGAGCACAAGCAGAGCCCCCAATTTTGACCCCGTGATGGCATCTTCGCCTATATGGAGGGGCTGTCCATTAACTATCTTCGTCGTTGGTAAAACAATAATGCTGTTTGTTGAGTTTACTTTAAAATTGAACCCCTGCACTGCTCCTGCAACAGATACTAAAAACAAAACAGATAGTATTACGCTCAAAACTTTTCTCATACTTACTCACCTAAATTTTGTAGTCCTCAAAGTTTATAACCTTGTCCCAAGACTTTTTAAATGTGCGATGATGAATGAATCCAATGCTGAACTGATGATTGACCCCAGAGTGGCTGAGCAAAATGAGTGAGGAACTAAAGCAACTTAATGAACGTTTTGAAAAGCTCTCGGAACAGATTGAAGGGTTAGAGAAGAGGTTTGAGAAGAAACCTGATAAGCTGGGGTGGGATGATATAGCTCAGGAAATCATTGGTGCCCTGACTTTTTCTCTCCCATTTCTCTTTACACAAGAAATCTGGGACATAGCAAAGTCTTTAACTATGGAGCGGGCGGTTGGAATTTTGATTTTGACCCTCTCAATTGCTTATCTTTTCATAACAAAAGCAAAAGTTTCAAACATTGAGAGGGAGGAACTGTTCCATATACCAAAACGCCTTTTAACGGTAGTCTTAATCTCATATCTGATATCCGCGGGCTTAATCTACCTGTATGGTATAAACAGGCTTGCTGAGTTCTCCCTGAATCAGTACATAAGTGCGACCATCATAATAAGCACCTTTGCCGTGATTGGTGCGATAGCCGTTGATATGGTGAAGTAAATGAGAATTGTGACGGGAAAGCGTTATGAGAATTTTAAAGATGCGGTGTTTTTCCCAGAGCATGGAAAGAACAGTGAAGAGCTGAAGAAGTTTGTGAGCTCACTTGAAGGAGAAGAAACAGTGGTTACAGCAAGTTTGGAGTTAATTGACCTTATTCTGGAACGGTTTAAGAGAACAGAAAGTGGAGAGCTTCTATATTCCGATACAATGAAAAGCTTAACTTTGAAAGAAGCCTATGAGCTCAGAAAATACCTCGATTTTGATCTAAGAGGTGCATCATTTGGTGGATTTTCCAAAGTCAGCATTATCTTCTGTGAGGGCAAAACTGACTCAAAATTTTTCAAAGGGGTTTATAAAAAGCTGTTCGGATTTAAAGAAAGCAGAACAACGCCTGAAAATTTAAAACTGATTGAGAAGGTCTTTGAGAGGGACAACTTCGAGCTTTTGAGAAAAGACGATGTATTTCTGGCAATAATCCCAAGTGAAGGCAACGCTGGGGTTATAAGGAACTTGGGAAACTTTTTGAAAGCTATGGACGTTTTTGAGTTTAAAGTTGACAAGATAGGATTAGCCATTGATATCGATGAGAGTGCCGAAGGGGTAATGGAGTCAATAAGGGGCAAGCTTTCCTCATTCAAATTCACAAGAGAGGGAGGGAATTTTAGAGTTGGAGATGTTGTTATAGTCCCGCTTTTAATTGGCTACCACTTTAGACACCCATGCGTGGAGTGGAAAAAGCCAACTGTTGAGGATTTGATGCTTAAGCTTCTGGAAAAGCAGGGAGTGCTGAGAAAAATTGAGAGGGCAATAAACATTCTGTGCATTGATCTAAAGAGAAAACTGAAGCCGAAAGAGGTAATTTATTTAGCTTTAGCTTCCTACGGCTTCTGGGGAAACCTCGAGGGGTTCTATGAAATGTTTGTAATGCGCTCAAGGAAGAAAAACCTTGAAGAAATTCTCTCTGCTGCTGGACTTTTGGATAAGCTGGCGGAGGTGATTGAATGAAGCTTGTGAGCTTTGATGTCTGGAACACCCTCCTGGATATCAACGTTATGCTGGAGGAACTGACAAAAGCCTTGGCTGAGCTGACAAAGAAAGATTATAAAGAGGTTTTTGAAAAAGTCATGGAAGCAAGAGGAGAAATCAAGGAGCTGAGGAAGAGCAAAAGAGGCAACCCAGAGAAAGCTCTCGAAGAGAGTCAAGAAATCCTCGCAAAAAAGCTTGGCTGTGATATTGAGATCATCAAGAGGGTTGCTGCTAAAGCAACGCTCAGAGTTGATGAGAGGATTGTCATTGAAGGAGCAATTGAAGGCTTGAAAGCGGCAAAAGAGAAGGATTTAATCATAATCACAACAGGCAACGTAATGTTCTGGCCTTCTGCCTATACGCGCTTAATTCTTGAGAGGTTTGGGTTGGCGGATTTCATTGATAGGCAGTTTTATTCCGATGAACTCAAAGCCTACAAGCCTATGAAAGAAGTCTTCTTGAAGCCGTTGGAGTATTTTGGAGTTAAGCCGGAGGAGGCACTCCACATAGGCGACACCTATGCAGAGGATTTTGAAGGAGCTTTAAATGCTGGACTGTGGGCAGTCTGGATTAATCCAGATGCTGAGAAGGTTGAGAGGATAGCAGAGAGGGGCTTTGTGGTAAGGAATGCCGGGGAGTTAGAGGAGGTTTTGAAGTTAATCCGATGAGTTCTGAATTCTCATTAGTTTATTTGTAGGGTGATAAAAAGTGTAAACTGAAGAACTCTTTGGAATCTTAATTTTTGTCTCTTGATTCCCTTATTATTCTGGTGGAAAAAGCCATCTTCTACTGAGCTTTCACTCTGTTCCAGCAGTTTTAATGCTTTCTTCAGGAGTTCTCTTTTTTCCTGCTCATTCTATTTCATTAAATCACCTCATTTCTTGACATTCAGCCAGGCTCCCAATCCAAGTTGCTTAGTCTTCTGATATCTTAAATCTTCCTTCCTGTATCCGAAAGCCTCCAAAATCCTTAAAACTGCTGGCAGAACTTGGTGCTCAATGTAATAATCCGGATCGTACTTGTGCTTCTTTGGATCATATTCGCTCAATAGAATCGCCCTGTCACTTATCTTTTTGTCCCCCTTGAGGATTATATAGCTGATTATCATCCCCGGTCTCACTTTAATCCCCTTAGCTTTGAGCCTCCTTGCAACCGCAACATGCGGCCCGGTGGCTTTATACTCGTCCAAGCTTTTTGTTATCTGCTCGTGTATCACGAGCTTTTCAAGTGGAACTTTATACTTTGCCAAGTCTTCAACCACTTTCTTGACTATTTCAACGGCCTTCTCAACGCTACCATCCTTCAGAATTGCCTCTAAGACCTTTGCCTGGGTTTCCTTTGCTATCTCGCTCCAGTCCCTCCTCACAACCTCGAGTCCCCTTGTGGTTATCTTTCCTTCTTCATCTATCACTGCATACCTCTTTTTTGTAACGAAGAACCCTCTTAAGTAAAAGCCTTCATACTCAAGCTCCAGCAACCCGGGGAGTTTAGAGTTGATGTATTTTAAGAACTCTTTAGCCTTCTTCTTGATAGTCTCAGCGTCAGCATCGGGTATTGTCGCATAGAGTCCATCTGTGTCGGCATATAGAACTTTAAACCCGAATTTTTCCTCTATTTCTTTAATCGTCATCTCTATGTATGTTCTTCCCCATGCCGTTACACTCTCGGCACATTCCTTTGAATACCATCTCGCCTTTGGATACCCCATATAACCGTAATGAGAATTTGCCAAAAGCTTCACAGCTTTTTGCCTGTAATCAAGCATCTTCCTCTTTATGGGATCGATTGTGGCTTTCATCTCCTTCTTTATCTTTGTCCTTGTTTCAATGAGCTCTTCAAGTATGGATGATATAAATCCTTTGAAATCTTTGCAGAACTTATAGCCAACAATCGGGGCAACATCATAGTTTTTACAACCTTCTCTTTCGAGGGTATCGGGCGAAACGTTATGTGTGATGATTATTGAAGGATACAGAGAGTTGTGGGTTAGAATTCCATTTGCGAAATAGTAGGGAGCACCATCAAGGGTCAAATCATAAACTTTGCCCTTGTAGTATTCTTTTGTTGCATGAATTTCATTTAACCTGTAAAAGCCGCTGTTTTCTATTTGATACATTTCTTTCTGCTCGATAATCTGTTTTAAAAGCTCTTTTTTTCTTGTGCTTATAAATCCTACCAAAATTGCGAATTTAACAAGCTCTCCCCGCCATGGGATTTCAATTATGTAACGTGTGTATCTCTTCCCATTCTTTTCGTCTGTGTAGGTATATGTGGAGTGCCTAATGCCAAGTTTGTTCAACAGCTTAGATACGAGCTCAATTTTCTTTTTGTTCCTTGTTCCTTGGTTTGCTACAACTGTTCTCCTAACCGTGTTTATGGTGCCGTCTCCTTCAAAGAAGCCTCTAAGCACCGAAGCGGCATCAAGGTTTTCAATTTCCCTCATGATATTCTCGATTTCTAAGTAAACTGATTTCTTAGCGCACTGTAATGTTAGGGCTTTGCTGTTCTTTTTTCTTTTTATTGACGGTTTACAGCCAAAGAGCTTTTCAAAGATATAGTTTATACGGTCTATGAGCTCCTTTTCATCTTCATTGACAGTTATCGCGACCCTATACTGATGCGATACTCGGTGTCTCCTCCGTGAAGAGTCAAAGTATCTGATATCCTTTCTTAGCAAGTGTCCCTCTGCTAAAATTATGCCGGCAAGCTCACTTTTTAGGATGAATTCCTCAGAAAACTCTGATTTTCTTTTTTCAATTTCCCCTATTGATTCAAAGAGGTGTGTGGCAATAATTCTTCCTTTAACTTTATTGGTTAACATAGATTTTGCATAGCTGTCCCGTATTACAGTTTGTCGCTTTTTCTGTGTAACCACAGGTAGCTTATGGTTTGGAGTGCATTTAAGCCCATTTACATTCACAAGCTCACCATCATAGTCATACTCCCATACTTTCAGCACTTTATGCCAGCCATTTATTCCCAAGACATAGTCTCCTTCCCTGACTTCGCTTATATTGACGATGCCCTTCCCCTTAACAACAACCTTTGTATCGGCTGGATGACACCTAAAATCTAAATAAACAATGTTCTCCCATAATCCTCTTTCCGGCTCTTTAACATAGCCTCCAAGATATGTCGTTCTCAGCCTCCTCTGATACTCCTCGTCGCTTGGTTTGTTCGGAGCAAGTTCGTTTCTCTGGTATGCAATCCTCAGTAAAAACCACTCAACCAAGTTCCCTGTGCTCGAACGGGAGACATCCCAGACACTTTGCCCGATAAGCCTTGCTAACTCCGCTTCCATAGGGAAGAACTCTCTGCCCAATTCATAGGTCGCTTTAGCATCTTCCATTGAGTATTTTGCAAGTTCCTTCATTCCTTCTTCACTTTCCCATATTGCAGTTATCTCCGCAGCCTCAAGTTTGGTTTTCTTCTTGCCTAAGACCGCTTCGTATACAGCCTCAAGAGTATAGGTGGGCAGATTTATTGTCCTCCTCACAACAGGGAAGAGGTCAAAATGGATCCTTCCCTTGATTTCAACGGCAAATCTGTCACCCATTCTTTGTATCTTCGGCTCCGGATTTTCCTTATCTCTTGAAATGAACAACCTCAGTCCTAATTTCTGAGCTCTCTTGATTAAATACGGCAGATCGAAGTTGTCTCCGTTGTAGGTTATGAGGACATCTGGATCTTTCTCCCTGATGATTTGAACAAAGCGCTTTATCATCTCCCTCTCGCTGGAAACAACCTCAACATACGGCAGATCAATTTTCTTCCAAGTTATAACTTTTGCCTCATTTTCATCAGCATAGCTAATCATTATTATCTCGCCTTCTCCGAACTGCTCCCCCTCGTGGTAGAAGGTCTCTATGTCAAAGGCAAGGAGTTTGAGCTCTTCATCTCCTTCCATCGGGATTAAACCCTTATCAATGAGATAACGCTTTGCGAAAGGTATGTCATATTCAAAAATGTCAATTACTTTTGGATGCTCCCTTATTTTTTCTCTAATCGCTGGAACGTCTTGTGGATGTTCAAAAATGAGCTTCCACACCTCTATTGGTCTTCCCAAAAACTTTTTCTGAACTTTTTCAGCTTTCAAAACTCTGACAGTTTTGTTTCCTCTTTTTGCCGTTATTTTTTTAACCTCTTCAATAGCATCATCACTTTCAAGAAGAGCGTAAATGTAAGGCTGGAAGTTTCTGTCAAGCTCTATCTTAAACTCGCCATTTTCTTTCTTGAAAATCCTGATTATGGGCTTTCCATCTTTCGTGATGTAGTCAGTATCGAGAATCATAATTTCACCCTTTTAAAAATACATGCCCATTTTAGATAAAATTTTCCACCAAATTTTTAAACTCTCCATCGAAGGTAGGAGCATGGAGCTGTTTTATCGCATAACTCTTCACGAGCTCATAGCTGACATACTGACATTAATTGATGAGCGTGAGCTCTCTTCAAAAAATGCTCTTGAGAGGGTTTTTAAGCGAGTCAGCGGAAAAGATAGGGAAAAAGCTCGTGGGTTAGCTCATGCTTATGTATTTGAAATTGAAAAATGGAGAAAGAAAATTGACTTCATAGTGAACTCTGTTCTCAAGGGTTCAAAAATTGAAGATTTAGAGCTTTATTTGGCTAATTTAATTAGAATTGGTGTTTTTGAAATGAAGTTTAAAGGAGTAAACCCAGCAATTGCCACTGATTCCGTTGTTAGAGTTGTTAAGGAGAAATATGATCTGGCAAAAGCTAAGTTTGTGAATGCTTTGCTTAGAGAAGTGGAGAACTTTAACCTCGAAAAAGCTTTGAAAAAGCTAAAAGAGAAGGACAGAATTGAGTATTTGAGTGTTAAGTTCTCTCATCCAAGATGGTACGTTGAATATGCAATCGAGCTGCTCGGTTATGATGATGCTATTAGGCTTCTGCTAAGCAACAACAGGGCTCAGCGCTACTATGTAAGGGTGAATCCCATTAAAACAGATATTGACAGCTTAGCTGATTATTTGGAGGAGCATAACGTCAGGGTTGCCAGAACTCCGGTTGATGATGTTCTCAAGATTTTAGAATACAAGACTCCAATTACAAGGCTTGAATGGTACAAGCAGGGCTACTTTGTCATTCAAGACTTAGCTTCAGCTTATGTTGCTCATGTTTTAGGCCCAGAAAAAGGAGAGAGGATTTTAGATCTGGCGGCTGCTCCTGGAAGTAAAACATTCCACGTTGCTCATCTAATGGAAAATACTGGTGAGATAATAGCTGTTGATTACTCTTTGGAGAGACTCAACAAGATGCGTGAGAAGATGAAGATTCTGGGAGTCAGGAATGTTAAGCTTGTTCATGCCGACGGAATGAAGTTCAAGGAAAAAGAGGAGTTCGATAGGATTATCCTTGATGCTCCGTGCTCAAGTTCGGGTACTTACAGGCAGTTCCCGGAGGTGAAGTGGCGTTTTGATGAGAGGAAAATCAAGAAGGTTATCCAAGTGCAGAAAGCTATGCTGAGGAATGCTTATCGCAACCTAAGGATTGGTGGGGAGATGACTTACTCGACATGCTCAATCAGAATCGATGAAAACGAAGAGAACATTAAATATGCAATGAATAAGATTGGCTTTGAGCTTGTTGATTATCCATTCAGCTGGGGTGAAAGGGGCTTTTTGGAGATTGGAGATAAAGTTTTCAGAGCTTGGACTCATCTGCATGACTGCAACAGCTTTTTCATTGCGAAATTGAGGAAAGAATAATTCGTGTTTGTTCGTGACATCTCTATTTCTCTTTTGAATGTAGTTGGAGATGTTTTAGTTTTAGGGGTTCTTTTAGGATTCCGATTGTTTGTGCTCCTTTGAATGCTAAGCCAATGCCAGAGAGGATTAGGGCGAACACTAATCTTGCCTCTGCTAAGCCTAATTTATCAACGGCAAAACCGTAGATTCCGTAGAAAAATGCCATTATCAGGGCTGAAATCATTGAGTAGAGTGAAATTAGGGTAGCTCTTTTTTCGCTGGAGATTCTTACTTGCAGTTCAATGCCAAAGTTGAAGGCAAAGGCAGTATTGATTATTGTTGCAATAACTCCAAGTATCACGATGAAGACTGGGTTTTGATAAATTACTGAGAGAGCCGTAAGTATTGGAATGCTCACGGGTGCTATTGAGTAGGCAAAGGCACTCCATTTTTCTTTAAGTCTAACGCCGATTATTTTGGGTAGGACTTTTACTATTGCTTCGATTAGTCCCAAAAGTCCTAACGTTTCCATTATTGTTGTTTTGAGGCTTTGGGCTAAGATGTTGCCCAAGTAAGGCTCGAAGTATTGTCGAAATTGGTTGATTGACATGGTTACGGTTATTGCCATGATGATTAGCCAGAATAAGTTTGGTTTCATTAGTTCCTTGATTGAGTGCAAAACATGAACATGATAGGCAAGTTCGGGCTTCTTAAACTCATATTCGGGAATGCTGAGGGCTGTCATGAGCGTTGTTATTTCGAGGATTAATTTTAGGATTAGTGGTAGTTTGAAGCCGTATTCTTGGGCTAAGAGGCTTCCGATTACGATTGTTATTGCTGATAATGGTAGGGTTATTGTTTTTATTTCCTTCATGAGTTCTCTATACTCTTTTTCTTTGCCTAAGTGTTTTAGATTGTCGTATAGCCATGCTTCTAAGCTTCCGCTGATGAATGTTACGCTGAGGGAGGTTATTATTGAGTAAGCTATCAGCATGGGGAAGTTTTTTAAGAATATTAGGATTATTGTGCCGATTGGGAAGAGTGTTAAGCCGATTAGCACGCTTTTCTTTCGGCTTATTTTATCCCCAACTACTCCCGTTGGGACTTCAAAGAGGAAGAAGCCGATGGTTGATATTGCGGTTGCTATTCCGATTTGAGTGTATGTTAAGCCCTTTGCAAGGTAGTAGATGACTAAGATGTTTCCCACAAAGCCTGTGTTCATTAGAGCATAGAGGACTTTGTATTTTTTGATTACATCCATCTAATTCCCCTGGTGTTACTACCATTGCTAAGTTTGGCTAAGGGGCTTCCTCTTTACAGGTCCCCTCGGATACTCTTCCTCAAATATTTCCGCCGTGAATTTGTAGACTTTTGTGTCTGGATCAAGCCAGCAGTCTGGAGGCAGACCGGCTTTCCAGCATGTCTCTGCTAAAAACTCTTCCTCATCCCAGCCCCATTCAATCGGCACTTGAGGTAGCAAAAGCCCCGAATAGATGCCCTTTTCGATTATCAAGCCATCTCTTCCGACCTTAATTTTCTTCGGTCTTTCTTCTGGAGGGCCCTCAATTAACTCAGGAGGAGTTAGAACACTGACTTCAATTATTATGTTGTTCATCTCATCCAAACTTACTGGAGGAAAGCGGGGATCATCAACAGCTGCATATATGGCAGCCTTTATTGTAGCTTCAACGAGTGGGTAGATCGGCAGGGGAAATCCAATACAACCTCTAAGTGCTGTCTGCTTTGGAACACCGTGCCTGTTTAGAGTAACAAAAACTCCCATCTTTTCCCAAAGCTCTTCTGGAGTGTCCTTTGGAGGCTTAATAATTTTTCCACTCTTTAAATACTCTTCAATTGCTCTCCTCGCGAGCTTGACTAAGAACTCCCCCCATTCATCTTTGATTTTGTGCATATCCCTCACCACATTTTCTTACGTCTTTGGAGTATTTTAAGGTGTTGCGCAAAGCTTAAAAAATTGTCGAGCTTAGCTTAGTTAGGTGTCGAAAATGGTCATCATTGAGTTTGTCATAGTGCCCCTTGGAGAGCTCAGCCTGAGCAAGTACGTTGCCGAGGTAATAAAGCTTTTAGAGAAGAAGGGTGTAAAGTATCAGCTGACACCTATGGGTACCATAATTGAAGTCCCTACAGTTTCAGAGGGTCTTAAAGTAATTGAAGAGGCCCATGAGCTCATGTTCAAGCTTGGAGCAAAAAGGGTTTCAACGACGATTCGAATTGATGACAGAAGAGATAAAAAGGTTAAGATGGAAGATAAAGTTGAGTCAGTGTTGGAGAAAGCCCGGGAGGGTTAAAAATTAGGGTTTTGGTTTTGGCAATTGACAGAGATGACGACTTTGGGGTTAAAGCTGGGGTAAAAGGTCCGGTTATTGGGCGAGATGCATGTATAGACGCTGCCCTTAAGCTTAGCTTGGCAGATCCAGAGGATAGTGATGCCAACGTTGTTTATGCCGCTGTTAAGCTTCATGATGAGCTTAAAGAGAGCGGTGAGTTTGAGGATGTTAAAGTTGCCCTCATTACAGGTCACCATGACGTTGGTGTAAAGAGTGATTTAGAATTAAGCAAACAGCTTGATGAAGTTCTGAAAGTGTTTCCAGCTGATGGAATTATCCCGGTCACAGATGGGGCTGAAGATGAGCAGATTTTTCCAATTATAACTTCTAAGGTTCCAATAATAAGCTCGCGCAGAGTTGTTGTTAAGCAAAGTGAGAGCATTGAGACAACATATTACATTATTTACAGGTATCTTAAGGAAATACTCAGCGAACCGGAAGTTGCAAAGGTTGTATTTGGACTTACTGGACTTGTAATGCTCCTTTATGGAGTTGCAAAACTTATTTCTGTCAAGTATCCCCAGAGTGTCCAGATAGTCTCTGCAACAGTTACTGGAACAATACTGTTTATAATTGGGACATATCTCTTCTCGAAGGGCTTTAGGATACACGTGTCTTTAAGGGAAACAATAACAAAGGGCTTTATCGAGTTTATTTCAGTCATCGCTGGTATGCTGGTAATGGTGGCTGGAGCTATAAATGCATACCTCAATCTGGAATACATAGCGATGGAAAAGCTTGGAGGATTGCCAGGCACTCAGTTAATTGCAGTCTTGCTTTATCTGAACATCTTAAAGACTCCCTTTGTGGTAGGATTAGGCGTTATGGTGCTTGGGAAAGTTCTTCAGTCATATTTGAGGAAGGATCCGCATATTTGGTATTATATCACTGGTCTGCTCTTACTTCCGGCTCTTTGGATAACCATTGACCTGACTACCTTGTATGCAATGTCCACTGTATCCCCCTATCTGCTACAGTTCTTCAAAAAAATCGTCATGGCAATAGGAGATGTTGTTGTTGGAACTTTAATTGGGATCTATCTTAGGGAGAAAGTTAAGGGATGGGAGAAAATTGAAATTGGAAAAAGCCCTGAAGGAGTATGAAAAAAGAAAAAAAGAAGCTGAAGATAAGCAGAAAAGGCTTAAAGAACAATACACCTCTAAACTTTTAAAAAAGAAAAAAGAAATCCTAAAAAATCTTGAAAAGCTTGAAAAAAAGGAGATTTCAAAGAAAATTGATGACAGGATCAAGAAGATTGTGGAAAGGGAAAGAAGGAGTTATGTTGATACTCTAAGAAGGACACTTGAGAGAATTGAAAACATTGAGGAGCTGGGCAGATTTCTCCCAGAGCTCTCTAAGCTCCATATTTCCCATGGGAAGTATCTCCTTTTGGTATTTGAAAAGGAGATATACGCAATAAACAAGCTTTTGAAAGCCGTTTCTGAGGAGTACTCCGAATACATTAGAAAGGTATCCGAGATCAGCATTGAACCAATTGAACTTGATTCTATTTTAAGTGACATTGAATATGCCAGGAGGCAGCTTGAAAACGAAGAAGGGGATTTAAGACTTTTAAAAAATGAACTTGGGGAAAAGGAAAGGGAGTTTAAATCAAAAATTGCCGAACTGGAGAAAGAACTGGAAAAAATTGAATCTGAAATTAGAACTCTGAACTCTTTGATTGCAAAAGACGAAATTGAAATTCGATCCAAAATATCAAAGCTTCAAAAACCCATAAAGAGAATGCGTACTGGAGAGAAAACAGCTAATGAAATTTTAAAAGACAGCTCATATGGAATCGAGCATCCGGAAGAGTTCTTGAGCTTTTTAATTAAAATAAGGAGCAGATTGGAGGGAAAATACAAGCAGACCGCAGACTGGATCTTGGAGAACTTAGAATCCAAATCGAAAGAAATCCAAGAGAGAAAGCGGAAGCTGAGGGAGTTAGAAAATAAAAGAGCCGAAATTCTTCGTGAGAAAAGAAAATTTGAAAGCGAAATTGAGGCTATCAAGAAACAAATTCTGGAACAAGAAAGAAGGATAAAGCGCTTGAAGGATAAGCTACTTGAACTTGAAAAAGAATTAGACGAGTCACTCTCAAAGCTTGAGAAACTCCTAAACACAAGCATAGACAGACCATAGATTTATAATTAGGAAAGCCTAATTTTCTATTGGTGATGGGAGATGAAGATTAGGATAGACAGATTGAGGTTTGGAACAGCGGGGATTCCGCTCTCAACCCCAAAACCCTCAACTATCACCGGAATTCAGCGGGTTAGGGAGCTTGGATTAGATGCAATGGAGCTTGAGTTTGTAAGAGGTGTAAACATCTCCCCGGAAATGGCAAAGAAAATAAAGTACGTTGCTCAGAGGCATGATGTCCTTTTAACGGCTCATGCTCCATACTACATAAATCTCAACGCTGCAGAGAAGAGCAAGGTTGAGGCAAGCAAGAAGAGGATTATTCAGAGTGCTGAACGTTTGCATGAAGCCGGTGGCTGGAGCGTTGTGTTTCATGCCGGCTATTACCTTAAGCAACCTCCAGAAACAGTATATGAGAAGATTAAAAATGAGATTAAAGACATTGTCAGACAACTCCAAGACAAGGGGATAGAAATCTGGATAAGGCCAGAACTCACAGGAAAACCAACTCAGTTTGGCGAGCTCAAGGAGCTGATAAAGCTGAGTCAGGATGTGGAGATGGTTTTGCCCGCTATAGATTTTGCCCATGCACATGCGAGAGACAAAGGAAAACTGAACACAGCAGAAGAGTGGCGTGAAATGCTTTCACTGATTGAGCAGGAACTTGGAAGAGAGGCTTTAGATAACATGCACATTCACGTAAGTGGAATCCACTATACCGAGAAGGGTGAAAAGCATCATTTGAACCTTCAGGAGAGCGATTTGAGATGGGAGGACTTGCTTAAAGTGCTGAAAGAGTTCAGGGTGAAAGGTGTTGTAATAAGTGAAAGCCCCAACATTGAGGGAGATGCAATCTTGATGAAGAAGAAATACGAGAGGATAAAACTCTAATCAAGCCTGAACACTAACTTTAAAATTCTGTTTGTGAACTCTGAAAGCTCTTTTCTTTTCTCCATTGCATAAAGGACTGCTATAAGCACTGCCGCTGAGATCACATAGAATACAAGGTTCACCCTTCTAATCTCCTGTACTTTTTCATAATTTCGATCAGCTTATCATGCGGCAAAGCGTAGCGTATATGATTGTCTCTTCCAGTCATTGTCTTTGCTTGGAGCAGAGAGTTGATTATCGCCTCTTCTGTTGCTTCAGCAGCTGCTTTAAAGAGACGGTTGAGCCTTGCATCAGGGAGCATTTTCATTTCAAACTCCCCTCTTTGATAGTGCTTTATCCTTTGAGCCGTTGAAAATGCCAAAGCTATGTCACCGCTTCCGTGATAGGCGTAACCTCCAGTTCTCGCTAAGCCAACCACTGCTCTTTTAGCCAACCTGGAGAGCTGCCTTGCTGTCAGCGGAGCATCTGTCGCAAGGATCATTATGATGCTCCCTTTGCTCGGCTTCGCTCTTCCCGGGTAATCTCTAAGCTCCCAGCCGACGGGAACTCCAGCAATTGTTAAATCCTCCCTCTTTCCAAAATTGTTTAAAACCAGAGCACCCACCGTGTATCTCTTGCCCTCAATCTCAATGACTCTTGAAGAAGAACCTATTCCGCCCTTAAATTCAAAGGAGCTCATTCCAGTCCCTGCTCCAACCGAACCTTCCTCAAAGTCCTCGCTTGCGTTTTTTATTGCCTCAAAGACATGTTCTTTTTTCACATGCTTTCCCCTGAGGTCGTTCAAATAGGAATCGTTGCACTCCAGAACGACAGGATTTACTGAGCCCGTTGTAACTCCTATATCTTCATTCTGCTCGAGCATGTAATCAGTTAGGGCATCGGCAACAGTATAAACGCTTAAAGTATTTGTTAAAGCTATGGGGGTCTCGAGTGTGCCGAGTTCTCTAATTTGAGTCAGTCCTACGGGCTTTGCATAGCCGTTCATCACAAAGACACTTGCCAAGAGCTTCTCTTTGAAGATGTTTCCATCATGTGGTAAAATAACAGTGACACCTGTCCTAACTGGACCTTTTCCGGGAACGAGCTTTCCTTCTCCTTTGATCAGAGTTACATGGCCAACTTTAATGCCTTTAACGTCAGTTATTGAGTTCCTTTTTCCATGCTCATAAAATCCAATTTTAATTCCCAAGTCCGGAGCTTTCATCGGGAACACCAACTTGTATCAAGCACCGGTGGATTAAAAACTCTTTCACAGAAATGGATAAATACTCCAAGGTGAACTCTCTTTGGTGATCTAAATGAGTGAAAGCTGGAAGAAAAAGCTTGGTTTGGTTCACATATACACAGGCAACGGGAAGGGAAAAACCACTGCGGCTTTAGGTTTAGCTTTGAGGATGCTCGGTAATGGGGGGAGAGTGATTATAATCCAGTTTATGAAAGCTCCGAAGGTTTATGGGGAGTACTTCATGGCTGAGAAGTGCGGTTATGTTATAGAGTCCTATGGCTTGCCTAAGTTTGTTCATGGAGAGCCAGATGAGGATGATGTTCAGGCAGCAAAGAGAGCTCTGGAAAGGGCTAAGGAAGTGGTTAAAAGTGGTGAATGGGATTTGGTGGTTTTGGATGAGATATGCGTTGCTCTTGGCTTTGGAATGCTTGACGTTGAGGAAGTAAAGGAGCTGGTAAAAAGCAAAGCTCCAAACACCGAGCTTGTTTTAACGGGTCGCTACTGTCCTGAGGAACTCTTTGAGCTTGCTGATTACGTGACTGAGATGAGAGAAATAAAGCATCCCTATCAAAAAGGGATCACAGCCAGAAGAGGGGTCGAGTATTAATCTCAACCGAAAACTTTTTAGTTACAAAAGTGCAATATACCACTGGAAAATTTTTAGTTACCAATTCTTAGTAAAAGGGGGTGATACAAATGAGTGATGTTGAGGAGAGGATCAACCAGATTATTCAGGTTCTCAAGGAGCAAGTTGTTCAAGACACAATTGTCCCAAGAAATATTAGAAGGGCCGCTGAAGAGGCAATTGAGCACTTGATGGATAGAAGTAAAGAGCCCGCTGTTAGGGCAGCCGATGCTATCGCAATCCTTGAGGAGATTAGTGAAGATCCAAACATGCCTCTCCACACAAGAACCATAATCTGGGAAGTTTTAGGTGCCTTGGAGCAGATTCAGTGAATTTTGTTTTTTACGCTCACCTTTTGCCCTCTATTAAATACCAAAGCTTTGCACTTTCCTCGACAAGCTCCGCTTTGTAGAACGCTTCTCTCAAGCTTTTTCCTACTGTGACAATTCCGTGTCTCTCCATTAAAACTGCATCATGATTTTTAATGTATTTTGTGACTTCTTTTGCAAGTTCTTCGCTTCCCGCTGGCTTAAACTCTGCAATTGGAATTTTCTTGAGATAGATTTCTGCTTCTGGGGTTATTATTGGAAGTTCTCCCTTCAAAATGATTGAGGCAACAATGGAGTATGGAGGATGAAGATGAGCTATTGCCCTTATGTCTTCTCTTTCGCGGTAAATGAACAAATGGAGCCTCCATTCTGATGAAGGCTTAACAGCTGAGATTTGCTTCCCATTCAGGTCAATGACTGCCACTTGCTGCTCCGTCATGGTATCCATAACAGCTCCTGTGGCTTTTATGAATATCTTTCCGTTAAAAAGAATGCTCAGATTTCCGCCAAATGCAGCAGTTAATCCTCTCTCATGAGCTAAGCGCGAATACTTGACAAGAATAGACTTTATGAGCTGACTCATTGTCTGCCCCCCTTAACTTTAATTCCAAACCCACAGGAATTGCAGTAGGCTTCATTTTTTCTCCACGCCAATCCTTCAGCACCACATATTGGACAGATGTCAAGTTTCCCGCTCTCCCCCCATCTTTGATACGTTTCACTGTCAATAACCAGAAACACTCCATCTTTTTCTTCCTCAAAATGTCCGAGAACCGGATAGCTTTTCAGCTCAAAGCCCTTGTCATCGATAATTACAGGTTCAAGCCCAATATTGCCTTCAAATTCGAGCTCATTTGCCGGGATGATTTCAATAACGTAAGCTTCAAGCTTTCTGTCATGATACGCTATAACCTCAAGAGCATCGCTCAGCTCTCCACTTGATGAAATTATGTCAACGATTATATGTTCTTTTGCTGGGAAAGTTAACGTTAGAACGAATTTTCCTCTGTGAAGAACTAATCCTTCATCTAAACAAATCTCCTCAAGGTTGTTATATCTCAAGAACTTTCTAACATCGTCTCCTGTGGGGAGCTTTTTGTTTTCGATGATAAACTCACTCATCCATTTTGCTAACGGCATTGCCAGCATCAGCGGCTCATAAACTTTCATACACACCACCATTTGGAGTTTTGCTTTGGAGTTTTTAATATCTGCGTTACCAAAAAGCACTTAAATTCTTTAGGTAAATCTAATTTGGGTGGGTTGAATGGAAATCAGCAAAAGAGAAGAAGAATATCTTGAAGCGATGTACCTCTTATATAAGAGAAAAGGTATAATTAGGATTAAGGATATTGCCAAAAAGCTTAGGGTAAGGCCTCCAAGCGTTGTCGATGCCCTTAAGAAGCTCAGCGAGAAAGGTTTAGTTGAGTATGAGAAGTATGATAGGATTTTGCTAACTGAAAAAGGAAGAGAGATTGCAGAAAAGACTTATTCTAAGCACCTGCTGTTAACGGAGTTTTTCATAAATATCTTGGGTATTCCTCCAGAGATAGCTGAAGAAGATGCTTGCCAATTCGAGCACTATGTCCACGAGATTACAGCAGAGAGAATCAGAGAATTTGCGAAGTACATTCAGGAGCAGTGCCCTTATGTAATCAAGCAGTTCATAAAGGAGCATATAGAAAAGGAGGAAAAGAAATCAAAAGACTCCTCCAAGGTAGAGGAAGTATAAGACGAATATGCCGGCTAAGATGTACAGCAGTGGGTGCACTTCTTTGTACCTTCCGCTTAATGTTTTTACAACTGCATAGCTTATGAACCCCATGCCTATTCCATCTGCTATTGAATACGTGAAGGGTATTGTAACGAGAACTAAGAATGCTGGAATAGCTTCTGTTGGATCGCTGAAGTCAACTCCTCTGATGGCGCTCAGCATGTAGTAGCCGACTATGATCAATGCGGGAGCAGTTGCATAGGCTGGAATAACTGTAGCGATTGGTGAAATGAAAAGACCAATAACTAAGAACAGCGCCCCAGTGACTAATGCCGTCATTCCTGTTCTACCACCTTCCTCTATACCTGCAGCGCTCTCAATGTATGTTGTGACCGTTGAAGTCCCCAAGACAGCACCAACCGTTGTTCCTATTGCATCTGTTAGCAAAACCTTCTCAGCATCTGGGACTTTTCCCTCCTTTGTCAGGAAGCCAGCCTTTGCACTCAATCCAGTAATTGTGCCGAGTGTATCGAAGAAGTCCACCATGAAGAATGCAAAGACAACACCGATGGCTCCAACACTTAAGAGACCTCTTAAGTCCATCTGGAGGAACGTGTGGCTGAGCGTTGGCATCGCAAATAGCCTATCAGGAGCTGGTGTTATACCCAAAACAATTCCAATTACCGTTGTTGTGAGGATTGAGATTAGCAAAGCTCCCTTAATGCCTCTTGAGATGAGGATTGCTGCAAAGAACAAGCCGAATATGGCCAACCAGAACTCTGGCTTTGCAACGTTCTGAGCACCGAAAGTTATCAATGTAGCTGGACTGTCAACTACAAAACCAGCCTCCTGCATTCCGATGATTGTCAGAAACAGACCGATTCCAGCACCAATTGCGTATTTCTGGGAGAGCGGGATTGCGTGTATAATAGCGCTTCTCACTTTTGTAAGGGTGAGTGCAATGAAGATTAAACCCTCTACAAAAACGGCAGCCAAAGCCACTTGCCATGAGTAGCCCATTCCCTTTACAACACCGTAGGTGAAGTAAGCATTGAGCCCCATTCCAGGAGCCAATGCGAATGGCTTCTTTGCATACAGCCCCATGAGGATAGTTGCCAGACCAGCTGAAAGGGCTGTTGCCGTAACCAGTGAAGGAATTGCGTCTTTACCAATGGCATCGCTTAAAATCGCTGGGTTAACGAAAAGGATGTATGCCATTGTCATGAAGGTTGTTATCCCGGCTAAAATCTCCGTTCTCAAGTCAGTGTTGTGGTAAGCGAAGTCAAAGTACTCCTCAAACCAGTTCTTGTTTCTCTTCACTCCAATCTCTACCTCCCTAACGGCATCCATCCGAATCACCTTGAGCTATTGATTTGCATCAATTTGTTGAAAATCGGCAAAATATTTAAAGTTTTTCAACAAGAAAATGTTAAACAATGAAGCGGAATAATGATGGGCCAAGAGTTGAATGTTATGAAAATCCGTGAAATTAAAGGAGAGCAAACGATTTCACATACACACCAACTCTTTTTGGCATATTTTCAACGTTAAATGGCAGTTCATCTAAAAAGCGTTCGGCAATTATCTCTTTATCCTCAATGGAAAATCTCAGCCTAATCCTTCCAGGCAAGAGCTCATAGCTAACAATTTCAGCAAAGTCTCCTTCAGTTATGTAAACGCTTTCAGGTCTGAAGAATATCCTAACTTTTCCGTCTTTGCCAACGTTGAAGCACAGCTTTCCGAGACAGGCTTTCCCATTTTCGGCTTCAAGCTCAATGATATTTGACAGTCCTAAAAACTTTGCAACGAACTCTGTTTTTGGGTGATAATAGAGCTCCAGGGGCTTCCCAACTTGTTCAATTCTGCCGTCGTTCATCACTGCGATTCTGTCGCTTATTGCCATCGCTTCCTCCTGATCATGAGTAACATAAATTGTTGTTATGCCAAGCTCTTTTTGGATGCGCTTTATCTCTCCCCTTAAACGCTCCCTAATCTTTGCATCAAGATTGCTCAATGGCTCATCCAAAAGCAGAACTTTTGGCTCAATTACCAGAGCCCTTGCAAGTGCAACTCTCTGTTGCTGTCCCCCGCTGAGCTGCTCTGGATAGCGGTTCTCGAATCCTTCCAAGCCGACCAGCTTTATAGCTTGCCGAACTCTTTTCTCTATCTCTTCTCTTGGGAGCTTTCTAAGCTCTAAACCAAAAGCAATGTTCTTAAAAACAGTCATGTGTGGGAAGAGGGCATAGTCTTGGAAAACTATTCCGATGTTCCGCTCATATGGTGGAATTTCATTCATGATTCTGCCGTTGAATAGGACCTCCCCTCTGTCTGGCTTTTCAAAACCGGCTATTATCCTAAGGGTTGTTGTCTTTCCGCATCCAGAAGGACCGAGAAGCGTCAGAAACTCTCCTTCCTTAGCTTTTAACCTTTCTATTTCAAGCCTGAAATCCCCAAGTATCTTGAGGATTCCTCTAAGCTCAACGCTCACCATATCTCCTCACCAATCCTCTCAATTATCATAAAGCTCACTGCTGAGACAATCATCAAAATGACGGATAAAGCTGAGGCACTTCCCCACTGTCTTGCACTCAAAAATCTATAGACTGCTATGGTTATCGTCGTGTATTCGGGTTGATAAAGCATGTAAGTGGCACCAAGCTCCGCTATGCTTATTGCAAAGGCAAAGATGGCTCCAACGATTATTCCTCCCAAAGATAGAGGCAGTTCAACCTTAAGAAAAGCCTGCCATTCTTTTGCTCCTAAGCTCAATGCTGCCTCTTTTAGGTTTGGCTTTATTTTTCTTAATACGGCTGAGACTGCTCTTAAAACGAAGGGATAGGCTATGATTGTGTGTGCAAAGACGATGATGTACCAAGTGCCAAGAAGCTCAAGCGGCGGCTTGTGAAAGGTTCTTATGTATCCCAAACCAAGGGTTATTGCCGAGGAACCAAGGGGTAGCATTACCAGAGCCTCAAAGATGTTTTTGCCTTTAAACTGCCATCTATGTAAGGCATATGCTATAATTAAAGCGATTGTTGTTGATAGCAAAACAGCTGAAAATCCAAAGAGGAGTGAGTTCTTGATTGCAATTAAAGTGTTAGCTCCAAAGATTGGGTTGTATTTTGCACTGAATACCCTCCTATACCATTCAAGACTGAATTTTCCCTGGAAAATCAGGGAGTCATAAAGAACTGCCAAGAGGGGTGAGATTATGAATATGAATACAACCAGGGAGTAAATTCCAATCAATAAACCTTTTAAGCTCGCCAGCTCCTTCAACGTCAGCTTTTGAGGTTGTCTAAAAATTCTCTGCTCCTCAGCTTTCGCATACATGTCGAGGCTTTTGATGTAGATGTACATGAATGCAAAGCTTAGGGTGATTTGGATTATAGCTAAAGCAGAGCCAACTTTGAAATCCAGCAGGGTCATGATTGAAGTGAAGATATCGACTTCAATTGTGGCGTACTTGTAGCCTCCTAAAATAAGGGGAATTGAAAAGCTAAGGAAGCAGAAGATGAACGTGAGCATGGATGACGCAAAGATTCCGGGCAAAAGCATTGGCAAAGTAACTTTTCTAAAAAGCGTGAACCCCTTAGCTCCAAGGCTCATTGCAACTTCCTCATAGTGGGGGTTTATGCGCTGCCAAAGAGAGGAGACCATTCGAACTACAATGGGAAAGTTGTAAAAAGCGTGAGCTATTAAAATGGCTTTCCAGGAGTAGAGGATTCCCAAATCCCGTCCAATGAGCTGTGTAAAGAAGCCCTGCTTTCCAAAGAGTAGGATGAAACCAAGGGCGACCATTATGCTTGGCATCACGAATGGGACAGTGAGAATTGCCTTCACAAAGCTCTTTCCTGGAAAGTCATATTTTGCAAAGATGTAGGCTCCAGGCAGACCTAAAGCCAAAGTGAGCAGGGTTGAGGCTAAAGCCTGCTTAATGGTAAAAAGGATTATTCCCCGGTGATAGCTGTTGGAGAGAACAGCTTTGAGGTATTTGAGCGTAAATCCATTGTCCCAGAGCCCTTCATGGATTATGCTGATGAGAGGGAGATAGAAGAAAAGGATTAGGAATGTTATGGGGATCATCAGGATGAGCTTTGTCCTCATGCTCAAAACTTAGTTTTGCTCTTTTATAAACTTTGATTAGCACAAAGCGTTTAACCTGCAAAGCCCAAAATTTTTCGGTGGTGCTATGTTTGAAAAGGGTTACATTGATGAAAATTATGTTAGGGTTTCCAGGGATGAGCTCTTCTCATTTGTCGTGAAGGTTCTCATGAAGCTTGGAGTTCCTAAAGAAGATGCAGAAATAGTTGCTGACAATTTGATCATGGCTGATTTGAGGGGGATTGAGAGTCATGGAGTCCAGCGTTTAAAGAGATACGTTGATGGAATTCTCAGCGGAGGAATAAATTTGAAGCCAAACATTAGAATTGTCAGGGAAGGAGCTTCCTACGCGTTGATTGATGGTGATGAGGGGTTAGGTCAAGTTGTTGGTTATAAGGCGATGAAGCTGGCGATTGAAAAAGCCAAAAAGAGTGGAATTGGTGTTGTTGTAGTTAGAAACAGTAACCACTATGGTATTGCTGGATATTATGCTTTGATGGCTGCTGTGGAGGGGATGATTGGAATCAGCATGACGAATTCTCGTCCGTTGGTTGCTCCAACTGGTGGTGTGGAGAGGTTTTTGGGGACGAATCCAATTGCTTTGGCTGCTCCAACCAAGGATAAGCCGTTTTTGCTTGATATGGCTACGAGTGTGGTTCCAATTGGGAAGCTTGAGGTTTACCGCAGAAAGGGAAAGCCAATCCCAGAAGGCTGGGCGATTGATAGTGAGGGTAATATAACCACGGATGTGGAGAAGGTTTTCAATGGCGGTGCTTTGCTGCCTTTGGGGGGCTTTGGAGAGCTTTTTGGTGGGCATAAGGGTTATGGGCTCAGCGTGATGGTTGACATTTTGGCTGGGATTCTGAGTGGAGGAACTTGGAGTAGGCATGTGAAGAATACGAGTGAAAGGCACAGTGAGGTTGACCACTTCTTCATGGCGATTAATATTGAAGCTTTTGTTCCGCTTGAGGAGTTTAAGGAGAAGATGAGCAGGATGATTGAAGAGTTGAAAAGTTCGAAGAGGCATAAGGATTTTGAGAGGATCTGGATTCATGGCGAAAAGGGCTTTCTCACGATGCAAACAAGATTAAAGATCGGCATTCCAATTTACAAGAAAGTTCTGGAAGAGCTCAATCAGATAGCTGAAATGGTGGGAGTGGAAAAATTGAAGGTAAAAGGATAATCAAAGCAAGCCCACCAAATATGGGGCTGCAACTAAAACCATAAACAGAACACCTATTGAAACGCCGTTCCTTGCAAAGGTCGCTGAAATTAGTCCCACAAGAATTGAACCAAAGATTCCGGCAATTCCGGCTTCCATGTATGAGAGAACCAGGACTATGGCTAAAAACGTGCTGTACAACGCCTCTGCTGGTATCTTTTTGAATACAAAGCGAGTTAATGGCTTTGAATATTTTATCAGGATTACATAGGTCAGCAGTGCCGCCAGCAGCGTGACATAGGCTATCACCAGCATTATTGTCGGTGTGGAGTATCTCTGCAAAAGTATATCCCTTGGACTGAGTCCATTGAAGGCATCGAGCTTTGCAAAGAACGGCGCCGCTGGGCCAGCGGACATTGGGCCTGTTGGAACGCCAATTGCTATCAGCGGAATGAGCGTTCCCCCTATGTAAGTGGCGTTCTTTATTGCATCTCTAACCGCATATGCCCTTAAAGAGCCTTTAAGCTCATCTTTTTCCGCCTCCTTTATGAGGTCTCCAAAGAGGATTGTCAATCCAACGGGGCTCATAAAGGCTGAGAGGATGCTGCTTATTCCGGCGAAGATTGAGGACAGTGTAACCTCAAGCCTGTCCAGGTGGTGGAGCGGATTTAGGGTTATTTTGCCGGTTTTTACAAGCTTTATTCTTGCATAGCTATCGCGCTTTAAATGGTGGTTGTTTGGAGAGATCAGCGTGAGAAGCTCATATAAGATTGGACCAATTGTGATTGCCAAAAATATGCTTATGAAGACCGGCTTTCCATAAACCGCTCTGATTCCCTGGACGAGCATTGCGAACGGGAAGATTGCAAGCAGTGCCAAGATTTTTGCCTTTGACATCACAGCAAGTACAATTATTCCAGCAACTATTATGTAAACCCATCCGGGCCAGTTTAATGGCCCCATCTGTGTTTTGAGCAGGTCTCCCAGCGGTGTTAAGTAGAATGATAGGGGTAGAGCAATTACTATAGCGACAACTGTTCCAATTACGCTTGCCGTTATGCCCTTTCTCAAAATTATCTCAGAATAACCGTATTTTCTTGCAACCAATGCATCCGGAACCTGGGGAACTGCCATAACTCCGCCGGGAATTGCTGCCAAGGCTGTGGGAACTGCATCTGCAGCTTTGAATGCAACTATCGTCCCCATGAACCAGGCTAAAACCAATAGTGGATCGAAACCTGCCGCAAGAAGGGCCAGTGTTATTGGGGCTATGGTTGCAGTTTCGTCAGTTCCGGGGATCATTCCAATTATGATGTACATGAGAACTGAGAGAATTGTCAGGAATGTGGCTTGAACAAGCAGTACCCCAACATCCATTTTACTCCTCCTCCACTATCCGTTTTGGTTCAATTAGTATGCTTGAAATTATGAAACCTACAAAAGCTCCCAAAGCGCTTAAAGTTACTCTCAAAGCCTTCAAGAGGTCTTCTTTGCCAAGTGCCTTTACTATAGCTGGAGCGGCAAAGTACATAATGAATGTAGCTGCCACGGTTATTATGAATGCCTTCAAGAAGTGCTTTGAGGATATAACCTCCCCAAAGATTTCGTAGAGCTGATCCTTTGGCATAGCACCACCTTTAAAGAATAACCAATTTTGTATTTAATCTTTACGTTGATCGGAACTAAACGTATGGACAATTGCCGATATGATGATACATTTTGTGAACCATCACGCCAACTTGCAAATAGACTCTGCACTCATATTAGGATGATAGCGTTGAAGACCTAAAAGATAAAGACCTAAAAGATATAGTGTTACATGTGGGGGATTAACATGGCTGATAATGAGCAAAGAAAAAAGCTTAAAGAAAAAGCCCTATCTTTCCATAGAGGCAATTTCCCTGGAAATGGTAAAATTGAGGTTATTCCAAAGGTTTCTCTCAAAGATAAGCATGATTTGAGCTTAGCCTATACACCTGGGGTTGCTGAGCCCTGCAAAGAGATAGCTAAAAATCCAGATGATGTTTATGAATACACAAGCAAAGGCAACCTTGTGGCAGTAGTGAGTGATGGGAGCAGGATTTTAGGTTTAGGTAACATTGGGGCCTTAGCGGGCTTACCTGTCATGGAAGGTAAGGCTCTTCTCTTCAAACACTTTGGTGGCGTTGATGCGTTTCCAATAATGATTGACGAGCAGGATCCAGACAAGTTCATCGAAATTGTCAAAGCAATAGCACCGACTTTTGGAGGCATAAACCTTGAGGATATAGCTTCACCGAAGTGCTTTTACATTCTTGAACGGCTTAGGAAAGAGCTTGACATTCCAGTCTTTCACGACGACCAGCAGGGAACAGCGGCTGTTGTCTTAGCTGGACTTTTGAATGCTCTGAAGGTTGTTGGGAAAAAGCTTGACGAAACTACGATAGCTTTATTTGGTGCCGGCGCTGCAGGTTTTGCAACTTTGAGGATTCTAACAAAAGCTGGAGTAAAACCGGGGAATGTCAGGGTTGTTGAGCTCGTTAATGGCAAGCCGACTGTCTTAACAAGCGACATGGATTTGGAAAAATTGTTCCCTTACAGGGGCTGGCTTTTGAGCAAAACAAATGCTGAAGAAATCACAGGTGGTCCAGAAGAGGCTGTAAATGGAGCTGATGTTCTGATTTCCTTCACAAAGCCTGGTCCAGGAGTTATAAAGCCCGAATGGATTGCAAAAATGAACGATGATGCTATTGTGTTCCCATTGGCTAATCCGGTTCCTGAAATACTCCCTGATGAAGCTAAAAAAGCTGGGGCTAAAATAGTTGCAACTGGGAGGAGTGACTATCCCAACCAGATTAACAACGTCCTCGGCTTTCCAGGAATTTTTAGAGGAGCTTTGGATGTTAGGGCAAAGACAATAACTGATACTATGATAATTGAGGCGGCAAAGGCAATAGCAAGTGTTGTAGGCGATGAGGAACTCACTGAGGAATACATAATTCCATCTCCTTTAAACCCAGAAGTCTATCCGAGAGAAGCGAGGGCTGTGGCAGAGCAGGCTATGAAGGAGGGGGTTGCAAGAAGGAAGGTTAGCGGAGAATGGGTTGAAGAGCATACGAGAAAGCTTAGGGAGTTTTATGAGAATGTCATTGCTCCAGTAAATAAGGAGAGAAAAACTTGGAAAGATTGACAATTGTCGAAGCTTTTATTAACATTTGAAGAAAACTTTAAATATTGCCTTTTTCCTAAATATTTATATGGAAGCGAGATTTATGCCGCTGAAATTTAAATCAAAAGTCTTCAGTAAAATTGAAAGCAGAATTGGCAGGCGTGAATTAGTTAGAAAGCTTTGGCATATTTCCCCCGGCATCTTGGGAGCGCCAATAATACTCTTCACACCAAAGTATATCACCCTTTTTGTTGTATGGTTCTTAGCATTCATCTACACCCTGCAGCATCTCAAGCTGAGAAAGGGCTGGAAAATTAAGGTTCCAATTGCTGAGATTAGCTACAGACAGATGGCCAGGAAGGATGAGCTCGAAGGGAATCACTACATGGGGAGCTTTCTCTTCTGGGTGACTATGGGAATGATATGCACCGTCTTTCCGAAACTTATAGCTTTGGCAGCTCTTTGGGTTTCTACATTTGGCGACTGCTTCAACGCCATTGTTGGGCAGGCAGTTGGTGGAGTTAGAATTCCATGGAACAAGAATAAAACAGTAATCGGTAGCTTAACGATGTTCGTTGTCTCAATCTTTGCATTGATAACTGCCCACAAAGTGGTTGGGGCTTCTTATGGGCTTGGATTATTGGCATTCGTTGCCTCAGTTGCTACATTCATGGAGAGCTTGCCCATCTACTCAGCTTGGGATGAGTTCACAGTTCCAATGAGCACCGCAATTCTGCTGTGGCTGTTCTATGGTGGTGAGCTATTAAGTACGATGTGGTAAGTACTTTGACTAAATAGAAACTGTACCATTTGTAAACTTCCAAATATTGGTTCACGTATAATAAGGAACCTAAGTGACACATATTGAAATAAAATCAAAAACACAAAAGCTCGGATTTTTACACTAAAAGCTCTTTAATCTATCACCGATAAATATTTAAAGCTGAGTTTCGTAAAATCCCATGAAATCCCTCTACGGGGGGTTCTCTATGTCCAAAAGAAGGCAGCTATTTGTATATCTGATAATCGGAATTTTAGCAACCGCAGTAGTTTCTGGGTGTATCTCTCAAAAGGAGACAACCCCCACTGCAACTCAGGCACAAAAAGAAGTTCTTGAAATTTACCACTGGTGGACTGCTGGTGGTGAGAAAGAGGCTTTTGACGCTCTTGCTAAAAAGTTCCAAGAAAAATATCCAAACATCGAAATAAAAGCAAATCCTGTGAGCGGTGGGGCTGGAGTTAACATGAAGATGATCCTCCAGTCTTTAATGCTTGCTGGAAAGCCCCCTGACACATTCCAGGTTCATGCAGGTTACGAAATGGCGAGATACATTAAAGCTAACCAGCTTTCTCCAATTGATGACATTTGGACAGATGACATGAAGAAGAACTATCCAGATGTCATTGAGCAGATGGTGATCTTCAACAACCACTATTATGCTGTTCCTATCAACGTTCACAGGGCCAATGTCATCTGGTACAACAAAAAGATATTTGAGAAATATGGAATTGATCCTGCGAGCATAAAGACCATTGACGATCTCTTTGCCGTTGCTGAGAAGCTCAAAAAGAACGGTGTCACACCATTTGCACTCGGTGACAGAAACAAGTGGCCAGCGACTCAGGTCTTTGAAGTCATGCTTGTTGCAGTGGGAGGAATTGATTACTACCAGAAGTTCATAAACGGCGAGATAAGCGACAACGATCCAACTCTCAAGAAGGTTCTTGAGTACTTTGTGAAATACATTGAATATTCAAATCCAGACCATGCAGCAAAGACTTGGGATGAGGCATGTGCAATGGTTTACAAAGGAGAGGCTGCCATGACTCTGATGGGTGATTGGGCAAACGGTTACTTCAAAGCAAAAGGCTGGAAGCCCGATGTTGATTATGGGGCAATTCCAATACCAGCTGGAGTCTATGACCTTGTTATAGATACATTCGTCCTTCCAGCTAAGGCTGCCCATCCAGACGCTGCTAAGAAGTGGCTCAGCTTTATAGGAACAGTTGAAGCCCAGAACACGTTCAACCCAATAAAAGGGTCGATACCACCAAGAATGGACGCTCCCGCTGATCCGTATGACCCAATACAGAAAGCTTTCATGAAGGAACTTAAGTCACCGGAGACAAAGATGATCCCGAGCATTGCTCACGGAAGTGCAGTTCCAGAGGCATTTGCGGCTGATCTCAATGACATAATCTCTGAACTTGCAACGAGCAAAGATGTGAACAAGGCAATGACGGAAATAATCAATGCCATGAAGAAAGACCTCCTTCCAAACAAGATAAAGGAGTGGAAGCTCAGCTGAATGGAGGGGACTTAATGAGGAAATCCCCTGATCTTCCCTACATCCTTTTATTTTTGTCTCCGGCATTGATACTTGTGGGGATTTTTGTGTATGTCGCTGTCTTGTGGAATATCTATATCTCTTTTACTGATTGGAGAGGTTTGTTGCCGTCTTATAGGTTTGTGGGCTTGCTTCAATATAAGCAGCTCTTTCACGACCCTGTTTTCTGGACTTCCCTGAAAAATAACATTCTGTTGCTGATTCTTTTTGTGCCAGGTTCGATTTTAATGGGCCTTCTCCTTGCGATCATGCTTGACAGAAGAATCAGATTTGAGAGCGGATTCAGAACAATTTACGCCCTACCGTTTGCCCTGTCATTTGTAGTTACCGCAACTCTGTGGGCATGGATGTATGATCCCTCAAGCGGTGTGTTAAATACTATTTTTGGAAAGCTGCACTTGGAATTTTTGAAGAGCAGGTGGATAACTGATCCTAAAATTGCAATGTACTGCATAATAATAGCCTTGATATGGCAGTTCTCAGGCTATACGATGATAATTTATCTGGCTGGAATAAGGTCAATTCCAGTTGATCACTATGAGGCTGCTGTAATAGACGGGGCAAGCACATGGCAGCTTTACAGGTATGTTGTAATTCCCCAGCTGGTTAAGCCAACTCTCAGTGCATTCGTGGTTCTCATGGTGTTCTCCTTGAAGGCGTTCGACTTCATCTGGGTGCTCACCCGCGGAGGTCCTGGAACCTCAACGTTTATCTTGGCTGTTCAGATGTATAAGGAAACCTTTGCAAAGACAAACTTCGCGTATGGGGCTGCAATAGCAACAATCCTTCTCCTAATGGCACTTGCCATTGTGCTGCCGTACTTATACTGGAGCTACAGGGGTGAGGAAGAATGAAGGTAAAGCCGCTGAGGATTCTCATGTATGCAGTTCTGATCTTCTTGGCTTTTGGGTATCTTCTCCCAATCTGGAGCGCTGTAACAACCTCAACAAAGACAGGAGAGCAGGTCGCTTTGACAACTCCGATACAGCTTGTTCTTCCCCCCTATTTTGGGGCATATAAAATCGCTTTTGAGAGCCTTAAGAGGCCAATTATAAACAGCTTGGTATTCACAACCTTCGCAACTATTTTTTCAACAGTACTCGGCTCTTTGGCTGGTTTTACGTTGGCAAAGCTTCTTAGGGGCAGTGTTTCAAAGAAATTGCTGATTCTGATAACCTTTGGTGTTTTTCTGCCATATCAGTCAATCCTTATTCCCCTCGTTAGATTGATTTCACGTCTTGGGCTGTACAATACAATTCCCGGATTGGTTTTAACGCACACTGCATATGGAATTCCGATAACGACTTTGCTCTTCACGAACTACTACTATGAAATTCCAGACGAGCTGGTTGAGGCTGCAAAGGTTGATGGGGCAAGTGCCGCTGGAATCTACACGAAGATAATTCTACCCCTCTCAATGCCCGCTTTTGTTGTAACAGCGATCTATCAGTTTACGAGCATCTGGAACGACTATCTTTTTGGTGTAGTCCTAACAAGGGGAGAGGAGGCAATGCCTGCAACCGTCATGCTTGCAAACCTCAAGGGGAGCTTCGTTGCGAACTGGAACGTTCAAATGGCTGGAGCCTTGATAGTGGCACTGCCAACGCTGATAATCATGATAGCTCTGGGCAAATATCTCATAAGAGGATATACGAGCGGTGCAGTTAAGGGGTAAGTATTTTAGCTCTGATTTTTAATGGGGCGTAGCAATCTATAAATACACCCTTTGCTGATCTTCATTTTGATCTTTTCTTAAATCAGAGTCAATGATGGAGGTGTTTTGATGGTTGTTGAAGATGAGGTTTTTAATGACCTACAAACAAACGGCATTATTGGGCCGCATTCCAAAATGCTTGGCCCAGTGGCTGATGGTGGAAGAATAGTCTTCCTTACTGCCCCAGGATGCTGGGGTCCAATGATAACGCCAACCATTAAAGGGGGACATGAGGTTAACATCCCAGTTGCAGTGGAAGGCGCAAAGGTTGGGGATGGCATTGTAATAAAAATAAAAAGCGTAAGGGTTCTGTCAAAGGCCGCCTCTTCTGGTGTTGACACGACAAGGAAGGGGAGCTTTGTAGGAGACCCATACGTTGCAAAGAAGTGCCCCTCTTGTAACGAGCCTTGGCCAGAATTTGAAGTTGAGGGAATTGGGGAAGATGCCGTAAGATGTAAGCACTGCGGCTCTCCTGCATCGCCATTCAAAATGGTGAACGGTTATACAATGGTTTTCGATCATGGATTAGGAATCGGAGTTACTGTTGACAAAAAGACTGCCGAGGAAATAGCTAAGAATGCTTGGGAATGGCATGCTCTGCCCAAAAATTCAAAGCAAGTCCCAATTCTCATCTTTGCAAAAGCAGATATTGTTGGAGTGCCTTCAAGAATTCGCCCATTTTTAGGCCAATTAGGAACAGTGCCTGCAGTGGATATTCCAGATTCTCATAATGCTGGCGACTTTGGCTATTTCCTAATAGATGCCCCCCATCCATATGCAATTACAAAAGAAGACTATGAGACCAAATTGACCGATGGACACTTGGATGTTGATGCGGTTAGGGAAGGTACTATTGTAATAGCCCCAGTGAAAGTGGACGGAGGAGGAGTTTACGCTGGAGATGCCCATGCAATGCAGGGCGATGGGGAAGTTGCAGGACATACAACCGACGTAACTGCAGAGAGCGTTGTAGAGGTATCAGTTGTGAAGAACATGAACCTTGATGGTCCGATACTCCTCCCACCGGAAGAAGACCTGCCACCGTTGGCTAAGCCATGGAGGAAGGATGAGTGGGATAATGTTCAAAAGCTCGCAAAGAGATTCGGCATTGAAGTTGAACCAGTTGCTCCGGTGCAGATAATTGGATCGGGCCCAAACATAAATGATGCTGCGATGGATGGCTTTAAGAGGGCTGCAAAGCTCTTCGGCATGAGCGTTGAGGAGATTAGGAACAGGGTCACCATAAGCGGGGCAGTTGAAATTGGAAGATTGCCGGGGATAGTTCAAGTTTCCATGCAAGTTCCGCTTCGGCTGTTGGAGAAACTCGGCATTGATGAACTCGTTGTTAAGCATTATGGCTTGCCATTCTAACTGGAACTTTTCTTTCTTTTTTAGCTTGAAATGAGTCAATATTCTCTGTGAGATAAGTTGGCAACTTAGTGATCAGGAACACAATTTGATAAATAAAAACAAAATTTGCTTGCTATAAGGGTAAGATGCCAAATACTTCTTGCTCCATGATAAGTTATAAATACAACTTTTGTCAACTTTATTCTGACTGTTCTTTAAATCAGAGTTATGGAGGAGGTGAGGCTATGGATAGAGAAGCTTCTGAGTTGAGGGCTTTGCTGAGGATGATTAGGGATTTTGGGGGCAGTGCCTCTTGGCCAGTTCTTGTGAACAACTGCAGCAAGTATGGGATTCCTCTCCTTGATTTGAAGCCCCTGCTGGAGATTGCCAAGCAGAGAGGGCTCATCAAAGAAGAGGCTGGAGTTTACACGTTGGTTAGGGCTGTGAAGCACTGAAAGTGTATTAATTTCCAAAGTAGTTGAGAAATTTAATAGGCTAAGTTTATATTTTCTTGTGCCAATATTCTCTGGGTAACTATTATCTTGGGTGATAACTGTGGAGAGGAAATTAACAGAATATGTTAAACTCAAACAGAATAAAACTGTCACAAGAGAGGAACTTGAGAGAGTCTTAAAGAAAGCTGCGGATTTAATCAGAACGAGAGTGGATTATAAATACATCCTCCTCTTGCTCTTCTTGAAGCGTTTGAGCGACGAATGGGAGAAAGAGTTTGAGGGCTATGTAGAAAAGCTTGTGAAAGAGGGACTTGATAGGAAAACAGCTGAGAAGATTGCACTTCAAGATAAGAGTGCTTATACTATTGCTTATCCCTCTGAGTATCTCTGGAGAAAGCTTAGAGAGAAGGACATTGAAAAGCTCCCGCAGAACCTCTCGGAGGCATTGAAAAAATTAGCGGAGCTTAATCCCAACTTAAGGGGTGTTGTTGATAGATTTGATTTCATGGAGTTCATGCTTCACAGAGATAACGCCGAGATTCTGAAGCAGCTTTTTGAACTCTTCAGCGGTTTGGACTTGAGGAATGCTTCTCCAGATGTTTTGGGCGATGCCTACGAGTGGATTTTGAGGTATTTTGCCCCTCAGAAAGCCAAGGAAGGAGAGGTTTACACGCCGAGAGAAGTCATCAAACTTTTGGTTGAGATTCTTGATCCTAGGCCTGGGGAAGAGGTTTATGATCCTGCTTTGGGCTCTGGTGGCATGCTGATTGGGAGTTATCTTCACGTTAAAGAAAAGTTTGGTGAAAGTGAAGCCAAGAAGCTCTTCCTATATGGGCAGGAGGTTAATCCAACAACTTATGCAATAGCCGAGATGAACATGATGATTCATGGAATTAAGGATGCAAAGCTGGCGGTTGGTGACACTCTTCTGAGACCAGCATTCAAAGAGGGTGAAAAGCTAAAGCGCTTTGATGTTGTTATTGCTAACCCACCTTGGAATCAGGATGGTTATGGGGAAGAAACTTTGAAGAAAGCGGAATTCAGAGAGGAGCGCTTTAAGTACGGTTATCCACCCAACAATTCAGCGGATTGGGCTTGGATTCAGCACATGCTTGCAAGTGCCAGGGATAATGGCAGGATTGGAATAGTCATTGATAACGGTGCCTTGTTTAGGGGAGGAGCGGAGAAGAAAATAAGGTCAAGGATCGTTAAGGAGGATTTGCTTGAGTGCGTCATTTTGTTGCCGGAAAAGCTGTTCTACAATACTGGAGCGCCGGGAGCGATAATGATTTTCAACAAAGCCAAGCCGAAGGAGAGGAAGGGGAAAGTTCTCTTTATCAATGCTTCTCTTGAGTATGAGAAGCATCCAGAAGTTAGGAAGCTGAACCGCTTGGGGGAGAAGAACATCGAGAAGATTGTGAAAGCCTATGAGGAGTTTGAGGATGTTGAAGGTTTTGCAAGGGTTGTGAGCTTGGACGAGATAAAGGAGAACGACTTTAACCTGAATGTTACCCTCTACGTCTTCCCGATGGAGGAAGAGGAGGAGATTGACGTTAAAGCTGAATGGGAGGAGCTGAAGAAGATTAACGAAGAACTTGCTGAGATTGATGAGAAGATTGAGGAGTATTTGAGGGAGTTGGGGTATTGAGGTGACAACTACATGGCACAACTTAAAGAAACATTGTTCACAAATTTTGTTAAAATTCTATCATCCATTTCGTTTTTAACAGCAAATTTAGTCATTTTTTGGGTATTGCTGGAATTTTCCAGTTTGAGATATAAGGATTTATTCCAGAAAGGAGCATTTCTACTTGTTGGGTTCATTCTTACAGTTGTTTTTATTAGGCCAAATTGGCTTTTAGCATTCTTCAAAAACTCAGAAAGCCAAAGTAAAATTTATAGTCACAGCATCCTTAAATCTTTATTCTCTCTTAGGTGGAATGGTCCAAAAATTGCTATTCTAATCATACCCAGAACATTGTTTTTCACAACTCTAAACTACATGTTTCTGGTGCTTATAGTTTGGGTAGGCTATTTTTGGATAGCTACTTTGGTGGGACTAGTTCATTGGGATCCTAATAATCTCAGTATATTATTTGGAATCCTGTCCATAATCGGAATATTATCTGGTTTATTTCAATTTTATTTTAGATATTACCGAGAGGAAGTTCTTGAGAAAATTTCAGACGCAATAGGAGATTATCTTAAGCAATTTGTCGATGAAATATCTCCCAAGGCATTTTTGGAGTTTCTTAAAAATAAAAAACCCCACTTGTACAATAAAATAAGGCAGAAGACCTTCGCAGAACTATTTGGAGCACTTCCCCAATGGATTAGGATGCGCAGAGAATCAGGAAAAAATATTAGTAATATCATTGTTCCGTATCTACCCCAAGAGTATACCATCATATGGGGCATCGAGAATATATTGGATGAAAGCGAAAAGCAAGAATTAATGAAGGTATATGAGGAGTTTTTTACACTGAAAGTAGAGCGAATAAAGAAAAAAATCAATGAGATAGATGTTAGTGACATTCGGGAGGTATTCATACTAAATCCATTCCTTGTTGATGACATTTGGATGATGATGACAAAAATCAAATATGAGATCCCTCCCACCGAAGAAAATCCTGCTACCTTCAAGGACTATATGCTTAACGCTGTTGGGGAGATTTTGCTATATTTTACTAAGAAGGTTACAGGTGAGGTGAAATAAATGCACGCTAAATTCAAAAAAACTCCAATCGGCGAGATTCCGGAGGATTGGCAGGTTGTAAAGTTAGGAAAGATAATCGGGTATACAAAAGGCAAAAAACCAAAAATGGTTGCAAAAGAGCCTAAAGATGGATGGTTGCCATATCTCTCGACAGAATATTTACGGAACAACAATCCAACTCAATTTGTAAAGATAACTGGGAATGAAATTATAGTCGAAGATGGAGATATCCTTCTTTTATGGGATGGCTCTAATGCTGGCGAGTTCTTTTTAGCAAAGAAGGGTGTGTTGTCGTCAACTATGGTAAAAATATTCTTGAAAAAACATGTTTATGATTCGCTGTTCCTGTTTTATCTTTTAAAACATAGGGAGCCTTTCTTAAAAGGTCAAACAAAAGGCACTGGAATACCCCACGTGGATAAAAATGTTCTTAATGCTTTGCTTCTTCCCCTCCCACCCCTTGAAGAACAAAAACAAATCGCCGAGATTTTGAGAACGGTTGATGAAGCGATTGAAAAAACAGACTTGGCAATCGAGAAAACGGAGCGCTTAAAGAAGGGCTTGATGCAGAGGCTTTTGACCAAAGGAATCAAGCACAAGAGGTTTAAGAAAACGGAGATTGGGGAGATTCCTGAGGAGTGGAGGGTTGTGAGGATTGGAGAAGTCACAGGACTCTTCCAATATGGATTATCGATTAAGATGCACGATAAAGGCAAATATCCAATTATAAAGATGGACAGCATAATCAATGGTGAGGTAAAGCCAGTTAACATAAAATATGTGGATCTCGATGAAGATACCTTCAAAAAATATCGGCTAGAGAAAGGAGATATTCTAATTAATCGAACTAACAGTTACGAACTCGTCGGAAGGACTGGAGTCTTTATGCTTGATGGAGATTATGTGTTTGCATCCTATCTTATCAGGATACGACCAGATAAAAAACAAATTGATCCAAGATTCTTAACGTTCTACCTAATTTTTGCAAACGACAAATTACGCCAGCTGGCTACAAGAGCAGTAAGTCAAGCGAATATTAATGCATCCAATTTGAAAAAGTTCAAAATCCCCCTCCCACCCCTTGAAGAACAAAAACAAATCGCCGAAATCCTCATGACAGTTGATAAAAAGCTCGAACTTCTAAGGAAGCGCAAGGAAAAACTTGAAAGGATTAAGAGGGGCTTGATGAAGGATTTGCTGACGGGAAGGAGGAGGGTGAAGGTTTAAAGAAGGTGAAAGTGGATGTCAGATTTTGATTTTAACGAGCTTATTAAGTTACTCTTTCTTCTTCCCATAATAATCATTTTTCTTGGACTTATCCTTAAAACAACAAGCATATTGGAAGAAGGAGCATGCCAGCCTTATATCCAGCAAATCCAACAAAAAGAAGCCCAAATTAAAGCACTAAATAAGCAAATAGAGGTTTTAAACGAAAAATTAGCGAATCTCTCAGCGGAATATGAGAGGCTAAGAACCGAAAACATCACAAAAGCAGATATTGAGGAAATTAAGCAACAGATAAACATTACACAACTGCAAATAAACTATCTTGATCAACAGCTTCAAATTGTTAATGAGAACTTTATTCACGCATATAATGTTTATTATAAAACCTATGTTTTTTCGATAGCCCTTAACATTGCACTTGCTGGATACATAACTTTAGACCTTATCAGTGCTACCTTATTTAACACAAGCATTCAGGTACTAATTGCAAAGAAAATCAAGGTGATTCTCAAGAGATTACATAAAACGGAGAAATAACATTATTGAGTGTTAATCCATTAACATCTCTTCCCTATTTCGCTCCCTTTGTTAACGTATTAACTGGGTATAAAAACAAATACCACACAACTAACACCAAAACCTTAAATCTTCTCACGATAGAATTCCTTATGGTGAGAGTTATGCAGGTTATCGAGGCGATTTATGAGGATGGAGTTTTGAAACCCCTAAAAAAGCTAAAGCTCAAAGAGCACTCAAAGGTCATCATCAAGATAATAGATGAGGAGGAGCTTGAGAAAATCTTGGATTCCATGGTTATCGAGAAAGTCGAGAACATAGACTATAAGAAGCTTAAGGAGGCTTACTATGAGTCACTCTGAAGTCTTTGTGGATTCTTCTGTCCTGGTAGGATTGAACCTTGGTGACGAAAAGGCAAAGGCATTAGTGAAGTCGTTGATTGAAAGGGGCTTTACCTTAGTTATAAATCCAGTTGTTTTCTCTGAAACAGCCTATAAAGTTATGTTTACCTTAGCCCTTCGAGATGGATTGAAGGGTGTTTATGATCTCAAAAAGCATTTGGATAGATATGCTTGGGTTTATGGAAAGGTCAAAGAATCAATTGAGCAGCTGATAAAGAATGAACTCTTGAGGGTAGTTGAAGTCAACTGGGAAATACTAAAGTTATCTGCAGAAATTGGGGAGAAATACGCTCTTTTAACCAACGATGCGATAATAGTCGCCACTTGTAAATATTATGGAATTCAGAAAATAGCCACTTTTGATGAAGACTTTAAGAAAGTTGATTTTCTGGAGGTTATTGATTCACCGTCATGACTTCTTCCTGGTGTGAACTATGACTGAGTGGGAGCAATGTGAAAAACCCACAATCGAAAGGCTCACTTCATTAGGCTGGCAATATAAGAGGGGTACTGAAATACTTGAAGATGAAAAAGAGCCTCTCTTGACTTCCCGATTAAAGCGAGCGATTATGAAAATAAACGAAGTTAGTGAGAAAGAAGCGGAAGAAGCCATAACTTTTCTCAAGACTGTTCCCTTTGGTGTTGAAGGCTCTCGCAGAATATTGGAATACTTGAAGGATGGCGTCCCCGTTAAGGATGAAGAAACTGGTGAACCAAAACGACTGATGCTCATAGATTATAAAAACCCAGAAAATAATGAGTTTTTAGTTGCAAACCAAGTTGGTTATCCCTTTAAAACAAAAATTCCAGACATGATTCTCTATATCAACGGAATCCCTATTGTGTTGATTGAATGCAAGCGCCTAAAGAAGGATTGGAAAGAGGCATACAGGCAGATTAAACGCTATGAAAAAGAGATGCCTGAACTTTTCAAATACGTTCAGTTCAGCATTGCCATTGGAGATAGAGTCGTTTATTTCCCAAACGTTCCATGGCTTGAGGATGTTTCAGTCTATGAATGGAAGGGAGAGAGCTTTGACGATCTGGACAACATCATGGAAATTCTGATTCCAGCAAATCTGCTTGACATTCTAAAGTACTTCATCTTCTACCGAGAAGATAAGGGAGTTATAACAAAAGTCCTTCCAAGATACATGCAGTTCAGGGCGACAAATAAAATAGTTGAGAGGGCAGTTAAATATGCCAAAGGTGAAACTGAGAGAAACAAAGGCTTAATCTGGCACTGGCAGGGAAGTGGGAAGACTCTAACAATGATATTCTCTGCTTACAAGATTAAGCGCCTTTTAGGTAATCCCACAATCTTTTTCATCGTTGACAGGCGTGAGCTGGAAAAACAGCTTTCTGATGAGCTTAAATCCATAGGCTTGAGCTTTGAGGTTGTAGGTTCAATTCCAAAGCTTAAAGAGATTCTGATGCACTCAGATGGAAAGCGAGGAATATTTGTAACTCTCATTCACAAATTCAGAGAGGACGAACTTAAAGAACTCAGAGAGCAGCTTAAGAAAGAAAGCAGGCGCAGAAAGACGATAATGAACCGTAAGGATGTGATAGCCTTCATTGATGAGGGGCACAGAACCCAATACGGCGAATTAGCTGCCACAATGCGCTCAATATTGAAGAACGCTTCATTCTTTGCCTTCACTGGCACGCCAATTTCCAAAAAGTACAGGGACACTTATGCAACCTTCGGCTACAAGGATGAGCCATACCTTGACAGATACTTCATCATTGACTCCATAAGGGACGGCTTCACTGTAAAGATAGCTTATCAGGCAAGACTTGAGGACGAAGTCAGATTGAGAAAAGAAGACCTTGAGGCATTTTTAGCTTCAAAACTTGAAGAAATTCCAGAGGAATATCGTGAAAAAGTAGAGGAGAAGCTGAAGAAAAAGCTCAATGCTATCAAAATCTTTCTCAAGAATCCAAAAAGAATTGAAAAGATTGCTGAGGATATAGCCAAACATTACAAGGAGAGCGTTGAGCCATTCAAAGCCATAGTTGTTGCCGTTGATAGAGAAGCCTGCGTTCTCTACAAGAAGGCTCTTGATAAGTTCTTGCCCTCTGAATACAGCGAAATTGTAATGACTTTCAATCAGAATGATCCTCAAATAATTCAAGAGTACTTTAACGAGCTCACGAGAAAGTATAGAACAAAAGATCAAGAAGAAATCAGAGAGGAAATTGTCACCAGCTTTAAGAAGAAGGAGTTCCCAAAGATATTGATTGTCACGGACATGCTCTTAACAGGCTTTGACGCTCCAATCCTTCAGACAATGTATTTAGACAAGCCTTTGAAAGAGCACCGCTTATTACAGGCAATAGCGAGAACTAATAGACCGTTCTTTAAGAATGGAGAGAACATCAAGGCTTTTGGTCTAATAGTTGACTATGTTGGAATTTTCAAAGAACTTAAGAGAGCTTTGGCGATTTATGACGAGGTTGACATCAAGGGAGTTGCTTACAAGCTCGATGAAATCAAGGAGGAACTCAGGAAAAAGATAAGCGAGGCTTTGGCTCTCTTTGATGGAATTGAACTGAAAAGAGACAGAGACACCATAATGAAAGCTGTTCTGATTCTTTTCCAAAAACAAAAAGGTTCGGAGTTTCAAAGGCTTTATCGTGAGATTAGATATTATTACAAGCTGCTGAGAGAAGACAAAACCGAGTTTAAAAATGTCTTTTCTTGGCTTACTGAAGTTTATTATGCATACAACAGCAAAGTTAATGGTCTTGATCCGGAGATTGAGCAGAAAATGGATGCATTCTTTAAAGAAGCACTCAAATTTATCCATGAAACTATTGACATTGAAAAACTAAGAACTGATTTTCCAATAATCGAGCTTGATGAGGAATTCTTGAAAAAGATTATGAGAAGCACAAGCAAAGAACAGGCGTTTTATGACTTGCTTTTTGCTGTTAGGCACTACATAAACACTCACAGAGGGCCTTTGACTTCTGATTTAGTTGAGCAGGTTGAGAGGATAGTCGAGAGATGGCGTAGCAAAAAGGAGGAAATTGAAAAGCTTTACGAGGAATTATTTACAGTTGCTCAGAAGATTCAGCAAAGGACTAAAGAGAGGGAAGAATTAGGACTTACGGAACTTGAATATGCCTTAGTTATGGTTCTGAAAAAGCATGTTAAAACAAACACTGCACAGCTTATAAGCGATGTAAAAGAACTTTTGAATGAGACTGAAAGTTTGAGGTTCCCAAGATGGAAAGAAAAGGCAGATGTTGTCAGTGAACTCTCAAGAAAAGTCATGCTGTTCATAGTTCGTAAGTACAATAGAAGATATGGCGATTTATTCAAGACGAGGGATGACATCCTTGAGGTGCTGAAGCGGTGGGGTTGAATTATGAGGTAATCGTGAGAAATATTAAGCACTCAAGGATTGAAATAAGGCCAGATGGTAAAATAAAAGTAATTGTCCCTCCAAATCAAAATCCCGAGGAACTGATTAAGAGGAAGAGGGGGTGGATAGAGAAAAAATTAGCGGAGATTGAAGAGTTTAAAAAACAGTTTTCGCAATTTTCAGATAAATTGTTGCTTAATGGAGAGTTTTATGAAATAATTAATGGGGAAAAGTTTTCAGTTAATCTAAAGTTTAAAGTTGTTTTTCTTCCCGATAATGATCTTAGAGTTTTGAAGAGGTGGCTTAAGAATCAGCTCAGGGAGGAGCTTGATTTTAAAGTTAGGCTTTTTGCTTCGATTTTGGGAGTTAAATATAGAAAAATTTACATTAGATTCCAAAGAACTAAGTGGGCTAGTTGTTCGAAAAAGGGAAATTTGAGTTTTAATTTAATGTTAATGGCTTTGCCCGAGAGTTTGAGGGATTATATTGTCATTCATGAGTTAGCCCATATGAGAATCCCGAGGCATGGTTCTCAGTTTTGGGGATTGATTGGGGAGTATTATCCTGAATATAAGGAAGCTGAGAAGAAGTTGAAGACCTTTTGGCTTGCTCTTGAGTGGAATGAAGTTTGGAAAAAGCTTAGAGAAACCAAAGCTTAATATCTCTCGACTGTGAAATTTCTAAGGGTGGTTATCATGGCATGCTGGCTTTGCATTACGAACCGTGATAACTGGGAAGTTATCAAGAAGAAGAACGTTTGGGGCGTTCCAAAGAGGCATAAGAACACTATTGCCAAAGTAAAGCCCGGCGATAAGCTTGTTATTTATGTGAAGCAAGAAAGAAAGGATAAGCAAATTTTGGAACCAAAAATCGTAGGAATCTTTGAAGTTGTGAGTGAGCCTTATCAGGACTCAACTAAAATCTTCAAGTCTCCACCACATCTAAATGAAACTTATCCATTGAGAGTCAAAATTAAGCCCGTAAAGCTTGGTGAAGTTGAGTTCAAACCACTAATTCCAAAGTTAAAGTTCATCACAAACAAGAAGAAGTGGAGCGGTCACTTGATGGGCAAAGCTATGAGAGAACTGCCAGAAGAGGATTATAAGTTGATCGAAAGCTTGCTTTGATTTTTTATAAATGAAAAGAATTCAGAAGAGGCTTATATCCTGCTTTTTGCAATTTTCATTATTAGCATCTCGTCCTAAATCCTAGAATCAATGATTTTGGTATCACAATGGTTTCTTTGAAACCTGAATATATTTGCGTTCAGGTTCTCGAATTGCAAGTTCTCCAATAATATGGGGCTCGATTTTCTTGAGCTGTTAAATTTGAGAAAGACCTAAAGTGTTCTTTTGGATATCTTGGATCTCTTTTATTTCGCTATCTTCTTTTCTTGCACCTCCTGTGAGCTAGCATAGGGAAAATGCATAGTGGGGGTGAGGGGAGCGGAGCTCCCCCGATAATCGAGGAGAGCAAGGAAGGGTGTGGGAAACGTAGTTTCCCCAGTAGTGGAGAAGGGTTGGGGAGAAGTCGGAGAGAAGAGGGGAGGGTTCTCCTTCCCCTCGTCATCTTCTGGGGCCGGGGCCGGGATTTGAACCCGGGCTAGGGGATCCACAGTCCCCTGTGCTAACCAGGCTACACCACCCCGGCCACTTCCAACTTAGCTTTTTGGGATATCTTTATAAAGTTTTCGCCAAAATACATCAAAGAACAAACCTCAGGGCATTTAATCCACTTTAGTCCAGAATTTATGGAGTTTTAAATCAGTCAAGCTGTGAGAGGTGAAATTACAATGAAAGCCAAGAGGGAAGCTTTAGTTTCACTCTTCACAGCAATGAGAGAGAAAAAGGTTGATGAGGATATAATAGACCTCTTAATGCTCATAAACTCAATTAGGGGAGTTTACACGACAAGCTCATGCTCAGGAAGGATAGGAATTATCGAGGAGCCAGACTTGGGAGCCAAACCACTAAGCAGATGGCTCATAAAAGAGCACAGACCAATAACATTTGAGGAGGCAAAAGAAAGCTTGAAAAATGCACAGAGAGGCTTCATCTTCTTAAAATCCCAACCACCGATATTCCACATAGTTGCGGAGAGCATTAAGATAGGTAAAAAGCTCCATGAGCTCGGCTTGGCATCTGGCTTCAAGTATACAACGTTCAAAGCTGTGAAAGATAGAATTCTTGTAGAGATAAACGGAACCGAGTATCTGACGGCACCTTTAGGGAAAGATGGTAGAGTTCTGGTTGATGATGTGTATCTTAAGTTTGCTGTTGAGTTAGGAAATTCAATGCTCATCAGGGCAAAATCACGTCTCCCAAGACTTAAAGAAAACTTTGAAAAGCTAAAAGAAGAACTCGGTGAGGACGAGTTGTTTTATGAGGTTAAAAGGAAGTTTTTGACTTAGTTAACAACTGTTTAGTAGCAGAAAAAGAAGGAAAAAGAAACCTCTGTCCTCACTCCTCTCTAAACGCTCCGTACTTCTTAGGATCATAGAACGGAGGTGAAACAGTTACCGCTTTCTTCTTCTGTCCTCTTATCTCTATCTCAATCTCAACTCCAGGAACGGCATATTCTGGTTTGACGAATGCAATTCCAATTCCTATGCCCAAGAGCGGTGACATTGTACCGCTTGTAACTTCTCCAATCTCCTTTCCATCCTTGTAAACCTTATAGCCGGCTCTTGGAATGCCCTTATCAACCATCTTGAAGTGCACCATCTTGCTCGGCAGCCCTCTCTCTTTCTGCTTGAGTAAAGCATCTTTCCCTATGAACTCCTTATCCCAGAAGATCGCAAACTCCAAGTTTGCCTGAAGTGGGGTAACTTCATCAATGTCAGTGCTCAAAAGTTGCAACTCCTTCGTCTCGTTTCCATAGAGTGTGTATCCTGCCTCAAGCCTGAGTGTGTCTCTTGCTCCGAGTCCAGCTGGCTTTATTCCGTATTTAGCCCCAACTTCAAGAATCTTCTCCCAAACATAGAGAGCCTTCTCTGGCTTTCCTCTCTTTTCTGGATCGGGATGATATGGATTTGCATCCTCGAAGTAAACCTCGAATCCGTTTTCACCTGTGTAGCCGCTCCTTGAGAGGAGCATCTTTATTCCATCAAGCTCAACCTCCTTAGCTTGGAACCACCAGAGCTGGTTTATGTCAATTCCAAAGAGCTCCATAGCTATGTCCTTTGCTTTGGGCCCTTGAATTGAGAACATTGCCATGTCGTAGGTTTTGTTCTCTATCTCCAAATCCAGCTCGGTGTATTGCTCAATTGCCCTCTTAATGCTCATAAACCACGCATAGAGCTTTTCAAAGGCATCGCTGTCACAGACCATCATGTATGTGTCGTTGCCCATATTGAAGACCAAAGTTTCGTCCTTAACAGCTCCTCTCTCGTTCAAAACGAGTGTATAAGTTCCGCTTATAGCTGGGGGTCTTGAGATATCGTTTGTTGTAACATATTGCAAAAACTTTAGGGCATCTTTACCGCGGAAGAATATTTCTCCCATGTGGGAGACATCAAAAATCCCAACGCCATTTCTAACAGCCAAATGCTCTTCTTTTATGCTTGAATACCAGATTGGCATCTCCCAGCCAGCAAACTCCTCAACCTTCTTTGCATGCTCTTTATGCCAGTCAAAAAGGTGAACCCTCTTCATGATACCACCCAAATTGAATTGCTTCGATGATAATATAACCCTTTTCATTGTAACGAAATTTTTAAAAACTATAATCTTGATTATATAATTATGATTAGAAAATTTGTAAACAGGAAAGAAGAGTTGGAGTTACTTGAAAATCTCTGGAAAAAAGAAGGCTTGGTGTTTGTTTTAGTTTATGGTAGAAGAAGGGTGGGGAAAACAAGGCTTTTGGAGGAGTTTTCAAAAGACAAGGAAAGAATTTTTGTAATATTTGAGGATAAACCGAGAGAATATAACTTTGATCTGCTCTCTAAAAAAATTTCAGAACTTTTGGGTGTTAGTATCAAAATTAGAGATTTCCCATCTTTGTTGAGGTTGCTGAAGACTCTCAAAAGAGGGAGACTTCTTCTGATACTCGATGAGCTTTCCTATTTAATCCGCAGAGAAGAAGGAATCTTAAGTGAACTATCACGAGCTATTGAAGAAAACAGAGATTTAAATGCACTTATTGTAGTTTCTGGCTCCTATGTGTCTCTTATGGAAAAGGAGTTCTTTAGGTACTCGAGTCCTATTTACGGTCGTACAGATGCGAATATTAAGGTGGCACCTTTAAAATTTAAACATCTTTTTGAGTGGTTTGAAGGTTTAAAAACTGAGGATCTTTTCAAAATTTATGCGGTAACTAATGGGACTCCCAAGTATCTGGAATTCTTTAGCGGCGAAAATATTGAAGAGGAAATCATTGATAACTTCTTTAACCCGTCTTCATTTTTATTTAGAGAGGCAAGAGCTCTGCTCAGTGAAGAGCTTAGGGAGTTATCTATTTATCTTGCTATCTTAGAAGCGATAGCAAAGGGAAACACGAAGGTCACACAGATAGCGAACTTTTGTTATCTCAAGGAAAATCAAGTGGTGCCCTACCTGAGGGTTTTGAGTGAGTTGGGAATTGTTAAGCGAATAGTTCCTATCTTCGGAAAGAGAGGAGTCTATGAAATAGCTGACAATTACTTCTTGTTCTGGTCACGGTTTGTTAATCCGTACTATGAAGAAATTGAGAGTGGTTTTGTTAATGCAGCGTTGGAAGACTTCAAAGCAAACTTCAATCAGTTTTTGGGGAAAGCCTTTGAGAGATTGGCTCAGGAGCTTTTAATTGAGCTCAGCAAAAAGAATCTACTACCGTTCAGCTTTACAAAGATCGGAAGATGGTGGCATAGAGGAGAAGAAATTGATTTGGTAGCTTTGAATGAACAAGAGAGGAAAGCATTGTTTGTTGAGGTTAAGTGGAAAGACTTAACGTTGAGAGAGACAGAGCGTATTTTAAATGATTTAAGAAGGAAAGCTGAACTTGTAGGTCTGAAAGATTATGAAAACTACTTCGGCATAGTTGCCAAAAGACTGGATAAAAAAGATAAATTGGATAGAAATATTCTGGCACTCGATTTGCGAGATTTTGAGAGAATAAAATAATACCGGAGCTTATTCAACATACCTCAGAGCCTCAACCGGGCTTAAGTCAGATGCCTTCTTTGCCGGATATAAACTTGAGATTATTCCGATTAGGAGGGTTATTACAAATGCTATCGCAACAACGTTCATATCCACCACAGGATCAGGTAACAGCTGACCCCTCTGTCTGAATATGAACACCACCATCTTTGCAGCCCCAATTCCAAAGAAAAAGCCCAAAATTCCCCCGATGCTTGTCAGTATTATGCCCTCGATGAAGATCATCTTTAAAATAAAGCTCTTCTTTGCCCCAATCGCCCTGTAGGTTCCAATTTCCCTTGTCCTCTCCATTACTGAAGTTAAAAGAGTGTTCATAACTCCAAGGGCTCCCACAAAGAGAGCAATGCTGCCAATTCCAATTAAAAGGTTGTGCATCATTTTTTGAATAATAAGCACCATCTGAACGCTCTGTCTTGCTGTGATAACAGTAACCCCCGGAATCTCTTTCTCGATTTCCTTCTTAACCTCGTCAATGAATGCAACATCATCAACCCATACATCCACTATGCTTATCTTCCCCTCCTCGTGGAACATCTCTTGAAGCGTATCTAACGGAACTACTACCATCATATCCAAGAAACCCGCCAAGAAGGACTGTCCGCTTTCCTCCAAATTGCCAACAACCTTGAATTCGTAGGGATTTCCCTGGTCATCGTAGATTATTATCCTCTGCCCCGGTGTGATATCCCAGTTTAGGGGTTTTCCGTCAAAAGTTGCAAATTTCCCGTGAGCTAATAAATAACCAAGAATAGCCTTATATCTGTCGTTCTTCCTCAAGAATACCCCTCTTTCCAAGTGAAGCCCCCTTAATGCGAAGAACTTTTGGGCCTTTTTTGGATCAACCCCCATTATTGTCAGCTCAAGTATCCAGTCGTCATATTTGATTGTTGTGAACTTTATCAGAGCTGGATTCACAGCTTCAACATGGTCAATTTTCTCTATCTTCCTTACTATGTCTTCACTCATCGTGCTCGTTGCTGCCCTGATTATGGAAACGCTAACTCCGGGCATTATCATGAGAACATTGCTTGTGCTTTCAAGCTCCTGCTCTATTGCCATCCGGGAACCTTGGGTTATGGAAACTAAAGCGGTAACTGAGCCAACGGCTATTATAATCCCCAGCATTGTGAAAAGTGTCCTGAGCTTCCTCCTTGTCAAATTCCTAATGGCAATTTTAATTAGCTCACTCCACACTTTTCCTCCTCCACAGGAGAATTATTATAAACAGCAGAATAATTCCTCCGCCAATGTAGTACTCATAAGGCTTCCTCTCTGAATAGCTTAGGGTTTCGGGAATTCTGATGACTAAATCTTTCTCAAAAGTTTTTTCCTGACCTTTTTCATCTTTATAGTACACTTTGGCATGGATAACGTATTCTCCCTTTGGAATTGTCTTGTTTAGAATCTGGAAGTTCACACTGTCATAATCCAATCCAGCAATGCTTCCCACGTATCTCTGCCCGATTGGAAACAGCTCAAGCTGCTTTGAAGTAACATCGAGGGTTACCCCTCTTGCCACGTCCTTGCCTTCGTTAACAACATACACCTCGAAGTTATACTTCCCCCCGCTCTCCCAGATGTTCCCTATATATAGGTCAAGGAGGGGATAAGCACTTACCTCAACCCCAAACATAGTTTCCTCCTTGTAGACAACACCGTTTTCATCTTCATAGGTAATTGTGACATAGAGAGGATAAATTCCCCTCTGGACTTGTTTTATCTTAAAGTACAGCTTCCCTTCAGCTGTTGTATTGACTTCAGAGAAGTAAAGGAGACTTTGTTTGCGTATTGGAAATATGTCAACTTCCTGCTGCGCTGCTTCTCCTCCTGAGGGGAAGTACGGATATGCGGTTTGTTTTTCTTCCTCAGGTTTTTCTCCCGTGACCCTGACCCTAACATGTTTGGCAACTGAATTTCCAATATTCCTGAGCTTTATTCTGACCGTGAAGTTTGAATCGGGCTGAACGATGGGCGGGATTATCTTAAACTCCTCGATAATTACCTTTGGTCTTATCCTGTCTTCAACGGGAATTCCAACCTGAACTTCCTTGCTTTTCTTTGCACCATCTTCGTCCTGATATTCGATCCTAATGTAGAGCGGATAAACATTCTCTTTGAGGTTTTTTGAAGATATCAGTGTGAATGCAACTGTCTTCTCTTCTCCGGGAGCCAAGACCTCGAGGTACTTAATTGGACTCTCCCTATATGCAGCGAATGGCAAAGAAGATTCAAATTGTGGAATCGTAATTGTTGGAAGAAGGGTTTGGGTTTGCTCTTCTTGGATCTGCTCTTTGGAATATAAATAGACGCTTATGAATCTGGCGTTTTTGTTTCCTACGTTTCTCAGTGTTATAGTCAGCTTGAAGGGCGAGCCTATTTCAACCTCTCCGAAGTCAACTTTCTCAATAGCTATCTCCGCTCCCCTTATAATCGCATACTGGGCATATTTTGGTGCTTTAATCTTCAGCCTTACTGTCTTGTTTGTGATGTTCTCCACGTAGATGGAAAGCTCATTCCAGTGATAATAACCTGTTCCAAAATAACGATAGTCAACTTCTCCTTTCTTCTCATATCTCGCCAAAAATGTGCCGTTTTTTATCTCAAGAACCATGAATTTTATGGGTCCGTATCTAAAGATTGACCTCTCATGGGCATCTCCATAGAAAACATCAACAGCTTTTGAATAAATTCTGATCAGTGCCCGGGGGTTGTCTTCAAGGGTTATGACAACAAGCTTGATCTTCACGTCTTTGTACTGGTATTCCTGACCTTCTTGGAGGGAAAACTCGCTCTCGTTGAACACTATGTTGTCCCTGAGTTTGAAGAGCACAGTATTGGCTATTCCAGTTCTTGGGCTTGTGAGTATATCCTCAACCGTTAAGGTGTAGTTTCCAAAAGTTAGCACATCTCCAATTCCTAAATAACCGGAAAATGTCAGCAGATATTCCTCTTTTTGAGGCTGGGCTTTTATTGTGCTTGGGGTTATAAGCATGAGGATTAACACTATGGCAAGCTTTTTCATAACTTTTTCACCTCACTAATCTTCCCATCTCTTATTTGAAGAATTCTCTCAGCCTCTTTTGCAACCTCGACATCGTGAGTCACTATCACAAAGGTAGTTCCTCTCTCGAGATTTATCCTCTTCATTAAAGCTATTATCTCTTTCGATGTCTGGGTGTCAAGATTTCCGGTCGGTTCATCTGCTAAGACTATGCTTGGATCGTTGGCTAAAGCCCTTGCTATGGCAACTCTCTGCTGCTGCCCTCCGCTCATTTCATTTGGTTTATGATGCATGAACTTTTCCAGCCCAACGGATTTGAGGAGTTCCTTTGCTCTTTTTATTCTCTTCTTCCTTGGAACACCTGCTAAGAGCATCGGCAGCTCAACATTTTCCAGCGCTGTTAGTATTGGAACCAGGTTGTAATATTGAAAAACAAAGCCAATTTTCCTCAATCTGATTTCAGAAAGCTGATTATCATTGAGATTGCTGACATCGATTCCATCAATATACACTTTTCCGCTTGTGGGTCTGTCTAATAAACCGAGCATGTTGAGAAGTGTAGTTTTTCCACTTCCACTTGGCCCTATTATTGCAACAAACTCCCCTTCATAAATCTTCAGACTAACCCCTCTGAGAGCTGGAACCACTATCTTTCTGCCGATGTAATAATTCTTGACGAGATCAACGGTCTCTAAGACAATCCTCCGCTCCATTGCAAAGTATAGTATGTGTGCATGTTTATAACCTTAGTTCTCATCTGGGATGGCCTGTTTTTCTGGATATTTTTGGGTTGTCATCATTTCTTGATTTGCTTTTATTTTGGGTGAATGTTTGCTTTAAACGCTTCTTTTGTTGCAAACACTTCTTAAAAAGCGGAAATCAAAGCTCCAACAAAAAAGTAATTTTGCCAAAGTGTTTGCATTTCAAGGACTTACCCACAAACATATTCACACTTAACAAAAACACACATCGAGACATGATGAAAACTATGGTGTTTATATTTCCTTTGGCAACACCTAAATACTTCAACTGCATAAAATATTATTGGTGAAGCTGATGTTTGAGAAGATACTTTTCCCAACGGATTTTTCTGAAGTGTCCTTACATGCTTTAAGGAACTGTGTCCCGAAGTTCTTTGAGCTTGGGGCTAAAAAGCTCTATCTTGTACACATAGTTGATATCACTGCAACAGATATTGAAGCCCTTGAGCTTATGAAGATTGATGAGGAACAGATAAACAACTTGGCGGACGAGCTTAGAGAGCGGGGAATAGAGGTTGAATCAATTGTGAAGCTTGGAATTCCTTCGTTGGAAATAGCTGAAATTGCCAGAGAAAGGAACGTTGACCTAATTATAAGCCCCTCAAAAGGAGAAAATATTCTGCGTCAGATGTTTTTGGGAAGCACAGCTTCAAACCTTGTAAGAGCAACCAAGAAACCCGTTTTATTGATTAGGTATGAATGGGATGAAGAGGAAGAGAAGATAAAATGCCTGCATGACTGCGAGAAAATTTTTGACAAACCGCTGGTAGCTTTAGACTTTTCGCCGTGTTCAATACGGATAATGGAAGCTGTTAAGAGGTTTGAGGAGCTCGCTAAGGAAGGAGTCCTTCTTCACGTCGTTGACTACGGCAAAGCTGAGGAGCTTGAAGAAAATATAGCAAAGGCCAAGCAGAACCTTGAGAGGTATGCAAAGATCGTGAAGTTTCCAGTTGAAAAGGAGGTGCTGGCTGGCATTGCCTCTCAAGGGATAATAGGTCTCTCAATAGCAAAAGGTGCAACGCTTATTGTAATGGGTAAGAAGGGACGAAGCATCATCAGGGATTTACTCCTCGGAAGCACGGCAGAAAGGGTCATAAGGGATTCAAAGCTGCCTGTGCTTTTGGTACCGTGTGAATAGCCTCAGACTGGAACGGCTTCGTCATCAATCGGCAGCTACCCTGTTGCCATCATCGGCTGTAGTGAGTAACTTCCTCTATCTTTTAACTCTTTTTGTAAATCGAATTCCCATGTGCATCAATGGCAACCAAAAGCGGGAATCTTTCAACCTCCAACACCCAAACTGCCTCGGGAATGCCAAGTTCATCGAGCCAGAAAACATCTCTTACTTTTTTAATGCTCTTAGCCGCTAAAGATCCTGCTCCGCCGGTGAAGGCGAAGTAAACAGCGCTATGCTTCTTAAATGGTTCGGGGATCATTCCTCCCTTTCCAATAATCCCCCTAACTCCTAAAGATAAAACCTCATTGAGATAGCGATTCATCCTCGTGCTTGTTGTTGGGCCTGCTGAGACTATCTCAAATTCTCCCTTATTTTTTCGGACAATGGGTCCGCAGTGGTAGATAGTAGCTCCTTCTAAGCTAAAGGGCAGTTCACCTCGTTTAGCAAGGTCGACGATCCTTCTGTGGGCTAAATCCCTTGCTGTGTATATGATTCCAGAAAGATAAACGATGTCGCCAGTTTTAAGTTTTAGAACATCTTTCTCGCCCAAAGGAACTTTTAGGTCCACAACATCACCATGATAGGATTTAACTCTAACCTTAAAGCTTTTTTGGGTTTGACTAATTTTCTCAAACCCAGCCTGTAAGTATCAGTTTTAGGTAATTTAACCTCGGTGATGGTATGAACACCAAGATTATTGGTTCGGGAGTTCTTGCTGCACTGCTTGTGTTATCTATAGTGGGTTATGTCGGAGCATTTGGAGGCGGAGGAGAAGGAAAGCTGGAGTACAAGGTTTACTCGAAGGAGCAGATAATGTCCGGGGCTTACAAGGTCTACGGCAATCCAAAGCTTGGCTTTTGGGTTGCAAAAGTTGTTCTTCACAACTCAGGAAATGGTGCAATAAAAAACATAAAGATAAGCTACTCCATTGACAACTATGCTCCTGAGGTTGAGAGAAGCTATCCCATTTTAGTACCAAACGGTACCATCGTTGATCTCTATTTTCCGATTCTCTCGAGCGAGGTGACCAAGCTAACTGCCTCAACGCCGTCAAACCTGAGGATACGGATAACATACGAGGTGAATGGTGAAACCAAGGAGGAGAGCATTACAAAGTCTCTCTCAATACTTGGCGTCAACGACTTTGTGTTTTCATCGCTGAGCCCCGAGGAGAGCACCGGCAGTTTCTACGACACCTTCAGCAATGCTCCGCTTCTTGCTGCATGGGTAACGCCAAGCGATCCAGTTGTCAGGGAGTTTGCGGATATGGGAAACAAATTAGCTGGGGGAGCGGGGGCAAGCTTAAGCGATGATGAGGCAATAAAAAGCCTCAGCGGAATGTGGGCTTTAGCTGTTATAAACGGCTTCTCCTACAAGACCGAGGGAGAAGGCTACTGGACTGGCAAATTCGCAGAGCACATAATGTTCCCCAGAGATGTGATAAGGGACAAAAGCGGGACGTGCATCGATTTAGCACTCTGGTTTTCTTCCCTGGCGATGTCCCAGGGGCTTAAAGCCTACATCGTGCTGATGCCGGGTCATGCATTCCCACTCATTCAGCTTCCGAGTGGGGCAATAATTCCAGTTGAAGCTACAGCAATAAACTCCGGCGTCTCGTTCCAAGAGGCAATTCAAGCAGGCATCAACACATGGCAGAAGGCAATGAGCGGACCGTATATAGTGGTGAACATCGCTGAGGAGCATTCGAAGGGGATAGTTCCTCCGGAACTGCCCCAGCTTCCAGCGGATATACTGAGCAAGTGGGGTATAACCCTGCAACCCACGGGCGGAACCCAGGAAGGTACAACAGGGGGCATGACGGGAGGCACCGGTGGTGGAGGAACTGGAGAAACAGGCGGAGAAACCGGGGGAAACAACGGAAACCAACGCTGGAATACATATCTCGGGCAGTACTTCTCCTTTGACTATCCCGCTGACTGGGACAATCCAGAGGACTACGGCGGCTACGTTTACTTGCTTAGCCCCGATGGGGAGTTTGAATTCATGGTGATCTACTCCCAGGGGGCGAGTGTTCAGGACATGGTTTATGCCTTCGAGAACAGCTTGGCCGAGGCTGGAGCAACGATAAAGGACAGGCAGGAGACACAGGCGAGTATAGCTGGTCAAACGGTTTACACTGTTCTTTACACAATTGACACAGGTTATGGGGACTACTCAGCAGTTGCAAGATACTTCACAGCGAATGGAATGGGATTTGCAGTTGTTTATGACTTTCCCGTTGGAAGGAACGAGTACAATCAGCTTGGTGAGTACATTGTAAGCACCTTTAAGCTGGGGTGATGAAAATGAAGAAGATTTTACTCCTATTTTTGTTGCTGTTACTTCCATTGGCAGTTGCTCAGGAGATAAAGATAGTGGAGTTCAAGGTTGATGGTACAATGAAAATTACAGTTGATGATGTTGGAAATGCCAAGGTCAATGAAGTGTGGAAGTTCACCCCAAACTTATACCTTCAGATGAAGCAGACCTACCCGACAACCTACATGCTCAAGCGGGAGTTCGAAAACAAGAGGAGCGATACAGAGTACAAGAACATGAAAATTGAGTGGGATGACTCCAACAACCAGATAAAGGCAAGTTATGTGATGCTTGGAGCAGCTGTGAATAAAGGCTCCTACTGGGAACTCAACCTGGGAGAGGGCGACCTGACACTGTCAACTCAAAACGAGAATACTATCGTCCTCACCGGCGTTCAGCCGCTATTCGGGGGGCAGGGCAGGCTTGTGGAGACGATAACCGTTGTCTTACCGAAGGACGCCAGAAACGTTCGCTTCGAAAACGGCGCCATAAAGTACGAGCTTCCCTACAAAGAAAGCGGTAAAAACCCAATCTTCCTCGGGCTCGCGGTAATAGCCCTGATAGGACTTGTGCTCCTCAACGTCCCCCTGAAGAGGGGTTGAGAATGCTCAGGGAGATCAAGAAGGAGCTTGTGGAGTACATAAGCAGGAACACGGGTATTGATAAAGACACAGTGGTTAAAGTTCTCCGCGCCGAAGAGGCTTTCTTCATGATGCAGATCAGGAAGGCACTTGAGAAAGAGGGAAGGGTGTAGCTGATGTTTGCTTTCAGTATTTTTTGCTTAAGTTTAGTAGCGGAGGGAAATGTATGAAGAAGTTGGGAGCTTTCGTCATTGGAATACTCCTTGTATTTAGCATTATGGGAACGTTTTACCCTGTGAAGGGCGAAGGGCAGTGCACGCCAGATAACCCGTGCTACATAACCCAGTGCACCATGATAACCCAGAGTGGCTACTATAAGCTCGCGAACGACATAGTTGTGAATGATATCAGCCAGCTAATACCAGTCAATTTTGACAACGAGGGAAACAACGCGGGTTTATCCTGCATAGCCATCTACTCAGAGGGCGTAATAATAGACGGAAACGGGAGGAAGATAATCCTAAAAATCCCCATGGAAGAAAGACCTCCCTTGGCACTTTCGGCGGTTTATGTTGAAAGCTTCGAGACTTTTGCAATAGCAGAGGAGATAAAGAATCTCGTAATAGATGGCTGGGACGTAGGGGTGGACACGGGGGTAAGTGAACTCCGCTATACCGTTGAGGACATAATGAATCCAAGTTTGGAGATAGTGTATTCCAACCACTATGTTCAGTTTAAAATAGACGCCGAGAAGAAGACAAACTTCCTCCTGTATAACAACACCATAAGAAACACGATAGTTGGCATCGCAATAGCTGGGCCGGTTGTATCGGACCCAGGGATATTGGAAGGGGACGTCTTCGGGTATTTAGGGGATGTCCTGCCGACGTTCTCAGGTCTCGTAGAGAACACCTTCGAGGACAACATCATAAGTGTACATATCTCAGGTACGGCGGCAGGGGGCAATGTTACGGTCCCGTTTCTCATAGCCAATAACACGGTGAGAAGGTCATACCTGGGCATCTATATATTAACTTCTGTTCCGGCAGTTAGGGAAGTGGGATATTTCGATAAGCTTCCGATAGCCACAGGACCAACGCTCGTAAACAACGAAATAGTGAACAACACGCAGGGAGTGACTATAGTAGCATCAAAGAGGGTCGGGTTCATAAACAACTCGGTGAGGAACAACAGGTTTGGAGTAATAATCCGCGGCGAAAAGAACCTATCCAAGGTTATTAATATTGAAGACGAAGACAATGGAATACTCCACTGTGATGTGAATTGCCTCTCTGAATACTGGATCGGCATTACCTCAAACGTAACAATTTCAGGGAACGAGATAACCAACAACACATGGGGGATAACAATATCAACGGCGGAAAACCTGACCATTTCGGGCAACTTAATAGCGGACAACAGGGATACCTATGAGGAAGTGTCCTACACCCTGCCAAACGGAAAGGAAGTAGGAGCCTATGCAATTCCCAGCTTCTCCCTCTATGGAATAGGGCTTTACCTCCACAACGTCTCCAACTCATTGATAGAGAACAACGAGCTCTTTGGAAACGGTATCGGACCACTCACTCTGGAGTATCTCCCCTTCTGCGACTCCTGCGGGTATATAGCTGACATGGCCAGAAACCACGCCCCCCTCGGCTATATCGGGGCTTTAATAGACATCGAAGGTGAGAACAACACCATCAGGGAAAACTACATCCACGATAACGCCGGAATAGGCATCTACCTCCGCTCCAGGGATGAGCTGGAGAAAAACGTTCTCGTTAACGATTACATCTCCACGATTGGCACTGACGGCTACTTTACGGATTTTGAGGTAAAGGAAACGACCGTGAACGGAAGGCCTGTGCTGATGGTGAAGAATGCGAAAAACGTCCTCATAAACAATGCAGGCCAGGTGTTTGTGGTTAACTCAAGCAACGTTAGGATCGAGGGGCTGGAGTTTCAAAGTTACAAGGCAACGCCTGTTATTGTGTCAGGTTCGTCGGACGTTGAGATAAGGGCGGTAAATGCTAAAGAGCTTGAGGGCATAGCAGGCATCTACGTCCAGGATTCAAGTGGAGTCAGGATAGTGGAGAGCAACTTCGAGAGAAACTATTACGCCTCTATTGGGGTTAGAGGTTCGAAGGATGTCCTAATTGAGGGCAACAGGTTCTCAGAGAACTTTGGGATTCCGGTGCTTGCCAGTGGGGTTGAGGGACTTGATATCAGGGAAAATGAGGCGTTTTCCTCTGGGGGAGGAATTGTTGCCCTCAACATCGAAAACGGCAGAATAGCAGACAATAGGGTTCATGACGCGGTAATGAGAAAAAGGCTCCTCGGATGGAGCGGCGAATACTATTACGACCCGGTCTTCGGTTACTACTTCTATGCAGTGCCAGTCTTTGAGCGTCCTTACCCCTGGCTCCCCGGGATAAACGTAGGATACTCGCCGATAGCGACGGTAGTGGTCAACGGCACCGGACTGGAGATAACGAGCAACGAGATTCTCGAAAACGAGCTTGCGGGAATACACGTCTGGAACGGTAAAAATGTAAAAATTACCAGCAACAGGGTTGAAAACAACTCCCGTGGGGGAGTTATCCTTGGACTCCCCGTCAGGACGGGAAAGAACATCAGGGTTGAGGAGGTTATAGTCAGGGGGAACACCTTCGTCAACAACGGTCTTTCCATCACTGGGGATTACGGTTCAACCTTCATCGACAGACTTCTCATACCAGAGGTGCCGCTGGTGAGGAACATAAGGGTCGAGGACAACACCGTTAACGGCAGGCCCTTGGTTTACCTCGAAAACGAAGAGGGAGTGGAGATAAGCAACGCGGGTCAGGTAATAGCCGTTAACAGCACGTTCACCGTTAAAGGCCTTGACGTTGCCTTCACAGACCTGCCACTTTTGGCCATAGATTCAAGGGTCACCATCGAGGACTCAAGCTTTCAAGGACGCTGGGGAGTGGCAATCCTGAGGTCGAACGCATCAATCAAAAACACCCGCGTGGAGCACGGCGCGGAGTGGGTGTATTATTCCTACCAGGATCCCGTCTCAGAAAAAATCGTCAACGAGAGCACACCGCTATTGTCGTTTGGCTTCCATCTGGTGTACTCGAACGCGACTTTACTCGACGTCGATGTTGTCTCAAAGGTGGAGAGCAACTCCTCCATGACGGGTATAGACGTCTACGCAGAACCCACAAGGCTCTATTCGCCCGTCTCGGTGAAGATTTCGGGGGCAAAGGTGGAGAACGAGCTCACGGGAATTGACGTAACTGCTCAGGACGTTGAAATAATGTATTCGGAGATTGAGAATTCCTACATAGCCATAAACGTCAAAGCCTACGGTAAAGCCACAATAAAGGGCAACGGGATAAGCAATGCCGCCTGGGGACTGTGCATCTCGCCGAGCAAACACGGGCAGGTCATCATAGCGGAGAACATTATCCACAACGTTGAAGAGGCCGGGATAAACATTGGGGGCAAAGATGACCTCAGCAACTTCAATGTAACGGGCAACGAAGTTAGAAATTCGAAGTACGGCCTCCTGGTGACGGTTCCCTACCAGGGCATGGGGAACGGGGTTATCTCGAACAACCTCTTTGCGGAGAACTACTACGGGCTGATTCTGGGAGCAAGGACTATGGAGAACGTAGAGGTTCACACCAACTGGCTGGTTAACAACACCTATGGCCTGACAATAAACGCTGAGAAATCTGAAGAAGTGACGGTTTATAACAACTACTTTGACAACTACCGGGACGTCTACATGTCCCACACTCTGGGTGGCGTTTCCTTCAATACAACGGTAAGGCCGGGAAGAAACATCGTCGGAGGACCTTTGATAGGGGGCAACTACTGGGAGAGGTACGATGGAACCGATGAGAACTTCGACGGAGTAGGGGACGAGCCGTACCAAATAGCCTATGGCACCTACGACTACCTGCCCCTGATAAAGTTCAAACCGAAGTCCATAGGTGGAGAGTTCCCGATAATCATTAACGAGCCCGGCTATTACAGGCTTGAAACCGACGGGGAGAACCTCTCGATGGAATACGCGGTACTCATAAACGCGAGCAACGTCCTCCTCGATGGAGAAAACCACACGCTGAGCGGGAAAGAATTGGCGCTCTACGGGGTGAAGGTGGAGAACACTGAAAACGTCACGGTGGTGAACCTCAACCTGAAGGGCTGGCTTTTGGCGGGAATTTACGCGGAAAACACAGTCAATGCCAGGATTTCCGGAAACACCGTAACCGGGAACACCGCTGAGGGGGTAGACGTCAGAAACTCACGGGGAGCTGAAGTTTCATACAACACCATTAAAGACCTCACCGGGGACGGCGTTTACCTGAAGGACACCGTAAACTCCTCGATTTCGCACAACACTGTGGAGAACGCCAAGGGCTCAGGAGTAGAACTCGACACTGGCTCGGCTGGAAACCTCGTGTGGGGGAACTCAATAAGTTCCGGAGGGGTCGGCTTCTACCTAAGACCTGGAAGCAGAAGCAATGTAATCTTTTCAAACTTGGTTATCAACAACAGCCTTGGAGTCTACGTTAGCAACTCCAAGTTCAACTTGATCTACAACAACTACTTCGACAACGCAAGGAACGTTAAGGTTCTTGGCAACGTTACCAATCACTGGAACGTCACGAAGAGAGGAGGCACGAACATCCTCGGCGGCAATTTACTCGGCGGAAACTACTGGAGCGAGCTTAAGGACTGCGAGGACAAAAACTTAGACGGCTTCTGCGACGTTCCCTACGTCATAGATGACAACAACGTTGACTATCTGCCCCTAACGGTGTCGTCTGATACGAAGCCGCCGGAAGTTGAGATAATCTTTCCGGAGAACACGACTTACTACCAGAACGTCACAGAAATCAAAGTTAGGGCAAGTGACGATCACGTGGTTGAAAAGGTCATGGCATTGGTTGACGGCTCAATTTGGGTTACAATGGAGTTCGATGGCGAGTACTACATAGCAAAAATAACCCTTGAAGAGGGACACCACGCCATAGAAGTCTACGCGTATGATGCCGCTGGAAACGTTAACTCTACGAGGGTGGAATTTACTGTTGAGATCAAGGAAATTAAAACGTCTATCGAAGATCAGGAGACAGCCCAGGTATCGTTTGCAATCCTAACGTATCTCTACTATCAGTGGTACCAGAAAGCGTTTGAGGAATTCAATGTCTTGTACAACAGTTCCTCCCAGAACCTCGACAACGAGACCCTCGCAAGGATAAAAGACCTCCTTGTCCTCGCGAAGAAAGAGTACTGCTGGGTGGAAGGGCATTATCAATCCCTCCTACAAGCGGACGTCAGGGCACTAATACACATGAGAAAAGCATATCTCTACATTAAAAAAGCTCTCGAGCTCCTTGGAGTTTCGTGAGTCTCGTTCTTTTACCTTTTTGAAAGCTTCGCTCTAAGATGAGTTTTTAGTAGAGAACTAATACCTTCTCGCAGTAGACGGCAAAGGTTAAACCGTTGGAGCCAGCGATGAATTAAATATAAAAACATGGAACACTTAATTTAGAAGTAAGGTGTTTGGTGTGAACGCCTCCAGTCTAATTAAGTTACTGTCCAACGAGACCAACCTTGAGATACTCTCCGTCCTCAGATCTGGCTCCTTCAATCCGCGAGAGCTTGCCCGAATACTGGGAAGGGATGAAACAGACGTCTCAAGGCGTTTAAGGGCGATGGAGAGAGCTGGTCTCGTCGAGGGCAGGTGGATGAGGGTTAGAGGGAAAAACGTCAAGGTATATTCCCTCAAGGTTGAAGACATCAGGATAAGGTTCGAGCCCGGGGAGATACTCGTCAGCACTTCAAAGGGAGACCGATACGAGGTTCCCCTATTGGAGAGCAGGCATCCTCTTGTCGATATATTCGTTGGGCGGGAAAAAGAAATTGACCTAATCACCTCCTCCGAGAAGAGCGTTATAGTAATCTACGGAATAGCTGGGATTGGGAAAACAGCTCTTGCCGCGAAGATTTTCGGTGATGCATTCTGGTACCAGATGAGCGAAGGAGACAGTCTCGACTACTTTGCCTGGCAGGTTGGATTGTTCCTTAACTCTCTCGGCTACGATGCCCTTCTTGAGTATTTAAGAGCCGGAGGGAGGGAAGAGCGAGACATCTTTGAGCTGCTCCTTGATGGCGTTGAGAAAAGCTCGGCAAAGATCGTTATTGATGACCTCCACAAATGCAGGGATGAGAGGATACTCCACCTGCTTGCATTCCTCTCCGAGAAGCTCGATAAGGGGAAGCTGGTTGTGACCTCAAGGGAGAAACCAAACCTCGGTTTGAATGCCCTCTACCTACGTCTATCCGGTCTAAGCCTGGAAGAGGCATATTCGCTTGTTGAAGCAAAAGGCGTGAATATAAGCCCGGAAGAATTTGTGAAGGTTTACCAGATGACACTCGGGCACCCCCTCGCTTTAAACCTTTTTTCAGAGACATACGTGGAAAGGAGAGAGTTCGAGCGGGAAAACCTGTTCGATTTTCTCGTCAATGAGATATACGAAAAGCTGAAAACGGATGAACGGTTTTTGCTCCAGTTTATGTCACTTTTTGACGAACCCCTTGAATACGACGAAATAAAGGAGCTCTATGGAAAGAACGTTTTTTCAGTCCTGTACTCCCTCCTGAACAAGGGACTCATCGAGAGGAGGGGGAACCTTTATTTCGTTCACGACCTCATTAGGGGGTTTTTAAGCGAGGTTAGGGAGGTTGATGAGGCTAAATTCTACTCAAAGTACATAAAGTTTCTCCTGAAGAAGAACAACACCAGGGACTTTTTGAAGGCCTTCAGGTATGCGGTCAAGCTCAAGGATGAGAAGACCATTAAAAGGCTCGTTGAGCTGAGGTTGAGAAGGTTTAAACGGGTTGTCCAGGATTTTTCCGATTCTTATTTAAACGTCTTATCCACCATAAAAGACAACCCGTACGCCAAGGAGGAGCTCGCCAGCATTTACTTCCAGAAGGGCTTCTTTGAAAAAGCATTAAAGCTCTGGCTTGAGATCAAGGATGAGCTGGAAGGGATTCATAAAGCTGATGTGCTGAGCTCTTTAGTAGATGTGTACATAGAGCTCAACAAATCGGATGAAAGCAAAAAATACCTTAGAGAGCTTGAAAAGATGAGGGAAATCATGAACGACGCGGAGGTTGACTTCTGGTACTTTGTGGAGCTCACTAAGCTAAACGCTTACCTTGGAAAGCTTGAAGATGCCCTCGAAAGTGCCTTCAACGAGCTGGGGGCATTAAAAAGGCTCAACCCATATCCTGAGCTTGAAAGCCTCGTTCTCCTCCACATAGGGGACATATACATTGAGCTGGAACGGTACAGGGAAAGCCTGAAGTACTATTCCCAGGCTTTAGATCTCGCAAGGGCGTACAGTCTGTCCTTCATGGAGCACCTCTCGCTCTCCGAGCTCTCCAAGGCTTATTACCTTGTGGAGAACTATAAGAAGGCCGTTGAACATGCCACAGAGGCAGTGGATTACTTTTTAAAGGTCAGAAACTATCGGAGGGCCGTTGATGCTCTCGCCTACAGGTGCTTCTCCTACATTGCCCTTGGAGAGCTTGAAATGGCTCAAAAAGATGCCGAGGAGATGATAAGAATCGCCCAGAGCACTGGCTATCCACTTGGATGGGCAGGGTACATAGCTTTAGCTGCAGTTGAGAACCTCAGAGGCGGAAACTTCAAAGAATACATCAACATCGGAAGGGAGAGGCTGAAAGGCTATCCCTGGCTTTATGAGGTAGTTCTTGAAGAACTCAGCAGGATTTTTGATATTTCCAGTATTACTGCCAAATCTTAACTTTTCCCTTTTCATCAACCTCAATGAACGCTTTTCTGTGAGCCCAGCACTGAATTATTAATCCCACCGGAAGTGATGCAGGATGTCTGTGGGCGTATTCTATCTTAACATCCAAAGCCGTTGTTCTACCTCCCATGCCCATTGGTCCAATTCCAAGTGAGTTGACTTTATCAAGAATTTCTTCCTCCAATTGAGCAATTCTTTCGTTTTCATGCCTCATTCCAAGAGGTCTTAAAAGTGATTTTTTGGCGAGTTTTAAAGCTAAATCTGCACTTCCCCCAATTCCCACGCCGAGAATCACTGGCGGACAGGGTTTACCTCCGCATTCTCTCACCCTTTTCACAATAAAACGCTTGACGCCTTCAAAGCCTTCGATTGGGTTGAGCATTGCCAAAGCTGAGCAGTTCTCACTCCCTCCACCTTTGGGCAGGACTGCTATTCTTATCCTGTTCCCTTCAACAAGCTCCCAGTGTATTATTGGCACGAACCTGCCAGTATTGTCCCCGGAATTTTTGTTCGTGAGAACATCGACAGCATTAGGCCTTAAGGGAATTTCTTGTGTAGCTCTTCTTGTCGCTTCCAATAGAATTTCTCCAATTTCACTAAGATACGGATTTTTGATCCCGGCTTCAACGAAAAAAGTTATTGTTCCAGTATCTTGGCAGATGGGAATTCTCTCATTTTTGCCGATTTCAATTGATTTAAGAATGTTCTCAAGATTAAATTTTGCAATTCTGCTTTCTTCCCTTTCATATGCCCCCTTAATTGCGTTGATGACATCTTCAGGAAGGTTTGTAGCGGCTAATCGAATTGCCTCAATAACTGCCTCAGTAAGCTTTTCCTCCAATGACACCACCTTATATCAACCTTCAGCTGTGTGGTTAATAAGTTTCATTCAAAAGAGAAAGAAAGGCACTAAACCAGAGCTTTCAAAAAGTCTCTGTATATCTCCTTGACCCTCTTTACTGAGCTTATACTGACCCATTCATCGGCAGAATGCCAGTTGCCTCCGATTGGACCAAAAACCAGTGTCGGCTTTCCCAAGTAAGTGCCAAAGTAGTTAAAGTCCCCAACGCTCTTCCCATAAGTTACTTCAACATCTTTGCCTGTTTTCTGTTTGAATATCCGCTTAAATATCTTCACAACTTTGAGGTTTTCTTTGACGTAATAGGGAAGCATCTCTGGGGTGGGTCTTTTGAATTTTTCAATTTTCAGCTTGGCTTTTATTTCAAGCTTTTGGGCAAGCTTTTCAAGTGTTTCTCTAACAAATTCCCAGTCTTCTCCAACTACAGTATGCCTATCAACAATGGCTTTTGCATATTCGGGAACACTCAATCCATCAGCTTTTCCCTCTATTTCAAGAGTGCAAAAGCTTCCTTTTCCCAGTTTTCGATGTTTTTTTAATTTTGCCCTATTCAAATTTGCAAGAAGTTTTGAGAGCTCCTCTATTGCATTGATACCATTCTCGGGTCTTGCAGCGTGGGCTTTTTTGCCGAAAGCCTTAACTTGAATTACAAACCTTCCCCTTGCACCAAGCATAAGCTTTTCATTAGTGGGCTCACCCACAAGAACGACATCAGCCTTTTCAAGCTTTTTGCTTTTAATCAGCTCCCAAGTACCCCGAGAATAACCTTCTTCATCAACAACGGCAGTGAATATTACGTTAGGTCTTTCTCTCCGAGAAAGCTCAGCGATTTCAGCAAAAACGCTCATTAATGCTGCCAATCCGCCTTTCATGTCAGCACTTCCAAGACCATAAAATTTATCCCCTTCGATTTGACCCCACGGGTTTTTCGTCCACCCAGCGCTTAACCCAACAGTATCCATATGACCGTTAAGCACGACCGTATTCTTAACACCTTTCAAATATGCAATTACATTGCTTCCAAATCCTTCAACCTCTTGAGTTTCAACCTTAGCATATGGCTCAAGAAACGATGTTATAAATTCAGAAATTTCTTTCTCTTCACCAAAATGTGATGGTGTAGAAACAAGCTTTTTCAGCAACTCAACTTCCACAAATATCACCATGTGTTATTGTGTTACGAGGCTTATTAATGTTTGTGTACAATGTCCATGAGGAAGACTAATCCTTGATATCTTTTGTGGAGGTGAGGATATAACCGAGAAGTATACTGAGAAGCAGGTATTGGTGGACCGGGCGGGATTTGAACCCGCGGCCTCTGCCTTGCGAGGGCAGCGCTCTCCCAGGCTGAGCTACCGGCCCACACCCATTGATGAGAAATAAGGCTGGTTATTTAAAGATTTCGCATATAAAAAAGGGATAGGGAAAAATTCAGGATGCTTTCTGCTTAAGAATCTCCACGACCTTCTCTACAACTTGGACGCCAGCTCTTTCTTGAGCTTCCCAAGTGCCTGCTCCGATGTGAGGTGTCAGGACGACATTGTCAAGCTTTGTGAGCGGGTGATCTTTTGGAAGCGGTTCTTCTTCGAAGACATCCAACCCAGCCCCATAAATCCAGCCTTCTTTAAGGGCTTTGACCAATGCCTCTGTATCGACTATTGGCCCTCTCGCTGGGTTAATCAGGATTGCGTTCTTTTTCATGAGCTTGAGCTTTTCCTCATCAATTAAGTGATATGTGCTGTCTAAGAGAGGAACGTGAATTGTTACAACGTCACTTTCCTTCAAAAGCTCCTCAAGCTCAACGAACTTTCCTCCCACTTCTTCAGCTCTTTCGTAATTCTTGATTACATCATAAAGGAGAATCCTCATCCCAAAGCCCTTTGCTATCTTTGCAACGTTGTAGCCAATTCTTCCGAATCCTATGATTCCAATAGTCTTACCTTCAAGCTCAATCCCCATACACTGCTTCTTTGCCCAGACTCCTTCCCTCATCTTTCTGTCGGCAAAGGCAACTTTTCTTGCAACCGCTAAGATCAGAGCCCAAGTTAGTTCTGCAACACTTCTGCTTGATGCCGCTGGTGAATTTACAACTTCAATTCCTTTTTCTTTGGCGGCTTCAAGGTCAATGTTGTCAAGACCAACCCCAGCCCTTCCGATTACTTTGAGCTTTTCTGCTGCTTCAATGACCTTTCTTGTAACTTTTGGCTTGCTTCTGACGATTATAGCATCAACATCCTTCGCAAGCTCGATGAGTCTCTCTTCATCTGGATACTCTTCATAGACAACTTCAAATCCTTCATTCTTCAAAAGCTCAATAGCCTTTGGATGTAATGGAGCAGCAACCAAAACCTTCATCTCAACCCCTCCTTTTTATTGCCATCAGCATAACCTGGTCTGAAGCGTCTTCAGCCCTATCTGCAATGTCTCCGATTTTAGTTATAACCTGATTCCATATCAGCTTTGCGTATGTTGTTATCTTTTCGCTTTCAAACATCTTTTTAAGGATGTCATATTCAAGCTTGTCAGCATTTTCTTCCTGCTCTTCTGTTTTCTTTGCATACTCAAGCGCTTCATTAACGTCCTCATTCAGCAGTTCAACTGCCTTTCTGACGTATTCATATGTTTTTAATGATGCATCTACAAGCTGCATGATTTCCTCTTTGAGCTCCTTCGGAACTTTTGGTTTAGCAAGAATTAGGACATGAGCTGCACTCTCGGCAGCATCAGCTGTATTGTCTATCAGCTCAGAAAGTCTAACATAATCCCCTCTATTTGCAGGAAGAAAGGCTCCTTGATATAGCATGGTTTCTATCTCTCTCCTGAGGGTGTCTGCTTCCCTTTCATAATTTTCTACTTCTCTCATCAAATCCTCGGCTTTTTCAAAGTCTCCCTCAAGATAAATCCTTATCATTTCATTGAGTTTTTCCAATGTGAGCCCTACCATTTCTAAATGCCTGTTTATTGCCTCAAATACATTGCTTTCCTTTCCTCCAAATATTGGCATTCTTCATCCCCCACATTAATATTCATGGGTTGCTTTATTTACTTTGCGTTAACAACTCCTTTGCCTTTATCAGTGCCCAAAGCAGATTGTTCATTGGAGCTGAAAGGCCAATGTTTTCTGCATATTCGACTATTTTCCCGTTTATGTAGTCAATCTCAGTCTTTTTGCCTCTCTTTAAATCTTGGAGCATTGAATTGTAGTTCTCGCGAGTTCTCTCAAGGGTATCTATGAGGATTTCAAGGGGATGCTCCTCAAACTCAACTCCCCACTGCATTGCAACCCTGCATCCCTCTTTTACAATTTCCATTAAAATTGCCAACAGATGTTCGTTCTCAAGCAGAAATCCGTTTTTAACTTCAAGCAGAGCACCAACGGGATTAATTGCAGAATTCACCAATGCTTTAATCCACTTCCATCCTATTATGTTTTCGCTTACTTGAGTGTCATGCGGCATCGTTAAACACTTTGCAACTTTTCAGCAATTGTCTTTCCTTAGGGTAAACCCCGATTTTTGTATCCCTTACCTGTCCACTTAATAACTCCCACTCTTCAAGCATTGCCCCGTTTGTCGTTATTCCCCCAAGAACGTTTTTTGTGTATTTTAATGCCAGGTCTTCATTGCCAAGTCCATTTTGTATGCTCAAAATCCATGTTTTCTTTCCGATGCAGTGCTTGGCACAGCTCAAGGCATAGGCCGTGGAGTATGATTTTGTTGCCAGTATTATCAAATCCGGTTCATATTCAGGAGCGTAAGTTACGGCTTTTGGATGGACTGTAAACTCTTCAACACCAATGATTTTGAGCCCCTTATCATTTATTGCTCTCATGTGTTCCTCTCGGCCTATAAGTGTTACATCATTTCCGGCTCTTGCTAATATAGCACCGAAAAGAGAACCTATTGAACCAGCTCCAAGTATGCAAATTTTCATTTTCTCACCTCAAAAGCTTTCTTAAGGGAATTAGGGAATATGCAATCAGAACAACTGAGGCTGCCCAGAAAATCTGTCCGTACAAATTGTGGTTGAGTGCATATAGAGCATATGTGACTGAGCAATAAAAAGTTACCAAAAGAGGTATTCCTCCGCTTGATATTACCCTGTTCTTGAAAAGCATCAACAATGCACCAATTGCTCCAAGTAGGAATATCAATGGTTTTACCTCATTGGGCCAGACAAAATTCCATGCCCTTACAAGTGCAAATATTGATGCTATCCCTATGACAATATTTATCATTCTCTCACTTAAGCTGACCTGCTGCTTGTCTTTTGGAAAACCAACCGTGAGTGCAAATAGAGAAAGCACAAGCCCGGCAAGGGGAATTACATGGATAGGGATATCTGCTCTTTGAACAATCATCAGAACAAAGGCTGAAAATAGAGAGATGCCAGCAAAAAACCTTGCTTTTCTCTTGAGGTATGAGAGGGATAAGAGAATTAATGCAATAGTTGGTATCTCCATCATGAGCAGGGTATTTCCTTCTACACTTTTTCCCAGAACTATTGCTTCATTTGTTAGGATTACTATCCCAATACTGAGCAGCATGTAGAGCGAGATTACAAAAGCTGAAAGGTATATCAATAATGCAAGCTTCTCTCTTTTCATTCTCCCACCGCAAGCATTTTTAATCCTTTCCCTTAAATCCTTTCTGATAAAAATGAAAGTTGCAGTGATTTTAGTGGAGCCAGAGTATCAGATGAACATTGGTTTTGTTGCAAGGGCAATGAAAAATTTTGACGTTAAAGAGCTGATATTAGTTAATCCGCCGGAACTTAGGGGTGAGGCGTATAAATTTGCGATGCACGCCAAAGATGTCTTGGAAAATGCAAAAATAGTCAAAACCGTAGATGAAGCATTGAAAATCGTTGATGTGGCTGTGGGAACAACAGGGATAAGCGGTAAGGTTTATCTTCCTGAGAGGACGCCTATAAGTCCTGAGGAGTTTGCAAAGAGAGCCTTTTTATACGGTGGCAAAATTGGGATTTTCTTTGGCAGGGAAAGCAAAGGCCTGAGCAATGAAGAACTGGAAAAAATGGACTTTACAGTTACAATCCCGACAAGTGAGGAGTATCCTGTGATGAACCTAAGCCATGCTGTTGCTGTTGTTCTCTATGAGATTTACAAGCAGCGGGTAAAAGCGGAAATCTCCACAGAAGAGAACAGGCATTTAAGAAAAGCTACCAGAGAAGAGAAGGACATTTTGGTTAAATACTGGAGCGAGCTTTTGGAAACCCTAAATTATCCAAAAGACCCAATAAGGCGGAAATACTTTACCATAATGTTACGCCGTGTCATTGGCAGGTCGTTCATATATGCAAGGGAGATCTACTCCCTATATGGCCCTTTAAGGCTGGCAATCGAAAAAATCAAGAGGTATGAAAATGATAAGCATTGAGAAGTTTGAAATCTTTGGGCGAGAAATCTGGATCGCTGTATTCTTTGAGGAGAAAATTGATGGAGTAACTTTTTCTTTGGATGGTTGTGAATACCTTATGGAGCGAATAAACTCATTAAAAGCTCTTCTCGAGCGTAGAAATGTTTCAGTAAATTTAGCTGAAGAAAAAAGTGATTATCCAAAGATTGTTTATAACGTGCTGGTTGGTGATATTGAAAACCAAGATGCTCTGAGATTCCTGAGCTTCAGAGGGGTTACCCCCTTTGAAAAGAAAGTTTATGAGGTTTTGACAAAAAAAGTTAAAAGAGGAAGCGTCATAACCTATGGAGAACTCGCTAAAATGCTGTCAACATCTCCAAGGGCTGTAGGGAATGCTATGAAAAGGAATCCCTATCCAATAATCGTTCCATGTCACAGGGTTGTTTTAAAATCAGGATTAGGTGATTATACACCGAAAAGGGAGTACAAGCAGTTTTTACTTGAGATAGAGGGGGTGAAAGGATGGACAAGCTAAAGCTTTACATAATAGGATTTTTGGTACTGATAATTGCAATAGCTGGGGGAATAGTTTACAAATGGGGTTTCTGGATGCTTGTCAGGATTGTTCTCAGCTTGGGATTTTTGGGACTGACTCTGATGCTTGGTTTCTTCCTTGTGCTTACTCTATATGCAGAAAGCTGGAAGTATGCAGCTTATCTATTAGTGCCAACAGCTCTCAGTGCCTATGCAACTTATTTGAGCATAACCTGGCAGAAGCTTAAGGTTGTTGGGGGAATAATAGTTTTGTTCATTTTGGGGTTGGCTTTCGGGATATGGTACATAAGCGAGCCTGACTTGAGTTTGGCAGACAGATTCCGCTCTGCAGAGAAGCTTGAAAAAATGGGCAAATACAAAGCAGCTGCCAGAAAGTACGAGAAGAAGGGCAATTACTTAAAGGCTGCTGAAATGTATGAAAAGCTCGGATGGATGGAGAGTGCAGCGTGGGCATACGAGAAAGCTGAGAAATACGAAAAGGCTGCCGAAATTTATGAGCAGCTCTATGAGAAGGAGAGGGACACATACTATCTAAAAGAGGCTCATGAGTATTGGAAGAAAGCTGGAAACATGGAGAGGGCTGCAAAGGCTTTGGAAAGATATGCTGAGGAGGAGCCCTGGTTCTGGGAAGATGTTGCAAAGCTCTATGAGGAACTTGGAAAGGAGGAAAAGGCTAAGGAAGCATGGCAGAGGGCTTTGGACTACTATATGAAGGAAGCTCAAGAAGAGGGAGTGTTCTGGGAAGATGTTGGGAACATAGCAAGAAAGCTTGGAAAAGAAGAACTTGCGAAAGAGGCTTATCAGAAGTTCCTTGAATACTGCTTGAAAGAGGCAGAAGAAGATCCAATGTGGTGGAAGCATGTGGCTGAAGCCTATGAGTATCTTGGTGAGAAAGATAAGGCAGAAGAGGCAAGGAAGAAATATGAGGAATACAGAAAAAAGATAATGAAAGCTAATGAAGAGACATCGAAGTTTCCGGAATGAAAAAGTTGCACCTTTTCAATAACTTTTTCACGCTAACTATAAATACCTTGTATCCATGAGCCTTTGTAGGTGGTGTGAATGTTTCCAATGAAAGGCATGAACCCAAAGCAGATGAAGAGGATGATGAAGCAGCTTGGTATAAAGATGGAGGAGCTTGAAGGGGTTAAAGAAGTCGTGATACGGTTTGAAAATAAGGAAATTATAATCAGGGAGCCAGTTGTTACTGCAATTGTTGCAATGGGAGAGAAAAGCTACCAGATAGTGGGCAAGGAAGAGGTTAGAGAAGTTGTTAATATCCCAGAAGAGGACATTAAGCTTGTCATGGAGCAAACTGGTGTTGATTACGAAACCGCCAAAAAAGCTTTAGAGGAAACAAAGGGAGATTTGGCAGAGGCTATTCTAAAGCTTCAAGAGACTTAGATGCTCTTTTTAATATCATGTTTTTATTCCAAAAGAATATAAACCTCCATATGTTAGCTCAACTCGATGAAGGCAATTGGTGTTATTAGACATTCACCAAGAAAAAGGATAAACAAAGCGGAATTTGAGGAGCTTCTGCGTAGTGCGGGTTATGAAGTTCTTGCAATAGTTGAGCAAGTTAGAGAAGAACATCCAAAGTACAATATTGGTCCGGGAAAACTTCAAGAGATCAAAAAGTTGGCAGAAGAGCTTAAACCGGACAAGGTGATCTTTGCAAATCAGCTCACACCATCTCAGGCTTTTAATATTGCAAAAGAGCTCAGGGTGGATATTATAGACAAGTGGCAGCTTGTCCTTGAAATTTTCGAAAAGAGAGCACATTCTAAAGAAGCAAAGCTGCAAGTTGAGCTTGCTAATTTGAGGTATGAGCTGCCTCTCGTTAGAGAGGCAATTAGAAGGGCAAAGATGGGTGAACAGCCGGGTTTTAAAGGTATGGGTGAGTATCAGATTCACCAGTATCTGAAGCACATTCGCTACAGAATGGGTAAAATAAGAAAGGAACTTGAGAGAATCAGGGAGGACAGAGAAGTCAAAAGAAAACGAAGAGAAGAAGTCGGATTCATCATAGTTGCTTTAGCCGGATACACCAATGCTGGAAAATCCACGCTCTTGAATGCTTTGGCGAGAGAAGAAATTCCAGCTAAAGATCAAATGTTTACAACCCTTGACACCACAACAAGGAGATTTAAAGTTAATCAAAAGAGAGTCTTGGTAACAGACACAGTTGGATTTATAGATGATCTGCCGCCTTTTATTGTTGAGGCATTTCACTCAACCCTTGAGGAGATAACGAAAGCTGATATAATTCTTCTTGTTTTGGACGTGAGCGAACCGTGGAGTGAAATTAAAAGGAAGTTTTTGGCTTCTCTTAAAATTCTGAGAGAGCTTAAAGCGTTAGACAAGCCGATAATTGTTGTTCTAAATAAGCAGGACTTAACGACAAATGTTGATGTTGAAGACAAAAAAGGAGCAATTAAAGAGCTTGCAGATAAAAGGGGAGTCGTTATTTTTGATGTTGTCAGCATATCAGCAAAGCTTAATCGGCTGGAAGAGCTTTATAGAGCCTTGGAAAGGGCAATTTTAACCTTGCCTAAGTACAAGTCCTTTGAGATAGTTGTTAAAGAGAAAGGGAAGGTCTCACAGGTCATTGCCTTAATAAATTCAATTGGAGAGATTCTTGATATCGAATATGGGGAAGCTACAAAGATTTTAGCCTACATCCAGGTTGGAATGATTAAGAGTCTGACAAAGCTGGGCGTTGAAATAAAGTATTCGCCGATAGATTTAAAATGAGAGAAGTTAAATCATCCCTGCAAATCTAAAGATGTGGAATATTATCAGGGCAATTATTATAGCAGTCGTTGGCGTTGCAACCCATCCAAAGATAATATCTTTTATAGTCGATTTGTCAATCCCTTCTCCTGTTATTATACCAACCCCCACGACTCCACCCACAATTGCCTGACTTGAGCTTACTGGCAAACCTAAGATGTTGGCTAAACTCACGGCAATGGCTGAGCCAAACTGGGCGGCAAAAGCTGAAGCAGGACCTAAAGCTGTTATCTTCTTTCCAACGGTGTACATCACAGCATAGCTGAAGGTTAAAGAGCCCAGGGCTAAACTCAAAGCTCCAAAAATCCCAGCAACCCTTGGCTCTAAAAATCCTGCCCCAACCAGTGGTCCAGTGGCATTTGCCACCTCATTTGCCCCAAAGTTGAAAGCCATGTATGAACCACCAAGGACAGCCAGCCATTTGTACAAAAGCTCAATACGTCCGAGGCTTCTCATCTGATTGATTAGATATCCATAAAATTTGTACAAAATCATTGCAAGAATTCCAGCAACGATGGGTGAAACTACCCATGCTGCAGCAATTTTAGAGAGGGTAAACCATCTTATGGGGGCATGGATCGCCAGGCCAACCCCTACAACTCCCCCCACTATAGCCTGAGTTGTAGAAACCGGAAGCCCCTTAATCGTTGCAATGGTTACCCAAACCCCAGCAGCTAAAAGGGCTATGATTGCCATCTCAATTGTTAGGTATCCTTCGGGCACAATTCCCTTTCCAACGGTCTTCATGACCTTGTAACCTTTTAGGTAAGCTCCAAGGAGAACGAATACTGCAATCGTAAAGGTGGCTTGTCTGAAGCTTAGAACCCCTGCCCCCACTGCGGTTCCCATAGCATTGGCTGAATCGTTTGCTCCTATGTTCCAGGCGATGTAAAAGCCAACGGCAAGTGCTGCTATCACTATTCCGTCCATGATTTCACCCGCCCTCTGCATCTATAGAGTATATAGTCTATATAGTGAAATGCAGCATTTAAAAATATTGTTCTCCATCGGTGGGCATAAAAACTGTCTCAAGACTCTGTTCCTTGGCCTTTTTACAAATGTAAACTGTCATTTTAATGATGTTCGGTGTTCTTTTATAGGCACCAGCCACAAAGCATGTTCATTCTTACCCAAAGACACTTGCCGAAAGCTTCTTCTTTCTATACCGAAAACTAAATAAATGCATTCTCTCAAAACTAATACCGAAAAACTTTAGGGGGCAAAGATGATGATAGAAGTTCGTTTTCATGGTAGAGGTGGACAAGGTGCAGTTACCGCTGCAAACATTTTAGCTGAGGCAGCTTTTATAGAAGGCAAATATGTGCAGGCATTTCCGTTCTTTGGTGTCGAGAGAAGAGGAGCACCAGTTACAGCATTTACAAGAATCGATGAGAAGCCAATCAGGATAAAGACCCAGATATACGAGCCAGACATCGTCGTTGTTTTAGACCCATCACTTCTGGAGACCGTTGATGTTACAGCGGGTCTTAAGGATGGAGGAATTGTTATTGTCAACACGGAAAAGAGCAAAGACGAAGTTCTTGCAAAGCTCAAAAAGAAGCCAGCAAAGCTGGCTTTAGTTGATGCAACCACAATAGCCCTTGAGGTGCTTGGATTGCCAATTACGAACACCTCAATTCTCGGTGCAGTTGCAAAGGCAACTGGGATAGTTAAAATCGAGAGCGTTGAAACGGCAATTAAGGAGACATTCTCCGGGGAGCTCGGAGAGAAGAACGCAAGGGCCGCAAGGGAAGCATTTGAAAAGACTGCTGTTTATGAGCTTTAATTTCTTTCCTTTAAAATCCTTTAGGGGTGAATAATTTGAACACTTTATTTGGGGAGAAGAAGGCAAAAGCGGAGAGGTTGGTATTTAAATCTGTTGATGAATACCCAGAGGTGCCGCTTACCCTTGGCACGACTCTTGTAAACTTCACTGGAGACTGGAGAACTTTCATCCCAGTAATTGATGAGAGCAAGTGCATCAAGTGCTACATCTGCTGGAAGTTCTGTCCAGAACCCTCGATATACATCAAGGAAGATGGCTATGTAGCGGTGGACTATGACTATTGTAAGGGCTGTGGTATCTGTGCCAATGAGTGCCCAACTAAGGCAATTACAATGGTTAGAGAAGAAAAGTGAGGTGATAACATGCCGAAGAAAGTCGTGAGCGGTAATTATGCAGCTGCTTATGCTGCGAAGCATGCAAGGGTCGAGGTTGTTGCTGCTTATCCAATCACACCGCAAACAAGCATAATTGAAAAGATAGCTGAGTTCATAGCCAATGGAGAAGCAAACATCCAGTATGTCCCTGTTGAGAGCGAACATTCTGCCATGGCTGCCTGTATAGGTGCTTCAGCAGCTGGTGCGAGAGCTTTCACTGCCACATCAGCCCAAGGTTTGGCTTTAATGCACGAAATGCTCCACTGGGCAAGCGGTGCGAGACTGCCAATAGTCATGGTTGATGTCAACAGAGCAATGGCTCCACCCTGGAGCGTTTGGGACGATCAGACTGACAGCTTGGCTCAAAGAGATACAGGCTGGATGCAGTTCTACGCCGAAAATAACCAGGAGGTGTATGACGGCGTTTTGATGGCATTTAAAGTTGCAGAGCACAAGAAGGTAAATCTTCCCGTCATGATCATTGAGAGCGCATTCATACTGAGCCATACATACGATATAGTTGACATGCCCCCACAGGAGGAAATTGACGAATTTTTACCGCCAAGGGAACCGTTGTACACACTGACGGACTTTGACAATCCGATTGCCGTTGGTGCTCTGGCAACTCCAGCTGACTACTATGAATTCAGATACAAAATTGAAAAAGCAATGGAAGAGGCGAGAAAGGTCATCAAGGAGGTAGGAAAAGAATTTGGCGAGAGATTCGGAAGGGACTACTCTCAGATGATTGAGCTTTACAGGACAGAAGATGCAGAATTCGTCTTTATGGGAATGGGTTCATTGATGGGAACAGTTAAGGAAGCCGTTGATCTGCTCAGAAAAGAGGGATACAAAGTTGGTGCAGCTAAAGTCAGATGGTTCAGACCGTTCCCGAAGGAGGAACTCTATGAATTAGCCAAGAACGTGGACGGCATAGCAGTCCTTGACAGAAACTTCTCCTTTGGACAGGAAGGGATACTCTTCAACGAGGCAAAGGGCGTTCTTTACAATACGGATGCCCATCCAATAATGAAAAACTACATCGTTGGACTTGGGGGAAGGGACTTCACTGTCAATGACATCAGGGCAATAGCTAAGAACATGAAGGAGATCATCGAGAAGGGCAGGCTTGATAGGGAGATAGAGTGGTACCACTTGAAGAGGTGAGAGGAATGGAGATTCCCGAAAACATAAAGAAGAGATTGTCAATTCCGTTTGAGGAGAACTTCTATGCGGGACACACAGCGTGCCAAGGGTGTGGTGCTGCTTTAGGGTTAAGATATGTGCTCAAGGCATACGGGAAGAAAGCGATCTTCACAATCCCTGCATGCTGTTCGACGATTATAGCTGGTCCGTGGCCATACTCAGCTTTTGGTGCTCCGCTGTTCCACACAGCTTTTGAAACCACAGGGGCGGTCATAAGCGGAATTGAGGCTGCTCTTAAGGCTAAGGGATACAAAGTTAAAGGAAAAGATGGGATAATGGTAGTTGGATGGGCTGGGGACGGTGGTACTGCTGATATTGGTCTGCAGGCTTTAAGCGGATTCCTTGAGAGAGGACACGATGCGCTGTACATCATGTATGATAATGAGGCTTATATGAATACTGGTATTCAGCGTTCGAGCTCAACACCATACGGAGCATGGACAACGAACACACCTGGAGGAAAGAAGCACTTCCTTGAGAAGAGGCACAAGAAGAAAGTCATTGATATTGTTATAGCCCATAAGATACCCTATGCGGCAACAGCAAGCATTGCATTTCCAGAGGACTTCATGAGAAAGCTCAAGAAAGCTCAAGAAATCCCAGGACCGAGCTTCATACAGCTCTTTGCCCCATGTCCGACAGGCTGGAGAAGTCCGACCGATAAGAGCATAGAGCTTGCAAGGCTGGCTGTTCAGACAGCATACTTCCCGCTCTTCGAGTATGAAAACGGGAAGTACAAGATAAACATGCCAAATCCAAAGAAGGAGCCAAAGCCAATTGAAGAATTCCTCAAGCTCCAAGGAAGATTCAAGTACATGACAAAAGAGGACATTGAAATACTCCAAGAATGGGTGCTCAGGGAGTGGGAGGAGCTCAAGAAGAAAGCCGAAGTTTTCGGCTGATTTACTTTCCTTATTTGACGGATTGATGTCGAAAAAGTTTAAGTTCCAAATGTAGAACTCACCTGAGGTGATACATATGGCGGAAAGCCCGTTTAAAGCCGATATAGAGAGGGTAGAAAAAGAATTGACTGAGAAAATGACCCCGGGAGCTATAGCGTACATTCCAGGAAGCAGTGTAATAAACAAAACAGGTTCTTGGAGAGTATTTAAGCCCGAGTTCAACAAGGACAAATGTATAAGATGTTTCTTGTGTTACACATACTGTCCAGAGCCGGCAATCTACTTGGACGAAGAAAACTATCCAGTTTTTGACTATGACTATTGTAAGGGCTGTGGTATCTGCGCTAATGAGTGCCCAACTAAGGCAATTACGATGGTTAGAGAGGTTAAGTGAGGTGATTTAGATGCCCATGAGGAAGGTTATGAAGGGAAATGAGGCAGCTGCTTGGGCTGCAAAGTTGGCTAAGCCAAAAGTTATAGCTGCGTTCCCAATTACACCGTCAACACTTGTTCCAGAGAAGATTAGTGAATTCGTTGCCAACGGCGAACTGGATGCTGAGTTCATTAAAGTTGAGAGCGAGCACTCTGCAATTTCAGCGTGTGTTGGTGCTTCAGCCGCTGGAGTGAGAACATTCACAGCAACAGCTTCACAAGGTTTGGCTTTAATGCACGAGATCCTCTTCATTGCGGCTGGTATGAGGTTGCCGATCGTCATGGCCATTGGTAACAGAGCACTTTCTGCTCCAATCAACATCTGGAATGACTGGCAGGACACAATTAGTGAGAGAGACACTGGATGGATTCAGTTCTATGCTGAGAACAACCAAGAGGCTTTGGACTTGATCTTAATTGCATTCAAGGTTGCTGAGGACGAGCGTGTTTTGTTGCCAGCAATGACTGGATTCGATGCATTCATATTGACACACACAGTCGAGCCTGTCGAAATCCCAGACCAAGAGCTTGTTGACGAGTTCTTGGGCGAATACAAGCCAAAGCACGCCTACCTTGATCCAAAGAGGCCTATCACTCAGGGAACACTTGGATTCCCAGCTCACTACATGGAGGCAAGATACAAAGTATGGGAAGCAATGGAGAACGCAAGACAGGTAATTAAGGAGGTCTTTGAGGAGTTCGAGAAGAAGTTTGGAAGAAAGTACCAGATGGTTGAGGAATACAAAACGGATGACGCTGAGATCATCATGATAACAATGGGCTCACTTGCCGGAACACTCAAGGAGTTCGTTGACAAGAAGAGAGAAGAGGGAGTAAAAGTTGGAGCGGCAAAGATTACAGTATACAGACCGTTCCCAATTGAAGAGATTAGGGCATTGGCTAAGAAAGCGAAGGTCTTGGCAATCCTCGAGAAGGATATCAGCTTTGGCTCAGGTGGAGCAGTCTTTGCAGATGTCGCAAGGTCACTCATCAACGAGAAGGAGAAGCCAATAGTCCTTGACTTCATCATAGGTCTTGGTGGAAGGGATGTAACATTTGGACAGCTTGAGGAAGCATTGAGCATTGCAGAAAAAGCCATGAAAGAAGGTGTTGAGGAGGAGGTTTACTGGATAGGATTGAGGAAGGAGATTTTGTGAGGTGATTGAAATGGCCGTAAGAAAGCCCCCCATCACAACTCGCGAGTACTGGGCACCTGGTCACGCTGCATGTGCTGGATGTGGGTGTGCAATAATTATGCGTTTAGCCACTAAAGCATTTAGCGAAGCCATGGAAGAGAAATACGGCGATCCTGATGCTTTTGCAATAGCCCATGCAACTGGATGTATGGAGGTTGTTTCTGCAGTATTTCCATACACTGCTTGGAAGGCTCCATGGATCCATGTTGCTTTTGAAAATGCCGCAGCCGTTGCAAGCGGTGTTGAGGCAGCTTGGAAGAAGCTTGGCTACAAAGGAAAAATCCTTGCATTCGGTGGAGATGGTGGTACTGCTGATATTGGTCTGCAGGCACTCTCTGGAATGCTCGAGAGAAGGCACAACGTCGTTTACATCATGTATGATAATGAGGCTTATATGAATACTGGTATTCAGCGTTCGAGCTCAACACCATACGGAGCATGGACAACAACATCACCACCAGGGAAGTACTCGATAGGTGAGGACAAGCCGAAGAAGTGGGTTGCCTTAATAGCTGCAGCTCATCAGATCCCATACGTTGCAACAGCGAGCATTGCAGACCCATATGACCTCTATAGAAAAGTCAAGAAGGCGGCAAAGATTGACGGTCCAGCCTTCCTGCAGATACACGGTCCGTGTGTCCCAGGTTGGAGGATTCCGCCAGAGAAGACAGTTGAAGTTGCAAAATTAGCAATTGAGACTGGCGTTTGGCCACTCTTTGAAATTGAAAATGGTGACATAAGAAACATCAAGTTCCAGAGATTCCCCAAGGATGGAAAGTTCAAGAAGCCGATTGAGGAATACCTTAAGCTCCAGGGAAGATTCAAGCACCTATTCAAGAGACCTGAGGCAATACAAGAACTGAAAGAGCAGATCAAAGCAATGTGGAGGGTTCTCGGAAAGGAAGTTGAGCTTCCATGATCTTTTCTTTGCTTGATTTTTATTTCCTATTCTTGAAGTTCATTACACATTTTTGTCCCGAAATGTATTTATTTATGACAAAGCTTATAAGGTTTTAGATAAACCTAACTTCAGCATTATTCAAGAGGTGATTACGATGACCATAAAAACCCCACCCTCATTAAATATCCCGGGATTTGGAGTTGACCCGTTAACTCAAAGAATTAAGGAAAAGGAAAAAAAGTGGAAATATAAGGTTGCAGTGCTCAGCGGAAAGGGAGGAGTTGGAAAGAGTACGGTAGCTGTTAACCTGGCAACTGCCTTGGCCAAGCTTGGCTACTTCGTCGGTGTCTTGGATGCTGACGTTCATGGGCCAAATGTCGCTAAGATGTTTGGTGTTGAGAAAGCGGAAATCCTTGCTGAAAAGGTCAATGACCATTTTGAGATGATCCCACCCGTAGTCGACTTCATGGGTCAAGTGACACCAATCAAAGTCATGAGCATGGGGATGATGGTTCCCGAAGATCAGCCAATTATCTGGAGAGGTGCCCTTGTTACAAAAGCACTCAAGCAGCTCTTAGGGGATGTGAAATGGGGAGAGCTTGACTTCATGATAATCGACTTTCCCCCTGGAACTGGCGATCAGATACTAACCGTTACCCAAACTCTAAAACTTGATGCCGCAATAGTTGTGACAACACCTCAAGAAGTAGCTTTGCTTGATACGGGCAAAGCTGTTAACATGATGAAGCAGATGGAAGTTCCCTACATAGCGGTTATTGAGAACATGAGCTACTTAATCTGTCCCCACTGTGGAAATAAGATCGATCTGTTTGGAGAGGGCGGTGGAGAAAAGCTTGCTAAAAAAGAGAATGTTGATTTTCTTGGTAAGATTCCAATAGACCCAAAGGCAAGAGAGGCAAGTGACTTGGGAATCCCAATAGTGCTATATGATGATACTCCAGCAGCTAAGGCTTTTATGGAAATTACCCAGAGGTTGGTTGAAAAGCTTGAAGAAATGAAAAAAGAGCAGTAAAGCTTAAATTTTCAACATATTACATACTACCGGCATGCGCGGCTGAGGTCGGGGAAACCCGAAACTGTGATGCCGCGCTGGACCGGGCTACATAACTTTTTTAATCCCCTCGGAAGTTAATCTTAAGTGGTGGTGATTATTCAAGCGGCCGTTGCACTCACTTACATTTCTCAAAGCATAGCCAATTTAATTTCCCGCTACCCGGATACAGCTCCACTTGCTGTAGTTAGTCTGCTCCTTATTGTTCTTGCCGTATTAGCATACGGACTTTTTAAAGAAAGTCGCCATGCTTTTGTCCTTTATCTTTTGGTTATCATCCTCTCCCTCTTGTGGTTTTCCAACTCGACACAGTTCAAGGAGAAGTTTTTGTTTTTTGATCCTTTCTTTTCATCCTTGGTACACTTTCTTCTTCTCGTTCTCCTCTCAGGCTTTATCTTTTACTTGGCTCCGAGACAGTCCAGGGAGCTCGGCTTTCTTATATATGGTCTTGTTTTTGCATCACCTACTTTTAGGGAAGTTGTTAAGTCTCTTGATAGAGAATTTTTTGCAGTCTTTTTCTTTGTCATTACCCTGTCTTTTGTCATGAACTTTTCTTTCACACCCCGAACATTTAAAGCTGCTCTGGAGACTTCTTTACTCACACTGTTTACCGTTCTGAGCATTGGGTCTAATGTTTACTTCTCCGCTATCCTGCCCGCATTTATCCTCTCCTTTCCAAAAAGGCACAAAAGGAATTATGCATACATAGGTTTATCCTCCATAGGAGTCATACTCCTTTTCTACATTACGGGACAGCACATATTCCTTAGAGCCCCCAATAAGTTCCATCTTTATACAATTGGGACATTTGGAAAAGAGGCTTTTGTCCCCTTGATTTTGATAGGTTACCTTTTTGCCACCAATTTCAGAATTGCAATCAGAATGAAAGGGCACACTCTGTTTCTACTGATTTTAAGTATTTTTTACCTCCTGTTGCTGACTTTTGATCAGACCCTCTTTGCCCCGCTTGTTATTATTGTGTCCGCCCTTTCCATCAGGTTGACCCAAAAGCTGTATGTTGCTACTCAAACTTAATAGCCCCAATTACTGCAGACTTTATGTATGGTCCGATTTCCTTTATTATTCCCGGCGCCTGTGTTCCCCTTTTGAGTATCAGGAGGGTTTCCATGAGCCCAAGCTCTTCCAGTTTTTTCACATCTCTTGAGTGGCCGGTTTTTATAAGAGCGTCCTCAACTTTTTCACTTACAGTTCCGACAATGAAAAGCTTGTCGTATCCATCGCTTATCCAAGATTTCATTTTTTTCAGCTGTCTATCTGTGAAATACGCTTCAACTTCTCTTGTTCCAAATTCTACTTTTTCTATTTGTATTTCAACCGGCAAATAGTCAATCCATCCGAATTCTCTGATCATCTGTCTCACAGGCTTTTCCTCGAATTCTCTTTTTAGATAGTACAAAGGCATCAAGGCGTCTTTTGGTGTTGGAGAGAAAACCCCAATATCAACATAAACGCCATATCCTACTTTCCCCAGATCAATAAACCTTCCCTTATATCTTTGTCCTTCTTTCACATTGCTCAGCTTGTAAGGAACTTCTCCGAATTCCTCCCTTATCAGGTTTGCAGATATTTCTTCGTCTTCTCCTTCAATCCTTATTTTGACCCACTGCTTTTGCGTAATTCCTATTTTCCACGTAACTTCTAAATCTCCAATTAGAGACTTTAATTTCCGATCAAGCTTCTCAAAACCGCTTCTATCTCCATAAATCTTCTCTAAAATTACCAATTCCTTCATATATATCATCCCCGAAGTTCATAAGTCCCCAAAAGAGGCTCATTTCTTTATTCCCAATTCTTTTTCAAGCTGTTCGATTCTCTTTTTGAGCTCTTCCACGATCTTCGTATTATCATACTGCATCAGCATGGCACCACAAATTGGGCACTGGAATTCATATTCCAATGCCTCATCGAAAGTCAGTTTTGGATGTCCGGGGGTTCCGCAGTGATAATAAATCTCGCTTGTTTCCTCTTCAAGCATCTGCTTGAGTTTTTTGAGCTCCTGCATCTTCCTTGCTCTGATTATTTCAGGCAGTCGTCTTGTTTCCAAATGCCAGTAATAGTAGTACCATCCTGTTTCTTTATCCCTTGTCCTTCTGAACTCTGCAAGTTGATGATCATAGAGAGCGTAGAGGATTTTGCGGACTGTATTTACCCTTATTCCAGTCATCTCGGCAAGCTCTTCATCTGTGGCTTCACCTTTTTTCTCAAGAGCCTTGATTATTTCAACAGCCTCCTCCCCTCCAATGTCCATTGCAAATTCTATGAGCTCTTTGTTCTTTCGTCTTGGCATGAAAAGACCTCCTCAACAGCGTATTTTAGCAAAATTTGCTTTTTATAACGCTGATTATGGTGCCTCAATACGATATTATGTCCAACATAATATATATATGTTTTTGTCAAAAATGGCTTAGTGATGTACATTAGTGAGTATCGAAAATTAAGAAAATCAGTCGGTGAAGTACTCATCAACAAGCTCCTTTGCCGAAGGTTTGTAAAGCTCCAGAATTTCGATATCTTCAATGACGTTCCCTTCTCTGAGCTTAAGTCTCACCTTGCCACCATAAACCTGAAGATCTAACAAGCCGTAAACAGCATCTTCTGCTTCCAATGGACTTTTAAACTTCATAATATACTCGCCGCTTTCATCAATGAGCTTAACCCAGTATTCATTTTTTCTCTTGAATGGTCTTGTTATTTTTGGTTTGAACTTTTCAACTATGATTTCCAATGAGGTCACCTCCGAAATGCTGAGAGTTTAAAAGTTTTTGGTCATTCTAAATCTTTTAGCTTCTTGATTTTTAAGCATTTCTTCTTGGTCTCTTTTAAAACTTGTGAGCACTAAATTTATATCTCCTGACCAGTGCTATAAAATTAAGGGAAGTAAAATGCATGCAATTGAAGTCAGTGAGCTCAGAAAAAAGTACCCCAAGAAAATCCCCCTTCCTTTTAGAAAAGTTGAATGGATTGAAGCTGTTAGAGGCATCAGTTTTAAGGTGAAGAAGGGGGAACTTTTTGGGCTTTTAGGACCTAATGGAGCGGGAAAAACCACCACGATTAAGATGCTCACAACACTTCTTGAACCAAGCGGAGGAACAGCAAAAATTCTTGGATTTGATATTAGAAAAGATGCGAGAGAAATTAGAAAAAGGATTAATTTGGTCGCTGAAGGGGAGAGAACTCTCTATTGGCGATTATCGGCTTATGAAAACCTGAAATATTTCGCAAGAATCTACTATGTTCCCAAGAAGGAAGAAAGGGAGAGAATTGGAAAGCTCTTAAAGCTCGTCGGACTGTGGGAAAGGAAGGATGATCTTGTAATGAATTATTCCAGAGGGATGAAGCAGAGATTGGCCATTGCAAAAGCCCTGATAAATGACCCGGAAGTTCTCTTCCTTGACGAACCTACTTTAGGACTCGATGTCCAAAGTGCGGTTTTTGTGCGGGAATTCATAAGAAAGCTCGTTGATAAACAGAAAAAGACCGTCCTCTTAACAACACACTACATGGCTGAGGCTGAAGAGCTCTGCGATAGAATTGCAATAATCGATCAGGGGAGAATAATTGCCCTCGATACTCCGGAGGGTTTGAAAAAGCTCGTAAAGGGAGAGGATGTTGTAGAAATAAAGGTCAGAGAATTTTCAGTTCAGAAGATGGAAGGATTTCCTTGGAAGCTTGTCGTTGTAAAAGAAGATGCCGAAAGGGGGATAACGACACTCAGAGGTCAAATTGATGAAGAGGATCTGCCAAAGGTTGTCGAGCTTTTAGTGAAAAGAGGTGTGAGAATTTTGAGTGTTGAACAGAAGGAGCCCACATTGGAGGATGTATTCATAAAGCTCACTGGCAGAGCACTGAGGGATTAAAATGCCTTTACTTGCAATAATTGAGAAGGAGCTCAGAATGTTCTTCCGCTATCCATTAAGGGTTTTCAGTGCAGTCTTAGTTGGCATTGTTTTCCTTCTCCAGTTTGTTTTCTTTGGGCAGGCAGTTCTTGGTGGTAGGTATTCTCAGCTTTTAGCATCTTCAACTGGAATTGGGGACTACCCAACTTATGCACTAATAGGATATGTCCTGTGGTGGCTTTCTGTTTCTCCAATGGAGGCTTACGTTTGGGGAATCAGAAGAGAGCTCCAGAGAGGGACTTTTGAAACCAGCATAGCTGCTCCAGTAAGAATCACCGAGCTTTTGCTTGGCTTGGCTTTGAGCTGGCTTCTCATGGATTCGGTTTTGATGATGGTAGTCTTTGCATTTGGAGTTTTGATATTCAATATTTCTTTAACATTTTCAATTTTGCTGAGGTCTTTACCCGTTCTACTACTTTCTTTCTTAGCCTTCTTGGGCTTTGGCTTTGTTTTCGCCGGATTGGTAATGATGCTCAAGCACATAGGGCCTTTTGCCCAGATCTTTGAATTTGCGATGCTTTTCTTCTCAGGAGTCTTTTTCCCGCTCAATGTAATGCCCAAGGCAATAACAGAGTTTTCAAATATCTTCCCTCTAACCCATTCGGTAAATGCCATCAGGGCAATTTTCATTGGGAAAACCTATGGGGAGATAACACCGTCAGTAGAGTGGCTTCTTCTTTTGGTCATTGTGTACTGGTTAATTGGTTATGCTCTTTTTAAGTGGGCTGAAGGGGTAATAAGGGTGATGGGTTATGGCGGTTACTGAGGAGCTTAGAGCACTCTATGGTGTTGCAGTGAAGAGCTGGCGAATCTTTTTGAGCTACAAGCTGTGGATGATCAGCGATATAATGCTTGGGTTCTTCTTTGTGGGACAGGCGTTGCTAATAGGGATTGGACTGACGGGACAGAGAAACTCACCAGCTTTACAGCGAATGACGGGTTATTCTGACTACTTGACTTTTGCTGTCTTGGGCTTCATGGTTCTTGGTTTTGGCCTAACCTTCATGAGCGGCTTTGTGTGGAGCGTTGTTGATGAGCTCTATGCTGGAACTCTTGAATATTCCTTTGCGGCTCCAATGAGGAGAATAACATTCTTTCTGGGCAATGTTTTGGTTAGAATTTTCTTATCGTTCATTTATATGGCAGTTTACATTCCGCTCTTTGTGATTGTGTTTGATGTTCATATCAATTCTGCTGGTTTTTTCAAGGGCATACCAGTTCTTCTCCTTGGGACAGTGGGGATGATTGGCCTCGGAATGACGGCTGCTGGAATTGTGCTCTACTTAAGGGATCCTGGGCCTTTTATAAACATCTTGGAAATGCTTGTTTTTGCCCTGAGCGGAGCAATGTATCCGATAAAGATTCTTCCAAAGCCTCTCCAGCTCTTAGCCAAGGCAATGCCCTATGCCCCAACAAGTGAAGCTGTGAGAAAAGTTGTTGCTTTTGGATACTCAAACTCAATTAATGAGATTGGTTATCTCCTTTTTATTTCAACGATATATGCTCTTTTTGGTTATTTTGTGTATAAATGGAGTGAAAAGCAGGCGAGAATAGTGGGGTTAAAGAGCTATTAGAAAGGCAGGTTGAGATTCAGCTCTTCCGCTCTCTTTTTTATCTCTTCAAGGGGAATTACTGCACTTCTTGCACCAACTTTCTGAACAGTTAGATAAGCCAGGAGCATTCCAAGCTTTGCGGCATCTCTTAAACTCCACCCTTTGAGAACCCCATAAATGAGCCCAGCATCAAAGGAGTCTCCCGCTCCAGTGGAATCAACGACTTCAGCGCTGAGTCCTTTAACCTCAAATATGTTTCCTTTTTCGTCCCTTACCAATGCTCCCCCTCCGTTCAGTGTTACAATCACATTTTTGGCTTTGACCTCGCTGATTTTATCCAGGTTCCCGAATTTCCTCTTAAATTCGTCCTCGTTCATGAGAAGATATGTTATTTTTTCCTCGATTTCTTCTGGGATTTTTGCCTCCCCAATGTCAAGTGAGACTGTAATTCCGTGTTCATAAGCAAAGTTTACTGTGTCGATGATGAGCTTTTCTGGATTGGAAGATAGATGGATGTGTTTTGTTTTGGATAGATATTCATAGTCAAGCTCTCTGTATTTGTTGGCTCCTAAGTATTTTACAATTCTCTTATCTTCGCCCTTTATTATTGCCACGGCAACACCTGAAGGAACATCAACAATTTTTATGCCTTTGGTGTCAATACCAATCTTTTTGAAGAAGTTTATGTGTGCTTCTCCAATTTCGTCTTTTCCTACAGCCCCTATGAACCCCACTCTAAGGCCCATATTGGCTAACCATGTTGCTGTGTTTCCAGCGGCTCCTCCAAGTCCAAAGTGGGCATTTTTTGCTGGAATCTTTTCATGGAATTCCGGAAAGCGGTCAACGAGCATTATTATGTCGTAGTTGAGGTTCCCTATTGCAACCACGTCAAACATTGCCATCCCTCCGGTGGGTTTTATTTCATATGTTGCACACTGAAAAGCTTTAAGGTTTTCTCCATTTTCTGTTAATATCAGAGAACAGTTTAGTCTTTCTACTGGGTGCAAAATTTCTCTTAAAGAACTTTATGTTTGTCTTTCAATTCTCTTGGAGTCTTATTGGAACTTACAAAACGGGCACTTCCAAACCCCCCCATCATACTGCTTTCAATTCTCTTAGAGTCTTATTGGAACCGACTATCTTGCCGTCTTCGAGCTTCTCGACCTGGACTTTCAATTCTCTTAGAGTCTTATTGGAACGATTGCAAGGACTGAGGAGGAGGCAATAGAGACAGCTCTTTCAATTCTCTTAGAGTCTTATTGGAACTGCAGTCAACAATTCTGCAAATTTTGTTTCAAACGCCTTTCAATTCTCTTAGAGTCTTATTGGAACCTTGCGGAGACGGACGTTGCATACTACTTCATTGTGAACTTTCAATTCTCTTAGAGTCTTATTGGAACTTGCATCAAGGAATCTCGGCGGCTCACCAGGCTTCATGTTGTTCTTTCAATTCTCTTAGAGTCTTATTGGAACGCAAAGCTGAAGCAAGAGAATGAACAGCTGAAAAAGCCTTTCAATTCTCTTAGAGTCTTATTGGAACGTAGAGGCTGATTAGTCCTGCAACAACGACGTTTGCCTTTCAATTCTCTTAGAGTCTTATTGGAACGTTCTAATGAAAAAACAAATGCTTCTGTTGGGTTCGGCTTTCAATTCTCTTAGAGTCTTATTGGAACGCTCCTCATCAGCATTTACGCTGAACCGGTTGCAGCTCTTTCAATTCTCTTAGAGTCTTATTGGAACAGGGCGGGATTTTGCCTTATTTCCCCAATAAGAGTATAAAAACGCTTGAATTATAAAAGCTTTTTGCCGAAGGGTCAATAACAAAGCCAAAACAAGTCCTGGATTCAAGTGATTTCGTAAGCTCTTTCATGATGCAAACTCCCTGCTTCCCCAAATTTACAAAGTGTATAAAAATGTTCACAAGACTTCCAACGTCCAAAAAGCCCTTTAATTTCAAAAACCCAGCTTCTTTGTCTTCTAATTACAAAATGGTCAGATTTCCTCTGGGAAAGCATACCAAAGAAGCCTTGAAAATCCTCAATTCCAACCGTGCACATTCAAAACGCCATAGTTTTGAGGAAAATCTGTAACACAAAGTAATTTAATAACAAGTAATAACTAAAAACATCCAAAGAACCCACAAGCTGCTGTTCTACAATTAATGATTTCTTACAGCTGGAAATTGCAGAAGGAGCAAAACAAACAAGAATCAAAAAACATTCGACAAAATTAAGAAAGAAAGCTCATAGGAGAGGGTTCCTGAACTTCTTTCCGGGATAATATGCTATGCCCTCAAGCTCTTCCTCAATCCTGATGAGCTGGTTGTACTTTGCGTTTCTGTCGCTCCTTGCTGGAGCACCTGTCTTAATCTGCCCGGCGTTTATTGCTACCGCTAAGTCTGCGATTGTAGCATCTTCAGTCTCTCCAGAGCGGTGTGAGACAACAACTCCGTAACCAGCTCTGAAAGCCAAGTAAGCTGCATCGATTGCTTCACTTAAGGTTCCGATCTGGTTGACTTTTAAGAGCAGAGCATTTGCTGCTCCCATTTCAATGCCCTTCTTTAGCCTCTTCACGTTTGTAACAAAGATGTCGTCGCCAACGATCTGTATCTTCTTTCCAAGCTCTCTTGTTACCATTGCAAAGCCCTCAAAGTCTTCCTCGTGCATTGGGTCCTCAATTGAGACTATTGGATAAGTGCTGACTAATTCTTTGTAAAGGTCAATGAGCTCATCCCTTGTGTATTCTTTACCTCCAACGATGTATTTGTCCTTTTCAGCGTTGTAGAACTCGCTTGATGCAGCATCCAATGCAAATGCGATTTCATCTCCAACTTTGTATCCGGTCTCTTCAATTGCCCTGACGAGAGCTTCCAGTGGCTCTGTAACTTCCTTCATTGGCGGCGCAAATCCGCCTTCGTCACCAACGTTAACTGCCAGCTTTCCGTATTTCTCCACGAGAATCTTTTTGAGCGTGTGGTATGTCTCGCTGATCATCTGAATGCCCTCTTTGAAGCTCTTAGCACCGACGGGCATTATCATGAACTCCTGGAAGTCCAAATCATTTCCGGCATGAACCCCACCGTTGATGACGTTGCTCATTGGAACTGGCAATACATAAGCGTTAGTTCCACCGATGTACTGGTAAAGCGGCAAACCTAAGGTGTTTGCTGCTGCCTTGGCAACTGCTAACGAAACTCCCAAAATAGCGTTTGCTCCAAGGTTTGACTTATTCTCGGTTCCATCAAGCTCAATCATGAGCATGTCTATGTCTCTCTGCAGTGTTACATCCATGCCTATGAGCTCTGGGGCAATGATCTTGTTGATGTTCTCAACAGCCCTCCTAACTCCTTTTCCGTGGAATCTCCTTCCACCATCTCTAAGCTCCAAAGCTTCATGAGTTCCTGTTGATGCCCCACTTGGTACAGCAGCCCTTCCCATGGCAACTGGAGTGTAGACATCTACTTCTACTGTTGGGTTTCCTCTTGAGTCCAAGATTTCTCTTGCTACAATTGCGGTAATCTCAAACGGGTTCTCCATCTTAATCACCTCGAGTGATGTTGATCTTTAGGACTTAAAGCTTTTGCACTTCAAACTGGTTTGAAGCTATGAGCAAAGATAAATACTTTGAAGGTTATGGTTAGAAATAGGTGAGCACTGTGAAAAGATATGCCGTGGCTTTTATTTTAATCTTAGCATTGCTCCCCTTTGCTCAGGCGTGCTTTAGCCCGACTGATAACTTGGCTGTAGAGGTTTATTTCAACAAGCCAGGCATTGAATATAATCTTGAGCCCCTTACGAATGCGGAAAATGTCTTAATTGAAGATGGAAGACTAATTTACCATTCCCATTACGACGAAAGAGTTGCTGTTATACTTTGGGAAGATAACGGGCTCCACTTAAGGATTGAAATCCCAGTAAAAAACTGGAACTCAACTGTTCTCTCTGCGAAGTTCACAACTCCGATAATATTCCCAGAAAACAGCATCGAGAAAGCTAAGGAGCTTGGATGGGAGGTTGAAGGAAAACATGCTTTCAGAAGAGAGAACATTCTGGTTCAAATAACTCCTCAAAAAGGAAGAGAGTGCTCAAAAGATTCTGACTGTTCCACTGGGGGTTGCTCTGGAGAGATATGTACAACCAGAGAAAACGCAACAAAAGTAGTCTCAATTTGTGTTTATAGGGACTGGTATGAGTGTTTGAAGCTTACAAGTTGCGGCTGTGTGAACGGTGTGTGCACGTGGAAACCGAATGGTGCTTTTGAACAATGCCTTAAGGAGCATGGAATTGATCCAAATAAAGTTATAAAGATGCCACAAGCGGACGTTTACATTGCAATTTACGGGCAGAAGGAATTAAGTGAGGAAAAAAGAGCTGAGATAAAGGAACTGTTTTCAGTTTTGGGAATAAGCTGTGTTTTAGAGAACATAAAGTTTGAAAAGCGGGTTACCAGCATGCCGGAGGGGATTGTTAATCCATACACATTCAACTTTAAAGAAGCGCTGAGAGTTGAAATTGAATGGCTCAAAGAGAGTGGAATTTTAAAGATAAGCGATGAAGACATTGAAGAAATCGTAAAAGTTGCAAAGAGGGGCTATGCTGGCTACAACTCCCATATAGGGTGGTATGAAACCAAAGATGGCAAATATGCATGGATTCCCTATTATGAAAGCAAAGATGCTAAGCTTGTAAAATGCCTTGGAAAGCCAATGACATACCAATTGCCAAAAGGCACAGTTGAACTTGGGAAACCTTCACCGTCTCAATCCCCTTCAACTCCAAAAAGCCCTACCAGCAGTGCAATTTGTGGTACCGGTATTGTAGTGCTGGGAGTTTTACTACCTCTGTCTCTCAGGAGAAAGGATTAACTTTTTCCTTCACTTCAAATCATTTTGAAGCTTTAACAACCCTTAAATGTAATCATGAGTAATATTTTTGGTGAGAGCTATGCATAAAAGAAATATTGGGATAGTTCTCTTGGTTGTTGTGATAATCGTCGCTGGGTTTGTTGTCTCAAAGGTTTTTCAGAGCGGGGCTTCACTTAAGGTTGGAAATGAGCCGGAGTATCAGCCTCCGCTTTATGAAGAAAAAGGCTGGGATATTGAAGCTAAAAGAGTTACGTCCACACAAACGATGGCATATGCTCCAACGTATACAAAGCCGACTGCTACCCAAGCCTCAGTAGGAGTTACAAATAATGAAAAGCCTAAGGAAGTAATTCAGAGACTAAAGAAAGACTATTACGTCATTATTCAGGATGAAAATCCAGAAAAAGTAACCGAGGAAATAAAAGCCGAGGTGTATTCTCTTGGTGGGTATATTATTTCTGAACGTCTTACAAGGGGGCAGGACAGGACTGTCTACTACTTGGAGTTTAGGGTTCCGAACACAGCAAAAAATGAAAATAAAGTCGGAACCCTCCTGCAGAGGTACAACGTCAAAAGCCTCCGCTTGGACACTCAAGATGTGACAAGCAAATACAACCAGATTCTTGCTGAAATTGAGAGCCTTGAGGCTGAGAAAAAGAAGCTTTTGGAATTTTACAACCTTTCAAAAGATGTCGATGATCTTTTAAGAATTGAATACAGGATCTCTGAAATAAACTCCCGTCTGAATTACCTCTACCTCCAGAAGGATTACTATGAGAAAGTCACGGATTATATAACATATCACATTACAATAGAGAGCAAAGAAAAGCCTGTGTTCGAGATTGATTTAGACTTTAGAAAGACCATATACCAAGCTGTGGCAATACTGATTATGATAATTAGGGGTATTCTTGCCCTGCTGATAATAATATCTCCATTTGCAGTGCTTTATCTGGTTGGAAGAAGGCTGTACAAAAAGTATGGAATCAGAGCTTCAGAAGGTGTTGGGAAGGACTGACCTCCTCCCCGCCCTGAAGGGCGAGGGTTCCAACGACTTAACCCCTCGCCATTGGCGGTTCGGTTTGCGGGCCCATCACCTACTCCTGTCGCCAGCTTCGGTTCAGCCCGCAGGCCCGGTCTCAGGCCCATTACCCCTACCACAAAGGCTTGGGGTTATCGTATCTCAAACTCTAACTGCCCAAGAGGGCAGTTTTCGAAGGACGCCTATCGGCGTCTTCCCCTGCAAAAGCAGGAGACACGGTGAAAGCCCTCTAAGAGGGCTATCTGTGAAAGGACTCTTTCAGAGTCCATTACCACTCCAAAACTTAAAAGGCTTTCAGTGATTTGAACGGCAGACTCAAGAATACTACATCACCACCCTTAAAGGCGAGACGTTCAAAAGGAAAATGTAAAGAGTTCTTCTTTTTGTTTTTAGCATTCTCCAAATTCCTGGTTAACCTACCCATTTTTGAGGAAAAAGTTCTAAATATATGATAAGAATACTTAGTTTTTGGTGATGTGAATGGAAATTGATATTGCCAAGTACATTGATCACACCAATTTGAAGCCTTATGCAACAAAGGAGGATATAATCAGACTGTGCGAGGAAGCCAAAAAGTACGGCTTTTATGCTGTCTGCGTTAACCCCTACCGTGTAAAGCTTGCAAAGGAGACATTAAAAGGCACGGACATAAAAGTGGCATCTGTTATTGGATTCCCATTGGGGGCAACACCAACGGAGGTCAAAGTATTTGAGGCAAAGAAAGCCCTTGAAGATGGAGCAGATGAGCTTGATATGGTCATAAACATTGGGGCACTGAAGGACGGGGATTATGATTATGTTAGGAAAGACATAGAGGAGGTTGTCAAAGTTGCTCACGAAAAAGGGGCTATAGTCAAGGTGATCATTGAGACCTGTTATCTAACCGATGAAGAGAAAGAAATAGCATGTAAGCTGGCAATGGAAGCTGGAGCAGATTTTGTAAAGACCTCAACGGGGTTTGGTACTGGAGGTGCTACGGTAGAGGATGTTAAGCTTATGAGAAGAGTTGTAGGCGATAAACTTGGAGTTAAGGCAGCAGGTGGCATCAGAACATACGAGCAGGCTTTAGAAATGATAAAGGCGGGTGCAAACAGAATCGGCACCTCAAGCGGAGTGAAGATAGTGGAGGGTGCTAAGAGGTGAAGGAGGAAATCTACGAGCTTGTGAAAACAACTATCAATGAGCTTAGGGAAGAAGGCTTAAATCCGGATATAATGCTTGCAGGCCCAGAGTTCCTAAAACATGCATCTGAGGTGCTCAAAGAGTGTCATCTTGCCGTTTATGAGATAAAAGAGCTCAACTCTGATGCTGTGATAGCTGATTCCCAATATCTGGGGCAGCTGAAAAGGGCATCAAGAAGGATATCAATTGGGCTTCTTTTTAAAGAAAAAGATATGTGGGAGGAGATACAGAAGGTTTAAGTTTGGATGAGGTTCATTATGTCTGGATATCCTCTCTTTATTATATATCCAATTCCTCCACCCACGATTATGCCACTGACTGCTTGAAGTGTGTTTCCTGGAACTTCAACGAGTGCACTTGGATAACCATAGAAGAACACTTCAACAAGGAAGTATCCGGAGACCATTATGAACCCGCCGATTATAGTCCCTATGAGTATCCCAGTGAAATCTTCTCTTTTGTATGCTATGTATCCTACAACCAGCCCTTCAAGTCCTTTTATAATCAGTGTGAAAGGTGCCCAGTGGGCATAACCTGTAATCGCATCTGCCAGAGCTGAACCAAAGCCGCCTGCAAATGCTCCTATAAGGGGACCAAACAGCACACCGCTCAGCATGACCATTGTGTCTCCAAGGTTTATGTATCCTCTTGTCGGGGGTGTTGGGACCTGAATTACAATTGTCGCAACTGTGACTAAAGCTGTCATCACAGCTGAAATTGCAACAACTTGGGCCTTCTTAAACTCTTCTTTTTTAATTACAAAGATGTACGCAAAATATGCCAAAACGGCGAGTGCAAGAATTGGCTTAGCGTATGTTCCAATAACCTCAAACTCCATATCTCACCCCTCCGCTTTATTAGCAATTTCAAGTTAAAACTTGAAATTGATATTTATAAAGATTTTGCATCCAAGCGGGTTTAGAAATTAAGAAAGAAATGGGGAAATCACTTAAGAGCTGCTTTGAGGGCTTCTTCAAAAATCTCCATGGCGATATCAATCTCTTCCTTGGTAACGATCAATGGTGGAATGAATCTCAGTGAGTTGTCACCACAGCCGAGGAGGATTAAACCTCTCTTAGCGGCTTCTTTGACAACCTTGTTCCTGACCTCTGGGTTCTTCTCCTTTGTGTCCTTGTTCTTAACAAACTCCACCGCTTGAGCTAATCCGAGACCTCTTGCATCGCCGATAACTTCGTATTTCTCCTCAAACTCCTTGAGCCTCTTGTGGAGGTAATCGCCAACTTCCTGAACGTGAGGCAACAGCTCTTTGACAATTTCAACGACTTCAAGAGCAGCGGCAATAGCCACTGGGTTTCCACCGAATGTTGATGCATGCCTTCCGGGTTTGTCAAAAGCTATGTCAGCCCTGTGCACGACACCAGCTAATGGAATTCCTCCACCAATAGCTTTACCGAACTGGATTGTGTCCGGTGCGATGCCGAAGTGCTCAATTGCCCAGAACTTCCCAGTCCTTCCAACGCCCATCTGGACCTCGTCGTCTGCCAAAAGAATGCCGTACTTATCTGCAAGCTTCTTAAGCTCCTTGAAGAACTCCTTTGGTGGAACTACATAACCCCCTTCACCCTGTATCGGCTCAAAGACAATTGCTCCAACTTCCTCTGGTGGAACGTGCCTGAAGACGTACTCTTCAATGAACTCAATGACTCTGTTTACAAGTTCCTTAGGATCGGCATAACCGTCAATGTGCCACGGGTTTCTGTATGGGTTTGGGTATGGAACGTGCTCAACGCCGGGCATTGTTGGGAAGAATCTCTCCTGTTGAACCCACTTGCTTGCCGTTAAGCTGAGAACAGCCTGTGTTCTCCCGTGGAATGCATGGTAGAATGCTATGAATCTCTTTCTTCCTGTTCCGTACTTGACAAGCTTCATCATAACTTCATTAGCTTCAGCACCGCTGTTCTGATAGACTACCTTCTTTGGAAAGTCTCCTGGAGAAAGCTCAGCAAGCTTTTGAGCCAGGATTACAGCGTTTTCATAGAAGAAGTCGTTTAAGGCAAAGTGTGTGAACTTCTCGGCTTGTCTTTTTATAGCCTCAATGACCCGTGGGTGTACATGTCCAACATTAAGAACACCAACACCGCTTCCAAAGTCATAGAAAGCATTGCCATCAACGTCGTAGACCATAATTCCTTCTCCTCTCTCGATAACAATTGGCAAGGCATCTGGGTCTTGGGTTGTAACTGCTAAGAGCTCAAAGTTCCTCTCAATGACCTCTTTTGCCTTCGGCCCGGGAAGTTCTTTAACAACAGGTCTCTTCACCATTTTAGCTCACCAAAGAAGAGTTGCAGTTATGCTATATAATCCTATGCTCATTAGTGGACAGCTTTGTTCGAAAAAGTTTCGAGAAAAAGCAGAAAAAGTTGAAATTAGGCACCGTTCTTTTCCATCCAGCTCTCAATGAATTCCTTTGCAGAGTTTGCTGCAATTGCACCTTGACCTACTGCCACAGCAATCTGCTTGAAAACATTTGTTATATCTCCCGCGGCGAATATACCGGGAGCTTTTGTCCTCATGTACATGTCAACGGGTATGTAACCCCACTCGTCTGTAATGCCAAGATGTTTAACGAAGTCCGTCTTTGGCTCATAGCCGATGAATATAAACACACCATCAACTTTCTTCTCGAAAACCTCCCCAGTCTTTACGTTCTTAAGCACAACAGATTCAACTTTTTCCTTTCCCTTTATCTCAATTACAACGGTGTTTAAAATTGCTGGAATACCGGCTTCTTTGAATCTGTCCTGGAGAATCTTGTCAGCTCTGAACTTGTCCCTCCTGTGAACAAGTGTAACTTTAACGCCAATGCTGTGGAGATATAATGCTTCCTGCAGTGCAGTGTTTCCACCGCCGACAACTATCACTTCCTTCCCGACAAAGAGAGGTCCATCGCATGTTGCACAGTAGCTCACTCCCCTGCCCGTAAGCTCCTTTTCTCCTGGGATGTTGAGCTTTCTCGGCTCTGCTCCAACGGCTATAATAACGGTTTTTGCCTTGTAAACTCTACCATTCTTAGTGTAAACCATCCAGTAGCATTTCCCCTCATAGTACGGGCATTCTCCCTTTTCAATCCTCTCCACTTCATCGAATATCACATCAACGTTGTACTTTCTCACTTGATCGTACATCCTTCTGTTGAGCTCTGAGCCACTGATTCCCTCCGGGAATCCTGGATAGTTTTCAATGAGGTCTGTTAATGCCATGTTCCCCCCGAGGTCTTTGCTTATGATTATGGTCTCAAGTCCAAATCTCGCTGTGTAGATTGCTGCTGTATATCCAGCCGGTCCAGCACCGATGATTACAACATCCCAGGTTGTTTTTTCTTCCTTTCCTTTTGAAAAGCCTGTTAAACTGAACATCTTGACTCACCTCCAACCCTACATCCGATTGAACAATTTAAAAGCATTATTGGGCAAACTTGTGTAATAATTTCAAAGCAACTTAACCTGCTTATCCAAAATCAAGTGAAGTAGATATCCCATAAATGCCGCAAATCCTACAAACAGCCCCTCTTCCCAATGTAGCCCAAGACCATAAACTGGCAGAGCAAATCCAAGCAGACCGTATACACATGCAAAGCCCACTGAATGGACTATGCCCCTGTGTTTGGGCATTATTGTGGAGAAAATGTACCAGGAGGCGAATGCAAAAAGCACAGCAACTCCCCAGGCTATCGTTAAATTTGCCCATTCATATTCAGTTATTGAAATTTCGCTGAACTTCAGAAAAGCTGAAATTCCAATTGCAACCGCTACAATTGGCTTTGTTCCTCTATGAATAAGGGCATCTGGATGATCCATGTCCGGTAAGTCGCTTCCTAAGACGTAGAATGCATAACCGAGCGCCATTGCCATGAAACTAAGCTGGAAAGGCACATTTAAGTATGCTCTGAGGAGAGAGGCAGTCAAAACAGCAAGGGGGTATGTAATAATTCCCCCAAGCACATGCTCATCATAGTTCATTCACTTTCCTCCTCTTTCTTTTCCTGCTCAAGGAATCTTCTAACATAGTCTGGGACTTTGTAGTTGCCTTTCGGATCTCCAATGAGGAATCCCAACCTTATAAGTTCTTCAAGATGTTCGTAAACCTGAATACCTGGCTTTTTAACCTCTTTTGCAACCTGAATATAGCTTACTGGTCCTCCGTTAAACTTGTAGACTATCGCTTCAACCAAATCTCTGTAGTCTTTTGGAATCCTTGTTAGGTACTCCTCTAAGTTCTTTGGCTCTTCAAGAATTGTTGTAACAACGTAATCGTCAATGGGGTCAAATTTGTGTTTGCTGGCTTCGCTTAGCACGTAATGCAACAGCCTTAAAATCTGTCTGGGATTGCCTTTTCCAAGTTCGTGAATGAGTTTTATTGCCTCTTCGGTAAATGGATAAATGGGATCGTCTGTGTCCCTGATTCTGACTTTATTTAACCTCTTCTTGACAAGCTCAAATGTCTCCTCAAGACTCATAGGTCTGAGCTTGAATTCGTAATGTAATCTCATGAAAAATGCCGGGAAAATTTTTGTGTACTCCTCGTAAGCCTCCGGAATGCATGCGAAAGCCACTATGCATCCGGGAGGCATGTTGCTTATGAAGTGCCTCAGCATTTCAAAAAACTGTATTTTTTCCTGCTCCCTTGCACTCTGCATGTTCTCAAGCTCATCGAGGAGGAGGGCAGAATATGGATATTTGCCGAGCTCCTTTGTCAGCATTTCCGCTATATCCCTTGATTTATACTCCTGAGTTGAGGATAACATCTTTTCTAAGCGGTCAATAAAGCCAAGCTTTCTGCTCAAATTTTCCAAGAATATGTTTGTTCTGCTCTTTGGTGGCTTCATTGAATTAAAAAGATCTCGTGTAATTTTTAAAATATCATTGGTGTCCACCTTGACGTAGATTGCTTTCCCTCCCCGTTCGCTTATTGCCTTGGCAATACTTTTCAGCCTCTGGGTTTTTCCCATTCCCAAGGGTCCAACGATGGAAAATGCAATTGAGCTTTTATTGCCGATTACCTCGGATATTATCATCGACAGCTTCATATCAACCTCTTGGTAAACATGAATGCTCTCTATGTCCTCGATTCCCTCACTTGCAAGTTCTCCAAATGGATTTCTTGACAGGCCGTATACCTCATAGGAAGGAGAGGGATAAACTTTAAGTGTGCTTGGCTTTTCCATTTTACCCACCAAGTTTAAATTTTGGAATGTATAGATATAAAAGCTTGTTCATGGGAGGTGAAAAAATGACAACGTTACTCGTCACTGTGCCTTCGGGCAGGGAGGGAGATGCAAGTTTAGAACTCGAATGGGCATTGGGTGATGTCAAGATAAGAAGAACAAGATGGAGAGGTGTTTTAATCGTTAAAACCGGTCTAAAAAAAGAGGAAGCTTTGGAAATTTTAAAGGGCTTTGAAACAACTGCAATTTTCAAGATCATCCCACTTGAGAAGTTTGTCAGGAGCAGGAAGGAGGATATAATTGAGGAAGGCTTCAAACTTGCAAAGGCCAGGATTAAAGAAGGTGAAAGCTTTGCCGTTCGTTGTAAAAGGAGAGGAAACTGGATACGCTCAAGCAAGGAAATAGAGATTGAGCTTGGTGCAAAGATCAAGGAAAACTTGAATGCTGTGGTAAACTTGGACAATCCTGATTGGTATGTGTGGATCGAGGTTTTGGGGAACAGAACAGCGATTAGTATCATCAAGCCAGATGAGATAATTAAAAAAGAAGTTGAGCTTTAAGCAATTTCAATTTTGGGTCTGATTGCATATACTGTTTTGTCTTCCCCTACACCCTCCATTAAACCACGGTGTCTTCTTACACAGCTTTCACATTCTCCGCAGTGGATTGGCTTTCCATCCTCTGTGAAGCCTTTTGGCATATAGCATGAGTTTGAATATTCGTATTTTGCATTCAGCTCCTTCAAAAGCTTTGCAATACCTTTTTTGTCGAGATTTATCAGGGGTGCAACAACTTTGACTTCACTCAACGCTCCATATCTCAGCATCTCGTTCATCTTTTCAACAAATTCTGGTGTGTTATCTGGAAAAGTTGCACCTTCTTCTGCGTTGAATCCTACTATAATGTCCCCCCCTCCAAGGGCATCCAAAAGTGATGCCGCCACAGAGATCAACACTACATTTCTCGCTGGAACCCAAACGCTTTTAGCAGTTTCTTGAGCTCTCTCCATGTTTTCTAAGTCTCTTGCTGTAACTCTTGGTGTTTCTCCTCCGACTAATGTAGTTCCCCTAAGCTTGGAGAACTCTTCTAAGAAATCGAGCTTAATAATTTTGAGTGGAATGTTCAGCTCTTTTGAGAAAAACTCTGCTACCTTGTTTGTTGCTCTCTCCTCGTTGCTGCCATAATTTATCGTGAGCATGATAACTTCATCATAATTTTTCTTTGCCCAGTATAAGCAAGCTGTTGAATCTAAACCACCACTAAACAAGACAACTGCTCTCCTCATTTTTATCCCTCCAGGGCTATTCCCACTATCTCCTCTATGCTATTAAACCCTTCCTCATTTAAAAATCTCCCTATTCCTTCATTGATTTCTTTAAAAACTTTAAATCCTCTCAATGAGACTGCAGTTCCAATCTGCAGAGCCTTTGCACCCGCCATTAAGAACTCAACGGCATCCTGCCATGTCGTTATCCCTCCAACTCCAATGATATCGATATCAAGAACTTTTGCCAAATCATACACAGCTCTCAGGGCAATTGGCTTGATTCCTGGCCCAGAGTAGCCACCAACTTTGTTGCTCAAAATTGGTCTTCTCGCGTAGATATCAATTGCAACAGCTTTGACCGTGTTAATGGCTGAAACGGCATCAGCTTCTGCCCTTTCTGCTGCCAGCCCGATTTTTGTTATATCATCAATGTTTGGGGTTAGCTTCGCTATTACTGGCTTATCCGTTGTGTCTTTAACGGCTTTAACAACCTTGTACACCATCTCTGGGTTCTGCCCAATTTCCATGCCGTAACCTTTGGCATGGGGACAGCTTAGGTTGAGCTCAAAGGCATCTGCGACTTCGCTCAGCTTTTCAGCAAGAAAAGCAAACTCCCGCTCATCTTTTCCAAAGATTGACACTATAACGGGAAAATCAAATTTTTCGTTTTTGAATTCTTTATAAAACGCTTCCCATCCAGGATTTGGAAGCCCCATAGCGTTAATCAGACCGTAAGGAAGCTCAACTATCGTGGGATTATTGTAGCCTTTTCTCGGTTCAATCCCAATTGATTTTGTCACAACAGCTCCAGCTCCTTCCTTGTGTGCTCGCCTAAGTAAGTCTGGGGTCATGTCCGCGACACCAGAAGCTAAGATGAGGGGATTCTCAAGTTTAAGTTTGGCAACTTCAATGCTCAGCATTTTTTTACACCTAAGTGATAAAAGAGAGTCTACTGTTTAATAAGTTTTGCCTCATTCATTTGTAAAACATGAAAATTCTTACGGCGGCGGACGCGCCCGAGGGTGGGAACCCTCCTCCAGCGGCTTCCACCGGGACTCCCTCGCCCCCGCTACCCCACGAGCGCCGAACGTCCCGCCTACCGCTGCTCCCTTCCGGGCCTTGCGGGGTTCGGCGGGCAAAGGGCGTTAGCGGAGCCCTTCAGCTCCGCCCCGCCCACCGCCGGCCCCGTGGGACGAGGGCTCATCGTTTACCCCGGCTTCCGCCGCTGGATTCAGGAACCGCCCCTCGGGCTTCGGCCCCCGCATATCGACGGTTTCGGGTTACAGGGGACGCCGAACCCCCCAGCCTAGTCCGCCGCCATTTAAAAGTAGAGAGGATGGTTATATAAAGGTTTGGTACAACTCAAAAATTCAACAATCTTATTAGGAAGGAGCTCATATATTTACGAGGGCTTAAAAATGACACCATCTGAGGCTTTGTATTATATACTGCTGGGTATGTTCTTGGGAATGACTGGACAGATGATAAGGGTGATTATTGGGGTTAAGAAAGTTCAAGAGAAAGCTGTTTCAGAAGGAAGAGAATTCAAAGAAGCTTTTGACATGAAGAGGCTTGTTATCAGCATGTTAATTGGCGCAACCGCTGGAGTTTTGGGTATTGTTAGCCTCTATTGGGGTGAGCAGGAGATAACCAAGGAAATGGCTCTGGGATTGATTGCAATTGGTTACTCCGGAACCGACTTCATCGAAGGACTTTTCAGAACAAAAATTCAACCAATGCGGAAAGAAAAGTCTACTCCTTCTTCGACTCTCCAGTCATGACCGCTGAAGCTATCATGTGGGCTAATCTGAGAGGTTCTGGAATTAAAGAGCTTTTTTGAGTTATTTTGATTATTTCCTCTGCCGTTTTTGGTTCAATTCCATAAGCTTGGTAGAACAACTTCCCGGGGATTAGCTCTTTTATTTCTCCGCCTTTTCTTAGCAGCCTAATTCTTTCTTCAGCATCTGGAAAATGCTTTTTCAAGGCGTTCTCCATGGCTTTTAACTCTGGTCTTTTTCTAATAACAACAATAACAGGTAAACCTGTCTCCTTGCTGAGCTTCTCGATGTCAACGATATTAAAGCCGGCATATGTTATGCCCTTCAGCATTATTACTCTCAAATCTTTAAAGCGGGAATTCACAATAGCGTCAATCATCTTTTCTGTTGCATCTCTCCCGTCAACTTCAATCCATCTGCATAGAATTCCAACAACGTCCTGAGAGCCTTTCATAACAACTCCAATAAGGATGGTCTTGTTTCTTTCCACCTTGGATTTAAAAGAAAAAGTACCGTCATCAAAACCAATGACCCTGATCTGGGGCTTTACCTTTCTGATCATTTTGTGACCTCTAACAGCCACTTGAGGTATTCTTTATTTACGGTGTCGACATCAATTCTAATTATTGCTGGAACTGTGTAGGGGTGTTTTTCTTTGAGTTCCTTTTTAAGCTCCTCCCAAAGCTCGACTTTTGTCTTAAGGATTGCACCTACCTCGGTATCCTCCTCTATTTTGCCTTCCCACCAGTAAAACGCCTTATGCTCTCTTAAATTGACACACGCTACAAGCTTTTTTTCAAGCAGCTCTTTGACTATCCTTTCTGCACTCTCCCAATCCGGAAATGTCGTATACACGAGTATCATCTCACTCATTTTCACACCTCCGTTTATAACCTCCCAAGGATAAACTTAAATCTTACGTTGGGTTATTTTTATCGGGGGTTGGGATGGAGATCGTAAGAGCACATCTAAGAATCTATGGAAGAGTCCAAGGGGTTGGCTTTAGGTGGAGCATGCAGCGTGAAGCGAGAAAGCTTGGAGTAAGTGGATGGGTCAGAAATCTGCCAGATGGCAGCGTTGAAGCGGTGATAGAGGGAGAAAGAGAGAGAGTTGAAGCTTTAATTGGCTGGGCACATCAAGGTCCAATATTTGCAAGGGTTACGAGAGTTGAAGTGAAGTGGGAAGAACCAAAGGGAGAGAAAGGGTTTAGGGTTGTTGGTTAAGCTTTTGCACTTATATTTTCCAAAGCAACTTTTTTTGGACAGTATCTAACTTCACAATATGCACATACAAATTTTTCCTTCCTTTTCTCGGGTGTGTGGAGGATCAGTTTTTTGAAGCCTGGTATGTCTTTTATTTTTACAAATACCTCTACAGGTAAGGTTCCGTCTATAACAATATATGCCTTGCTTTCCTCTTGTCTGAGGTTTCTGCTAAAAATCTCCATTATCGAAACGCCGTTTTCTGAAAGTATCTGGAGAACACTTGAAATTGCCTTGGAGTACAGCTCTTTATCAAATTCAATTTCAAGAACTTCCCATCCCATTATTGGAGCAACATCAATCAGGCTGGGCAGAGGAGTTAATCTTTCAAAGATCAGCTTTAGAGGATATGTTTTTTCAATGTACTCAATCGTATGGTAGATGATCTTCCTGTTTACACCAATAACCCTTGATAACTCACTGATTGGAACCTCAACATCTCTCAAATATATCTTTCCCTTTTTGACGCTCAGTCCATTTTCAAATAAAAACTCTGCAACCTTTCTTCTTGCCGGATAATTTTTAAAGTAAGCCTCTAATATGAGCATCATTTTTGCCACCTCTTACTCATAAATGTGTAGAAATGCATATTTAAATCTTTCTCTTCGGAAGATTTTTAATCATGCTTAATGGAGGGTAGTACATGCACCAGCAGAAATCCGCCTATGTTTATGGAAGCATTACTGTACTTCTCTGGTCGACTGTTGCTTCAGCATTTAAGCTCTCCCTCCGGTATTTGAGCTACTTAAATCTTCTACTTTATGCTTCCTTTACATCGCTGTTCATCTTCTTTATCCTGCTTGTTCTTCAGAACAAACTCTATGTTGTGAAAAAGCTGTCCTCTAATAAGTATTCTGCAATCCTCGGATTTGTCAACCCGTTTCTTTACTATCTGGTTCTTTTTAAGGCATATTCGATTCTTCCAGCTCAAGAGGCACAGGCATTGAACTACACCTGGCCAATAATGCTGACTTTGCTTTCAATCCCCCTGCTTCAGCAGAGGATTCGGCTTAGAAACATTTTTGGGATTTTTATTAGCTTCTCTGGAGTTTTGATTATTTCAACGCGGGGAGATATGACCGCTCTCAAATTTGCTAATCCTTATGGGGCTTTTCTTGGGTTAATGAGTGCCTTGATCTGGGCGGTTTACTGGATTTTGAATCTGAGAGATGGGAGAGATGCCGTGGTTAAAATGTTCTTTAATTTCGCTTTTGGCATTATGTACATCTTCCTTTTTGTGATTCTCACTCATAATATTGTAATACCCACTGCTAAAGGATTGGCAGGGGCGCTATATGTCGGAACTTTTGAAATGGGCATCACTTTCTTCTTGTGGCTCAAAGCTCTGGAGCTTTCGGAAACAACAGCCCAAATGGCAAATCTTGTTTATCTAACACCCTTTATCTCCCTGATTATAATACACTTTGCAGTCGGTGAGAGGATTTTGATTTCAACCATAGTTGGCCTTGCTTTAATAGTGGCTGGGATTATTTATGGCGGTGCTGGAAGGAATAACGGGGCAATGTAGAAAGGTTTAAATGTTTTTCAGCCGTAAAACACTCTGGTGGTTCTCATGATTGAGGTAGGCGAATATAAGGTTAAAGAAGGACTATACTACACAAAGGAGCACGAATGGGCTCAGGTTTTAGACGACGGGACGGTTCTTGTCGGAATAAGCGACTATGCTCAAAAAGAACTTGGCGACGTTGCATACGTTGAGCTTCCAGAAGTTGGAAAGGAAGTTTCACAGGGGGATGTTCTCTGTGAAATTGAAAGCGTCAAGGCTGTGAGCGAAGTTTACGCTCCAGTCAGCGGTGAAGTTGTCGAAGTTAATGGAGAGCTTGAGGACTCCCCGGAGAAAATCAACGAGGATCCATATGAGGCATGGATTGCAAAGATTAAGCCGTCAAACCTTGAAGAGGACTTAAAGAATCTCATGACTGCCGAGCAGTATGCTGAATACTTGAAGAGCCTCTGATTTTTGTCTGACTTTGTCTTTTCATATTCCATTTGGAGGTGTTTTTAGTGAGAACTCTAAAAGAATGGGATGTTAAAGTCAAGCTTGTGAGAACTAAGCGCGGAGCAATCCTCCATAAGATTGAGCTCTCTGAAAACCATTTCTTCCTTGAGCAGAACCCACTTAAGGATTCTAAGTATGGCGTTGCCTATAGGAAAATCAAAAACAAATTCCCTGAATTCTACATGTTCTGGGAGATTAAGAATAACCGCTATACTGGAAGGCTTTTAGTTGGTTCATTCCTTGAGAAAGAGGAAATCGACGAATTCATAACTCTTCTTGCACAAAGCGAGGAGTTCAAGAAGTTCGAGCACATCCTTGAGGAGATTGAAGAGGAAGAAAAGGAGGGATAAGCTCGGCTTTCCTTTTTCATCATAATTTCAGATACCCTAGAGCTCGTCATCGCCCATTTTATTATTGCCTTCCTGATAAAATAAAGCTATTGGAATTCAAAGGTAAGTAGAAAAGGTCTGCCACCACAAATAGGCTCGGCCAGTATGCCCGTCATCACATCTCAGCTATCGTGAGGCTCCTCATAGCCTTTGGTTATTTCTCGTTAGAGCTGATAAATTTATCCCCTAAGATTCAGAAAAATATAGGAGAAAAATCAAGCATTTTCGCTTTTCCTCTGCAAGTATTCATGTATTGCTTTTGCTGCTTTTCTTCCATCTCCCATTGCTAAGATTACGGTTGCTTCTCCTCTTATTGCATCCCCACCCGCAAAAACTCCAGGAATCGAAGTCATCAAATTCTCATCCACTACAATAGTACCTTTCTCTGTAATCTCCAAGCCGGGCGTTGTCTTCCAGATTATCTTGTTTGGAACCTGTCCAATTGCTATAATTACCGTATCAGCTTCGACTGTTATTGTTTCACCCGTTGGAATAATTTTTCTCTTTCCATTGGACTCTTTCTCATCAAGCACTTTCATTTTCATGAATTTAACAGCCTTGACATTGCCGTGTTCGTCTCCAATGAACTCTAAGGGACTCACAAAGAACATAAACTTCACTCCTTCTTCCTCAGCGTGATGAATCTCCTCAATTCTCGCTGTCATATCCTCTCTTCCTCTCCTGTACGCTATTGTGACATCGCTTCCAAGCCTTAGAGCAGTCCTTGCAGCATCCATCGCTGTATTTCCGGCACCAATCACTATTGTCTTCTTACCGACTTTTATTGGGGTGTCGTATTTTGGGAACTTATATGCTTTCATTAGATTAACCCTTGTAAGAAACTCGTTGGCTGAGTAAATTCCGTTGAGGTTTATTCCAGGCACTTCTGGAAGTTTGGGCGTTCCAGCACCTGTAGAGATAAACACTGCATCATATTCTTCAATGAGCTCTGGGATTGTTACGGTTCTTCCAACTATATGGTCTGTCTTTATCTCAACACCTAAAAGCTCAAGCTTCTTGAGCTCTTTTTTCACGATTTGTTTTGGTAGTCTGAATTCTGGGATTCCGTATATTAGGACTCCTCCGGGATAATGCAAAGCCTCAAATATTGTAACTTTGTAGCCCATTTTTGCTAATTCTGCAGCACAGGTTAAGCCTGCTGGTCCTGCTCCAACAACAGCTACTTTTTGCTCTTTCTTTTCGATTTTGGGGATGATCTCCATCAAAAGCTCGTCGTCTATCCCGTGTAGTCTTGCGTAGTCTGCTACGAATCTTTCGAGTTTTCCTATGTTTATTGGGTCGCCTACTTTGCCCATTACGCAGACTCCTTCGCATTGGTCTTCTTGTGGGCAAACCCTGCCTGTAATGGCAGGCAAAGAATTACAAGCCCAAATAACTCTTAAAGCCTCTTTAACCGCCAAGTATGGATTGTCTCTGTGCTCTTTAAGCTTAGCAAGGAAGCCAGGGATGTTTATGTTTACAGGACATCCTTTTATACACGGAGCATAGTTCTCTGGACACTGCAAACAGCGCTCAGCTTCCATTAGGGCAAGATCAAAGTTGTATCCTAAATTGACCTCTTCAAAACTCTTGATTCTCTCATAAGCCGGTCTTTCAGGGGTGGGAACTCTGTTTTTTATGAGCTTTCTCTTTGTCATCACTGTGCACCCCCTTGAATCTTTTGCATATATCCTTGCATTGCTATCATCTCCAAATCCCCATAATAGCCAGACCTCTTAATCAGCTCATCAAAATCAACTTCGTATGCATTGAAAGTTGGACCATCAACGCAAGCAAATTTGATCTGTCCTCCAACAGTAACCCTGCAAGCACCACACATACCAGTTCCGTCAACCATAATCGGGTGTAAATCAACAAGCATTGGAACATTGAATTCTTTGACAACTTCAAAAATCACTTTTTGATCACCAACTGGCCCAACCATAAACACTAAATCTGGCTTAAGGTTTCTTATCATGTCTCTGACTATTTCTCTTGCCCTGGCGGTTACATTTTTCATGTTTTCGGGGAAGCTCTTCTCTGGATTAAGCGGAACACCTACAGCAGTGTGTTTTGAAACAGCCTTTTCGAGTTCATCTTTTAAGAGGATCATGGGTTCGAAGGTGACCTGGAGGGTGTGAACTTCATTTCCAATTTCCTGCCATGCTCTTGCTATTGGAAACACTTCGACTATACCCGTATACAAGCCTATAGCAAGTATTTTCCCGTAGTTTTTCATCGGAGCTGGGTTGCCAAGCGGACCAGCAATGTTAAGGAAATAATCCCCTTCTTTGAGCTCAGTGTTTATCTGCATCGTTGTTTTTCCTCTTGTGAATACAATAAGCCCTATCCATCCCTCCTCCCTGCTCCACGTGACCGGCGTAAGGGGTATCCTTTCCCCATTCTCGAAAGCTCTAACAATTATAAACTGGCCTGGTTGGAGTTTTCTAACTATGTGTGGAGCGTGAACTTTAAACCAAACATTTCTCATTGCAATCTCCTTTCTTTCTAAAATCCTGTACACAATGAACACCCCCGTACATGTGCTCATTCTTGAGCATTTACAAAGGTTGTGAACATGAGGTATTTATAAAAGTATTGTTAACCAAAGGTTAACAACATTGAAGAAAATTTTGCAATAGCCATACTTAACCAAAAATCCTAAAAAGAGGAGCCTAAATTTCGAAATTAGGGGATGAGCCTCACGGTACGCTGAGGTGGTGATGAACCTCCCTCTCTGCTGACTAAATCTTTCTCGCAAATGTTATGTATCCTGTGTGTGCAATCATCCTTGTTCTTGGTCTTATGCATTCTTCCCTAACTTCCTGCTCTCTAACTAAGCATTCAATAGTTTTGGGTCTCATGAAATACTCCCTGAACTCTCTCAGCTTTTCATAAAGGCGAGCAACTTGGTTTATACATGGGGTATATGCCACAAAATATCCTCCCGGCTTTAATGCTTCTACAGCGTGTTCAACAACCCTCTCTGGTTGAGGCAAGTCAAGAATTATGTGATCAACCTCTTTCTCGTCTATTCCATCGTAAATGCTCTTGAGCTTTATAGTAACCCTGTCATCAAAACCTGCCCATTCAATGTTTTTCCAGGCAAGCCTTGCAAAGTCCTCTCTAACTTCATAACTGACTATTTTTCCGTTAGGTCCAACTATGTTTGCCAAGAAAAGAGTTAGCGCACCGCTTCCGACTCCAGCTTCCACTATAAAATCTCCTGGGGAGATTCCTGCAAAAGCAACAATTTGAGCTGCATCCTTGGGATGAATTATCTGAGGACCGCGCTTCATTTTATCAATGAAATCAACTATTCTGGGCTTCAAAATTTTGAACTTATATCCTTTATGTGATTCGATGATATCCCCAAAATTTTTCCCAATTATTTCACTAAGGTCTATCTTCCCCAGATCAGTATGAAACTCCTGCTTCTTTGCAGATATCAGATATCTTTTTCCCCTGGGATCAACCAGCAGAACTTTTTGATCCTCTGCTATCACTTTTTCTCACCATTTCCCTTTTTGATCTTGACTGTGTACTCTTCTTCTTGGTTTATGTCGATGATCCATGCTGAGATGTCTTCTAAAATTGCCAACTGGGGCATTTCCACCAAGTTTTTGTTTATCAAATAAATCGAGGTCCAGTCCTCTACTGGAAGGTTGCTTCTACTGAATAAAATAGCCTGAATTGCCCTTTCCTTTCCAAAGTAGAAGTACTCCGATAATCCAAAGCTCAGGAAATAAAGTGGTTTTATTGAATCCACAAGGGCTTTTCTAATTGCATCGTAATAATTTTTCATGAATTCGGATATTTCATATGTTAGGGGGATTTCATCAACGATTGATCCATAACTCGCTCTTCCCGGGCCTATTTTGATCACTTTTATGTGCTTTGTTATCTCGATGATTCTTCTGTAATCCTTTGGAGAAATTTTCCTGATATAGTTTCTAAAGCTTAAATCTCCAATACCAAAGAAATCATCAACAACTATTTGATTGTCGTGAGAAATCTCGGGGATAATCTCTCCCCATGCGAGGTCTTCAAAGGGATAAGCGCTGGGGTATTCTATTAAAACAACGTCACCTCCTCTCACATGCCCCTTTAGAAACTTTCCAATTGAGTGAATTTCCATTTTGCCCACCAAAGAATTTTTAATATCTTATCTTTTAAACCTTTTAGGTGTTAAGAATGAGAAAGTTCGTAGTATGGGCAAGTGAACTGGATGCAAGGTTGTCAAGGAAATATGGAAGGGAAATCCCCAAAAACTTAGCAGTTGAGTCTCCCAAACTTGATGAAATTATTGAAGCAGCTAAAATCCTTGGCATGAAGATCGTTAAAGTTGAATGGGACAAGCTAAACCCCCGCGTATCAGGATTAGACGAGACCCTTCGAGCAAAGGGGATGCTCGTTATTGAAAGCAAGTATGGAAAGTCAAAAAGCCTAAGGCTAATTGCTCAAAAGATTAGGGAATTTAGGAAGTCCAAGAGGAGGAAAAAGTAGTCACTCTTCCTCTAACTCAACAACTATCGCTGTTGTGGTGTCGATTACACCATCAATGTTGTGTATATCATGTAGGATTTTTCTTGTGAGTTCTCCAAGGTCTGCTGCTTCAATGTGTATTATTGCATCATATGGTCCAGTGACAGCATCCGCCTTTGTAACTCCGGGAATCCTTTTAAGCTCTTCTATAACCTTCTCAACTTTTCCAATTTCAACTGTCAGTAAAACATATGCCCTAACCATTTACACCACCAGAGCAGTTTTTTACAGATGATACTTGCATTTTATCTCATTTAAGCTTTTCGTAGTTACTTTCTATTTGAATTCAAAAATCAGAACAGTATTGCACGTCTTTCCATGGCAATATCACAAAATGTGCACTATTGAGCGTTTAAGAGGTACATTGGATATCAACTTTTTTTAAATGTTTTCATTTTGATAACAATTTTGGAAAAATATATAACATTGTGTAAGACATCTTGAGAGCGAGATAATTATTTAGTCATAAATTTGTCTAAGTAATCGAAAGTTTTATTACTGGAATATTCTCTATAGATTATTGCCAACTTTGGGGGGATACCCATGAAGAAGGCACTATCAGCATTGTTTTTAATTGCAATTTTGGGCTTTGCAGTAGTTGCCAGCGGCTGTATTGGGGGAGAGAAAACAACCACTCCAACTTCAACTCAAGCTACAACCCAGACCACAACACAGACCTCAACAGCATCCTCTCCGACTAAAACTACAACCCAGACTCAAGCTCCAAAGCCGAAGGGGATAACACCTGCGATTCTTGAGCTTGATAAGGTAGCAGTGATTGAGACTGATAAATCAGTGATTGTTGTTGGTCCAAAAGGTGAGAATCCAACTGTCTCATTGCCAAGTGGTAAAAAGGTAATTAGGGTAAGCTATGTTGTTGATGAAGCCAACACCCCTGACATTAAGAAGCTTATGGAAGAGGGACAGGGTTTTGGGGCAATAGACCCAGCATTCTTTAGAAATACAAACGTTGATGCTCTTGTTATTGCCGCAAGAAGGCAGACCGATCCTGCTATAAGAACCGAGCTGTTTAAGGCTCTCTACATATTGGGGAACTATTACGTGCCCGAGGTAATTATCGGGCAGAACAGACAGCTTCGTGTTTACTGGAGCTGGGTTAAGGGAAGATACTACCACCCAACCCTTCCAGAAAGGTATGATCTCCTCTGGGAGGATCCAAATGCCCCAAGTGTCAGCATAGGAATTGGAGAATATAAGAACGATGCCGAGACATACGTCATAGGAACGATTGGATGGCCAGAGAGCTTTGATCCAGCTTGGACCTATGAGACCTTCGGATGGGAAATCTGGCACGAAATCGGCGATACTCTTGTTACATACTGGAAGGATGAGACAGAAGAGGTTTCACCAGATTTGGCAGTTGCATGGGCACACAACGAAGATGGTACAGAGTGGTACTTTGTCATTAGGGGCGGTGTTAAGGCTTACGACCCATGGAACGACAAGACCTATCCAATTGACGCAACAGATGTTGCATTTACATTCTGGCGTGTCCAGAGATTGGGACACAGCGTTTCATGGATGGTTTCAGAGTTTATGGACGTCAACAAGTCACAAGCATTGACAGAGCAGGACTTCGAGAATATTCTCAAGAGTGAGAAGCTCATTGCAGAATACAAAGGTAAGACCGTTGAAGTGAAGTCACTTGATGATTTGCTTAAGCTATTCGGCTACAGCGGAAAGACTGCGGGAGTATTCAAGCTTGTTCTGCCGCATCCATATGCTCCAGTCCTTAACATCCTTGCAGATCCGTTCCTCTCAGTGGTTCCAATGGAGTACTTGCTTGGTGACAAGTATGAAGAGGCATTAAAAGCATCAGACAACGGTAAGAACCCAAGTGCATGGGCGAAGTACGTGCAAGAGGGAGAACAAGACCCAACACACCAGCTCATGCACAAGAAGCCAGTTGGAACTGGGCCATATTATGTTAAAGAGTACCAAGAGAACTCATACATCGTCCTTGAGCTCAATCCATATTACTGGAATAAGGACATATGGAACAACATAAAGCCCCTCCACAAGAGGGTTATCTATGTCATAAACAACGATGCCGTTTCAAGAATCCAGCTCTTCCAGACAGGAACAGTTGATACGGTTGCAACACCACCAGAAAGAATAAACGATGTTAAGGGCTTGAAGCTTGATGGCTTTGAATCAATAGTGCAGACTGACTTACTGCAGCCGATCCTCACATTCATAGTATTCAACACCTATAAGGAGCCCTTCAACAACGTTAAGGTCAGGCAAGCTTTGGCTTATGCGATCCCATACGATCAGATTGCCCAGACGGTCTACTCAGGCTTGCTTGAGAGGAACTGGGGTCCAATTCCAAAGCCGTGGCCAGGCTATACAGAGCAGGGAATAATCAAATATGATTACAACTTGGCAAAGGCGCAGCAGCTCCTGAAGGAATCTGGCATTGATCCAACCAAATACAAGATTGAACTCATCTACAACGCTGGAAACTCAGCACGTGAAAAGATAATGACCCTCCTCCAGAACGTCTGGAGCCAGCTTGGCTTCCAAGTTACAGTGGCAAGCTATGAGTGGCCAGTCTACTTAGGAAAGGTCAGCAAGGGTGACTTTGATGTCTACGTCGTCGGTTGGGTTCCAGACTACCTTGACTCAGACAACTGGGTTGGACCATTCCTCTACGGTGCGACCAAGTTCAAAGAGCTTAATGTTGAAGTTTCAGGCTGAGCCTTTCTTTTCTTTAATTTTAAATTTCAGCTATCCCAATAAACTGCAAAAAGCTTAAGTGGAGGGACGGAAATGGCTGATCTCAAGAAGTTCTTAATCAGAAGGGTTCTAACATTCATTCCGACAATAGTTGGGGTCACAATAATTGTATTTTTAATAGCATATGTAATTCCAGCAGATCCCGCTAAAGCTTGGGCTGGAGGTGAAAAAGCATCTCCAGAGGCTGTTGAAAGAATCAAGGAAAGATATCACTTAAATGAGCCGTGGTATGATCAGTACTGGTTTTTGATAAAAGGTTTGGCAACAAACACTCTGATTGATCCAAGAACTTCAAATCCCGTGTTTGATGATATTAAAGACCGTTTTCCCGTGACATTTCAGCTGGCTATAATTGCGTTCACATTCACGATATTAATTGGAATTCCTCTTGGTTTGATATCTGCATTGAAGCGTAACACATGGATAGATACACTTGTTAGGATTTTTGCCCTCATTGGAGTTTCGACACCAGTTTTCTGGTTGGGCTATCTACTTCTGTTTGTGTTCTTTGTGAAGTTTAGGATAACGAATTTGGCTGGAGTTCCCCCAGCGCCGCCAGTTCAAATTACTCACATACCCATAATTGATTCCCTCCTTACTGGAAACTTCACACTTTTCAAGCAGCATTTGGCAAGATTTTGGCTTCCAGGGTTTGTGCTTGGATTTATGGGTACGGGTGTGCTGGCAAGATTTGTCAGGAACTCCTTCCTTGAAGCCCTTAGCGGTGATTACATTCAATTCCTAAAAGCTAAGGGGGTTCCAAAGCTTAGAATGTACAGACATGCCCTCAAGAACGCCTTAGTTCCAATCGTTACAGTTCTTGGTCTTCAGTTTGGAGGCCTGCTGGCTGGAACACCGATCACAGAGACTGTCTTTGCCCTACCAGGAATGGGTAGATATGCTATACTCTCAATTCAGAACCTTGACTTTCCAGCGGTTGTAGCAATAACTTTCATCTACGCAATAATTTACGTTACCGCAAATTTGGTGGTTGATATACTCTATGCAGTAATCGATCCAAGGGTTAGATACTGAGGTGGTCAAGATGCAAGAGGAATACAAAAAGAGCATTTTGGATAAGCTTGCAGACAAAATTGTTTATGGACTGGGCTCGTTCATAAGCTTATTCAAAAAGGGCTGGAAAGAAAAGAACAAATCAAAGATGGAAGAATGGCGCTTGATGCTTTATGCTCTTAACAGATCCCCACCTGCCCTGATTGGACTGTTCCTTGTGATCCTGTTCATCTTAGTGGGAATCTTTGGACCAAGGTTAGCACACTGGAGGTACAACTTCTTCCCGATGCTCTATACAAAGAGCTATGATAAAATCGTCTTAGCGCCACCAGGAAGCAAATTTGTCCTTGACTACTACAATAATACTGTAATAACTTTTCCCCTCGGCTCAGACCACTACGGTAGAGATCTGCTGAGTTTAATCCTGAGCGGTGCCAGGACAAGCTTTGTAATCTCAATAATAGTCATATCCCTTGGGGTACCTCTTGGGATAATCCTTGGCCTCATAGCAGGTTATTACGGGGGAAAAGTTGACGAGCTAATAATGCGTATAACAGATATGTTTCTTGCATTTCCAGCATTGATCTTGGCAATTGCACTGTCTGCAGTGCTCCCTGAAAGAATCCAGAATTTTATTTCCACACATGAGGCTGTGCAGAAATTTGTGTTGTGGTTATTTGCCTTAGATGTTAGAGAAGCTGGAAACCTCGGAAGACTTTTGGCAGTCATATTGGCGATGATTATAGTCTGGTGGCCAGCTTATGCGAGAATAACAAGAGGTTCAACTCTAACAGAAAAGGAGAAGCTGTACATAGAAGCAGCAAGAGCTATAGGACTGCCAGCGAGAACGATAATGTTCAAACACATACTGCCAAACATAATTGGGCCCATACTGGTGTACATAACACTTGACTTTGGTGGAGTAATCCTTATGGAAGCAGGATTGAGCTTTCTTGGATTAGGTGCAACTCCCCCAATAGCCGACTGGGGTAGAATAGTTTATGATGGAGCTCAGTACTTCCCGAAGGCATGGTGGCTGGTGTTCTATCCAGGATTGGTTGTCATGCTTGTGGCATTGGGCTGGAACCTGCTGGGTGACGGTCTCAGAGACATACTTGATCCAAAGACAAGAAGGAGCATTGAGTTCAAAGTAAAGAAGAGCAAGAAGGAGGGTGAGGCAAATGCCTGAGCCAATTTTGCAAGTTAGAAACCTAACCGTTCACTTTTACACTTACGCTGGAATAGTTAAGGCAATAGAAAGAGTTTCATTTGATGTGTACAGGGGTGAAACTTTCGCATTGGTTGGAGAAACAGGCTGTGGAAAGAGCGTAACCTCAAGGGCATTAACTCAGCTGATTGAGAGTCCAGGAAGGATCGTTGAGGGTGAGGTACTGTATCATAAGGAAGATGGTACAGTCGTTGATCTCCTCAAACTTAATGAAGAACAGATCAGGGAAATTAGAGGGAATGAAATAGCTTACATCTTTCAAGACCCCCATGCTTCACTTGATCCCCTTTACACAGTGGGCTACCAAATAGCCGAGGCAATGGAAGTTCATGGAAAGGTTGAGAGCATAAAAGAGGGAATTAAAAAAGCTGTTGACATTTTAAGATCCGTCCTTATTCCCGATCCAGAAAATAGGGTCAAAAATTATCCTCATGAGCTGAGCGGTGGAATGAAGCAGAGAGTGGTTATTGGAATTGGAATCGCAAACAATCCAAAGATTCTAATTGCCGATGAGCCCACAACGGCTTTGGATGTTACAGTCCAAGCCCAGATCCTTGACTTGATTAACCAGCTTAAGGAAAAGTACAAAGCAACGGTCATTTTGATCACGCACAATTTAGGTGTTGTTGCTGAAACTGCCGACAGAGTAGCTGTGATGTACGCCGGAAAGATAGTTGAGATTGGCTCAGTGGAGCAGATCTTCAAGAATCCTTTACATCCATACACCAAGGGTCTTCTCAAGGCTGTGCCAAATCCAATGACAAAGATTGAGCGCTTAGAGGCTATTCCCGGAACAGTGCCGAATCTGATAACACCGCCAAGCGGCTGCAGATTCCATCCGAGATGTCCATTTGCAACAGAGGTGTGCAAGCGTAAAGTGCCTGAGCTGAAAGAAATGGAAGATGGACATTTTGTAGCATGTCACCTTTACTGAGGTGAGAGCATGGAGAAAGTGTTAGAAGTTAAACATCTCAAAAAGTACTTTCCCGTGAAAGGCTTATTTTTCACAAAGGGCTGGGTTAAGGCAGTTGATGACATAAGCTTTGAGATATACAAGGGTGAAACCTTTGGCTTAGTAGGCGAGAGTGGCTGTGGTAAGACAACGACAGGAAGAACAATCCTTCGTTTGATAGAGCCAACTGCTGGTGAAATCCTCTTTGAAGGCAAGAACGTTATGGAGCTTAAAGGTGATGAGCTCAAATGGTTCAGGAGGAAAGCCCAGATAATGTTTCAGGATCCGTACTCATCTCTAAATCCGAGGCAGACGGTGTTTGAAATAATCATGGAGCCTGTGAGATTTCATGGCATTGAAGTCGATGATCCTGAGGAATTTGTGATAAACCTCCTGAAAAGCGTTGGACTCAACGAGATGCACCTCTACAGATACCCCCACGAGTTCAGTGGTGGTCAGAGACAGAGAATTGCCTTAGCGAGGATAATGGCTCTTAAGCCAGAGTTCATAGTGCTTGATGAGCCAACATCTGCTTTGGATGTTTCAGTCCAGGCGAACATCCTGAACACTCTCAAGGACTTGCAGGAAAAGCATGGGTTCACTTATCTCTTTATCTCCCACGATTTGGGTGTCGTCAAGTACATGAGCCACAGGATGGGGGTTATGTACCTTGGAAAGCTTGTCGAGGTAGGTCCAGCTGATAAAATCTTTGAGAATCCACTCCATCCCTACACCCAAATGCTCCTCTCAGCTATTCCAGTTCCAGATCCGGAGATGGCTAAAGAGCTTAAAGCAAAGCGTAAGATTGTTAGAGGCGAACCTCCAAGCCCAATAAACCCACCGGCTGGGTGCAGGTTCCACCCAAGATGCCCGTTTGCAAAGGATGTGTGCAGAAAAGAAGAGCCACCAATGGTTGAGGTTGAGAAAGACCACCATGTTGCCTGCTGGCTTTATGCTAAATCATAGAAAGCAGAGCATGCCTAAAACCTCCATCAATTTCCAAGAGCTGTGTATATATGCCATCTTTTTCTCCTTTTTCATTGAAAATTTCTCTGTTTTTGAGTTCAATCCTGTAGTAGAGGTATTCTTTTGGAACTATCTTGATCTTATCAAGTTCTGTGGGGGTTTTAACTCCAAGGATTTTTCTTAATATCGCCAAGGATAGCATAGCCTCTCTGTTTTCTTTTGCAAGATGTTCGTCTTTCTCTACATGCCTTGAAAAACCAGTTGGAATTCCAATGAGCCTGAGGATATTCCATTTTCTCATATGCCTTAGTCGTTTGTTCAGCTTCTCTCCAGAGCTTTCATAAACCTCAACAAACAGATTTTTTAAGAATCCCTCAATTTCATTTTTCTGTAAGAGTATTGGAAGAGGTTCTTCTGCAGTTTCTGACAGGGTTCTGTCTACTGGTCGAATTAGAGCGCTGATCCTTTCAATCCGCTCAAGCTTCTTTGAAAAGTGGGCATCAATCATATATTCCTCCCCATTCACTTCAAATACCAGATAGGGTACTTCAACTTTCATGCTTTCAACTAAACCAAAAGCCTATAAACGCTTTTCCCCTATTGGGTATGCAATGCAGGTTGATGAGCTTTCAAAATTTGGTGTAGATGAGAGAATAATCAGGAAGATTAAAGAGCGGGGCATTAGCGAGTTTTATCCTCCTCAAGCTGAGGCTCTGAGGAGCGGTGTTCTCAATGGGGAGAATTTGCTTTTGGCAATTCCAACAGCGAGCGGAAAAACCCTCGTTGCTGAAATTGTGATGCTCCACAAGCTCTTTACTGGGGGTGGAAAGGCAGTTTATTTAGTCCCTCTTAAGGCTCTGGCTGAAGAAAAATACAGAGAATTTAAAACATGGGAAGATTTGGGGGTTAGGGTTGCTGTAACGACTGGAGATTATGACAGCAGTGAAGAATGGCTGGGCAAATATGACATAATCATAGCAACGTCAGAGAAGTTTGACTCCCTTTTGAGGCATAAATCAAGATGGATTAGGGATGTAACGCTTATTGTTGCAGATGAAATTCACCTTCTTGGCTCTTATGATAGGGGAGCAACTTTGGAGATGATATTATCCCATATGCTTGGCAAAGCCCAGATTTTGGGATTGAGCGCAACCGTTGGAAATGCCGAGGAGCTGGCTGAATGGCTGAACGCAAAGCTTGTGGTTAGTGATTGGCGTCCTGTGAAACTTAGGAAAGGTGTCTTTGCTCATGGTCAGCTGATTTGGGAAGATGGCAAAGTTGATAAGTTTCCACCTCAGTGGGACTCTCTCGTAATTGATGCTGTCAAAAAGGGCAAACAAGCTCTGGTTTTTGTGAACACGAGAAGATCAGCTGAAAAAGAAGCGGGAATGCTTGGCAAGAAAGTCAGGCGGCTTTTAACAAAGCCCGAAGCAAGGAGATTAAAAGAACTGGCTGAGTCATTGGAAAGCAATCCAACCAATGATAAGCTTAAAGAGGTTTTAGTTAACGGTGCTGCCTTCCATCATGCTGGATTAGGAAGAGCAGAAAGAACTTTGATTGAGGATGCATTTAGGGAAGGATTGATAAAAGTCTTAACTGCGACGCCGACATTGGCTATGGGCGTGAATTTACCGTCCTTTAGAGTGATAATCCGCGATACAAAGAGGTACTCAACCTTTGGGTGGTCTGATATCCCTGTTCTTGAAATCCAGCAGATGATAGGGAGAGCTGGAAGGCCTAAATACGACAAAGAAGGCGAAGCTATTATTGTTGCAAAAACAGAAAAGCCAGAAGAACTCATGGAGAAGTATATCTTTGGAAAGCCCGAAAAGCTGTTCTCCATGCTCTCCAACGATGCTGCATTTAGGAGTCAAGTTTTAGCATTAATTACAAACTTTGGAGTTGAAAGCTTCCGCGAGTTGATAGGGTTTTTGGAGAAGACCTTCTATTATCATCAGAGAAAAGACTTGGAAATCCTTGAAGGCAAAGCGAAGAGCATAGTCTACTTCCTCCTTGAGAACGAGTTCATAGATATTGACCTAAATGACAGCTTTATAGCGTTGCCCTTTGGTATAAGAACTTCCCAGCTCTATCTTGACCCTCTTACAGCTAAAAAGTTCAAAGATGCTCTGCCTCAGATAGAGGAAAATCCAAATCCTCTCGGCATCTTCCAGCTTTTGGCATCAACTCCGGACATGGGAACGCTCAGCATAAAGAGGAAGGAACAGGAAAGCTATCTCGATTATGCTTATGAGATGGAAGATTACTTGTACCGTTCAATTCCTTACTGGGAGGACTACGAGTTTCAGAAGTTTTTGAGTGAAGTTAAGACAGCGAAGTTGCTCTTGGACTGGATCAATGAAGTGAGTGAAGCAAAGCTGATTGAGGCTTATGGGATTGATACTGGAGACTTGTATAGGATTATTGAGCTTGCAGACTGGTTAATGTATTCTCTCATTGAGCTTGCGAAGGTTCTCAATGCAGGAGGTGAGACGATTAAATACCTCAGAAGGCTCCATCTGAGGCTTAAGCATGGCGTTAGAGAGGAGCTGTTAGAATTGGTGGAGCTTCCAATGATTGGAAGGAGGAGGGCAAGGGCTTTGTACAATGCGGGCTTTAAAAACGTTAATGACATTGTAAAGGCTAAGCCGAGTGAGCTTTTAGCCGTTGAAGGTATTGGTGTTAAAGTTCTGGAGAGAATCTACAGGCATTTTGGAGTTGAGCTTCCATTGTTGAAAAATATCAAAGATCCTGACAAGCCAGAGGATAAGCCTAAGGAGAAACCCAAGCCAAAGAAGGGAACTTTAGACTACTTTTTGAAGTGATTAGTTAACCTTTTAAACCCTCCACATTTACCTGAGGATGGGCAATGATAATCTGTGTGGTAGGCATGCCCGGTTCTGGTAAAGGTGAAGTTGTGAGGATTTTCTCAAAATATGGCGTTCCTCACGTTTCAATGGGAGATATTGTGAGGGAAGAGGCAGACAAGAGAGGAATTCCAAGGACTCCAGATGGAATGAATAAAATCAGCATTCAGCTGAGGCAAGAGCTGGGAGATAATGCTGTCGCAAAGCTGACGGTTCCAAGGGTTAAAGAGCTCTTAAAGAAGCACAAGGCAGTGATTATTGATGGTGTCCGTTCTTTGGATGAAATCCAGACGTTCAAAGATGCTTTTCCAGATCAGGAGATTGTGATAATAGCTGTCCATTCATCTCCAAAAAAGAGATTTGAGCGATTAAAGAAGAGAGGCAGGAGCGATGACCCAAAAACCTGGGCAGACTTCGAAGCGAGGGACTGGAAGGAGCTTAAATTCGGCATCGGGAACGTTATAGCCCTTGCAGATTACATGATAGTAAACGACAATCACATTGATGATTACAGAAAAGAAATTGAGGAACTGGCAAAAAAGCTTGGATTAGCCAAGCATTGAATCCAGAAACAGCATCACGTAAAATCCCAAGAAGAAGCCAATTGTTATGAGGGTTTCATTTTCCTCTTTTTTGTAAATTTCGGGGATCATCTCTTTAACCGTTATGTACAGCATTGCTCCTCCCGCTAAACCCAGACCATAGGGCAGAAGCCAATTGAGTTTGACAAACAGCAGTGCCCCAAGAACTGCCATAATCATTTCAGCGACTCCGCTCAGAACTCCAATAAGTATTGGTTGCAATCTTCTCTTCTGGAGCACAGCCAGGGGCAGTGCAACGACGATACCCTCCGGGAAGTCCTGAATTCCTATTGCTAAAGCTGTAACAAGTCCGGTTTCAAGGTTGTAAACTATCGAGGTCCCAACGGCCAGTCCTTCTGGGAGGTTGTGGATTACCATTGCAAAAATGATTAACCAGACAACTTTTAGCTTATCTTTCAGCTCTTTTGGGCCCTCATAGCCTTTAATGATGTGCTCATGTGGGAGAAGCTTGTCTATTCCAAAGATCAAAACAACACCCAAAAATACTCCAATTCCAGCTGGGGAAAAGCTATTGGTTGATTCTATCGCTGGCAGAATTAAGCTTGTAAAGCTTGCAACAATCATAACTCCAGCGGCAAAGCTTAGGCTGAACTCAACACTCCATTCTGGAAGGCTTTTAGCAAATATCGCAACTAACGAGCCAAGAGATGTCATTAAAGCAACGAACAGTCCAGCATAGAAGGCAATGGTAATGATGTTTCCGTTTGATGCTGAGAGTATATAGCCTGCTATATTCTGGATGAAGTTTTCCAGCATGCATTACACCTAAATATTTTAGGTTTTCCTAAACTTATAAACGTTGCCCAAAACTTTAAAACCGCCATAGAGGAGAGCAGCAATGGTGAGAGAGATGTTTGAAGAAGTTGAAGTTGAAGCTTATGTTTATCCCACTGAGGACATTGAGAAGGTAAAGAAGGCTATGCTGAATTTAATTCCAGGCTTAGAGTTTGAAGCATTTGATAAAGGCGATTACATAGTTTTAGTTGGGAAAACAAAGAACAAAAAAGCTTTACAAAGACTATATGAGCTTTTTAGAGGACAGGCTATTCTCGACACAGCGAGGGCTTTTCTTGAGGATGGCTACTTTGGGGAGGAAATTATAATCAAAGTCCACAAGCAGGTAGCTTATGCTGGAAAGGTGAACTTCAACGAGGAATCCCCTCTGGGGCCAATAACCATAACGATAAGAACCAAAGATCCCCAAAGGCTTATGAAATGGCTGGCTCCAAGAACGAAGGATGGAGTTCCAATAGAGTGAAAAGAGGAAAAAGCTACTCAGTTCTTTTTCTCTTCCCCCACTTCAGCTTTGCCGTAAGCACCTTTTCCGTTGAGAAGAACTTTGCAGTTATGTAGAGCATTGCTCCGCTGATGAAGAGCAGATATGCTATTCCAGCGTAAACTATTGCATACTGCTTCAAAAGGACTGCTCTTGAAGCTATTACTGGATGGCTGAAGGGGATTGCATAGAGGAAGTACTTTACTGCTGGTGGCAAAGTTGAGATGTCCTTGAACATCAAAATCCAGATTGGGAAGAGGAGAGGCATCATGATCATGCTGACCATTGTGCTTGCGCTTCTTATGTCCTCTGCAAACACTGAGATTAGCATTGCCAAGCTTAAGGCGAAAACTATGCTCAGGAACAGTGAAATCCCGAAGAGCAGAGCTCCTTTGGGCGTCATCTCAAGTCCAAGGTCTTTCAGGGTAATTCCAATTTGGGTCATGTTTTCGGGGGTAAATGAGCTTATGTAGTATTTCAGACCAACCATGTAAGCAATTGACGCAACGAGGGCAATTATTGCCGTCCCCACCATTTTACCTGTTATTATTGTCATTCTCTTAACAGGTAAGGTCAGCAGAGTTTCAAGTGTTTTGTTCTCTTTTTCAGCTGCCATTGTTGTTGCGGCCATCTGAGAAACATAGCTTATCATTATGAAGAGCACTAGCGGGATAGAGAATGCCTGAGAGTAGATTATCCCAGATACAATTGAAGGAGGGACATTTACAATTCTCCCTTGAATCACTGAGTAGCTTTTTGCATCTATTGGGTGCAGTATAGCCTCTGGATTGCCTTTCACTGCCTCTTTTATCTTCAGCTTTGCCAGCTCCTCATTAAGGACTTGTAGAACAGCGTTAATTCTTCCTTCACTTACGCTTTCTTTGATTCCAGCACTTATCCCTTTGAATACAGCGTAAACCTCAACATACGTCTTTTGGTTTGCTTCAATGTTTTTGGAGAAATCCTTTGGAATTACCACGACGACATTATATCCCTCTGCCTGAGCCTTCTGAATTGCTTCTTGCACTGTTTGGGCATCAATGAGCGTTACGGTAACGTTTGGAGCTGCCCTTAAAGCACTGATCAATACATTGCCGTATTTCCCTTCATCAAAGTTGACGAGGATTACTTTGGTCTCTTCTTTTGCTTCGCTCATTCCAAAGCTTATCATCTTTCCTAAAGCTGGGAAAAGGATGAGCGGCACGATTATCATTCCGACTATGATTTGTTTGTTCCTCATTAAGTCTTTAAGCTCCTTTATGACCATTACAAAAAAGTCGCTCATAATTTCACCCCCACAGCTTTCATGAAGACTTCTTCGAGGTTTTCAGCGTTGTACTTCTCTTTCAGCTCTTTGGGAGTGCCAATCTCAACGATGACGCCTTTGTTTATCAGAGCCACCTTGTCGCACAGGAATTCAACCTCGAGCATGTTGTGGCTGGAGATGAGAAATGTAACTCCTTCCTCGGCAAATCTTTTGATTGTTTGTCTGATTGCGTAGGCGTTTATTATATCAAGACCGCTTGCAGGCTCGTCAAGAATGGCAAGCTTTGGCATGACCATTAAAGCCCTCGCAAGCAGAAGTTTTCTTGTCATACCTTTTGAATAAGTCGCAACCTTGTCGTGAATTCTTTCCCCAAGTCCCGCTATTTTGACGCCAAGCTTCAGCATTTCTTCAATGCTTTTTCCAGTCTTTGCATAAAGCTTTGCCATGAACTCTAAGTATTCATATCCGGTGAGATTTTTGTATGCCCCAGCTTCCTCTGGGAGGTAGCTGATGAGCTTTCTGACCTCATCCGCTTTGCTTACAACATCATAACCGAAGACCTCAGCTTTTCCTCCAGTTGGGACTAAAAGAGTAGCCAAAATCTTGAGGGTTGTCGACTTTCCAGCACCGTTAGGCCCAATCAAGCCGAAAATCTCTCCTTCCTTAACTTCAAAGCTTATTCCCTTCAGGGCTTTAACTTTCCCATAGTCTTTTTCGAGGTTTTCAACTTTTACCGCTGTCATGTGAAACCCTCCGATCATATTCAAGAAGTATCACTCCAAAGGTCGCAAACAGTATTCCAACAATGATCATGGGCTTGAACTTCCCATAAGCACCAGAAAATGCAAAAAGAAGTCCAACAAACATCGACCACCAAGCCCTTTCTCTGTATTTGCTCCTAAACATCTCAATCACCTTCATAGATGAAGATATCCTCGATCTTAACCCCAAAGAACCTTGCAATCTTGAAGGCTAACCTTAATGAGGGATCGTACTTACCTTTTTCAATCGCTATTATCGTCTGCCTTGTAACTCCCAATATCTTTGCCAGCTCCTCCTGAGTTAATCCTCTTGCTTCTCTAAGCTCCCTCAGACGGTTTTTCAATTTACATCACCCTGCTGTAGTAGATTTTAAATGCCAGATGGGTAAAAAACAGGAAAACAAGTAAGCTTTCTGCCAGAATAAATGCATCTCTGAGCGCTGGATTTCTCTGCTGGGCTACCGAGAGGTATATCACAGCAAATGCTAATCCAATCATAAACACTTGAAGGGTTCTTCTTGCTGAAATCTCTTCGATTCTCAGAGTTCTTTCGTCTTCAAGCACATAGCCTCTTCTCTTCATTGAAGCATAGTAGAGATTGAGCATGATACCTCCAACCAAAAAGACGGAAAATGCAAGGGGTAAGTTGCCGTTGCTGACGGCGTAGCCCATCAAATAGCCCATTGTCAATATCACAAGCATTGCAGGGATGAGTGTTTTCTTTTTCTCATCCCTTTTTGAAAGGTGGAGCAGGATTAACGTTGTCACCGTAGCCAAGAAAGCCCATATGATGAAATTAACTATTGCCTCGTTCATTCACATCACCGATGTAAAGCTTCCTTTACGTAAAGTTTACTTTACATAACTTATAAGTTTTGTGCTAATGTTTGGGGTTATTCATGAACACTGCTGGAATTTAGGAGAGGTTCTTTACATTTAGAATAGTTATTTTTGAAACCTCATGGAGCTTACAGAGTTCAGAAACTAACTTTTTGAAGCTCTCATAGTCTTCATACTCGATTTCTGCAATGATGTTGTATTCACCCTCAACAAGAAAAATTTCTTTGGGAAAGCTGTGGATTTTCAAATAGTAGTCAATAAATTTCTCACATCCCCTAAAACCTCGAATAAGCAATATACTTTTCATTTTTTCTTCTCCAGAATTAGTATCTCCCAAAGTTAATACGGCTTTCGTATTTCAAAGAGAGGAGGTAATAAGCTCTCCCATCAGATACGTTGCAGTTGCCTTCGTAACTTTTACTTTTACGAATTCTCCAATTGGAGCCTCCGGCAAAATTATTTCCTTGTAGTTCATCGTTCTGCCTTCAACTCCTCCTTTCTTTCCTTCCCCGTGTGTTAAAACTAAGAGTTCCCTTCCAACATACTTCTGGTTTATCTCATAGCTTATAGCTAACCTCAAGCGGTGGAGATAGCGGGAGCGCTCCTTAGCACGCCAGCCAACTATTTGATCTGGCATTCTTGCCGCTAAAGTTCCGGGTCTCGGAGAGAATCTTGAAACGTTTATCTTATCTGGCTTAACCCTCTTTATGAGCTCAACGGTATTCTGGAAAGCCTCTTCGCTTTCTCCGGGGAACCCAACAATTATATCCGTGTTCAGGTTCAGCTCTGGGAACTCTTTCCTAAAAGCCTTAACTATGGTCTCAAAATCTTCAACTGTGTACGTTCTGCCCATTTTCCTTAGAATTTCATTATCTCCACTCTGAACGGGCAAATGCAAGAATTTGTAAATCTTTTCATCTTTGTAGGCATCAATTAGCTCATCAAGGAACTTTATGACATGATTTGGGTTCATCATGCCGACTCTAATTCTAAACTCTCCTTCAATGGATGTTAGCTCGTCTAAAAGCTCAGCTAAGTTTGTCCCAATATCAAAACCATAGCAGCCGGTATCTTCGCTTGAAAGCTGTATCTCCTTATAACCTTTGGCCAATGCCTCTTTGACCCATCTGACAATTTTTTCTGGGGAGTAACTCTTCAGAATTCCTCTTGCAAAGCGAGTCGCACAGTAGGTGCACGCATTCAAACAGCCCTCACTAATTGGCACAACAAAGACTACTTTGCTCTTCCACATTCTGGGAAGTTCAAGCTTGTCTATTCCCCTCTGCTCTACATCAACGAGCTTTACTCCCCTTTCTGCAAGCTCAATAGCTTCGGTAATTCTGTTTATGCTCTTAACTCCTAAGATTGCTGATACCCTCTCATCTATTGCCTCAATGTTGATGTGAGGCAAACAGCCGGTAACAATAACCTTTTTGCCAGCATCAAGGAGCTCTTTAATTCTCTTTCTCATATGATTTTCTGTTGGGTCTTTCACGGCACAGGTGTTCACGATTACATAGTCTGCGCTATCCAAATCAACTATTTCATAACCCGCATTAACCAAGAGGGCTTCCATGATTTCTGCATCCGCTTTATTCCGCGTGCATCCATAAGTTTCAATGTGAACTCTCATCGCAAATTGCTAAGCTTAGCGCTTTAAAAACTTAATTGGCTGAATGTGTGAAATATCTTGAGAACAAAAGAAAAGTTTGAAGTCCAAAAATTGGACTATGAATGTGAAGTCAAATAACTTCTCCAAAAGCGAACTTTCTCTTGACAGAGTTAATTACAATCTCAACTTCCTGACCGACCTTGGTGTTTGGAACAAACACTACAAAGCCCTTAATCCTGGCTATACCGTCTCCGCCCTTTCCTATACTTTCGATTTTAACAGTATATCTTTCTCCGACCTTAACTGGGGCTACTCCACCAAATCTGTCTCTATTTCCACCAAATCTATCTCCATACATTTCCAATATCTCCTTTCAACTATTTCAACGCTCATTAGAAGAGCGTCACTTTCACTATGCTTCACGGTTTATAAATGTTTGCATTTTACCCCATCTATTGTGTTGAGAGGGGTCGATTATGTCAAAAGTATACATTGGAAATTTTGGAATTATCTAAAAGCAAGCATTAACAAATTTGTATACATTCGTCCCTTGATTTTTACAAACTTTTTGTTGAGAATCTTTTGTTTAAAAAGAGCCGTTTTATACCTCCATTGTGAATTTGGGACTTTCCAAAACTCTTTTAAAAGCAATAAACGAAACATATATTGAGATTTAGTGAAAACTAAGTATTGAAAGTTGCAAATCAAGAGATGAGGTGAGAAAAATGAGTTTCATTGCTGCATTTGTATGGTCATTCGTGCTCTGGTTGGTACTCACGGCTGGGACTAAGGGAATGTTGTGGAGCCCAGAAGAAGTTGTTGCAGGTATAATGTTCTCTGCAATAGTGGCTTATTCAACAAAAAACATCATAGGCGAAAAAACTGCAAGGTTTTTGAATCCGATAAGGTTGCTTGAGTTTATTGTTTACTCAATTGGGCCCCTTTTCTGGGGAATGGTCAAAGCAAACTTTGATGTTGCTTATAGGGTGATAACAGGAAAGATAAGGCCAGGAATAGTCAGGGTCCCCGTTGAGCTTGAGAACGATGCACAGTACACCATTCTAAGCAACTCAATAACCCTAACCCCAGGAACGCTCACAATAGATGCCTGTCCGGAAGAAAAAGCCCTCTATGTTCACTGGATTTATGTGAAGGAGGAAGAGCCAAAAAGCTCGGAGCCTGTTTCTGGCTCATTTGAAAAATGGGCGAGGAGGTTGGGGAGATGATTGCACCTGAGTTCTTTTATTCAGCTTTGATAATAATGATTGGTGCATTTCTGTGCGTGCTGAGGGTTCTCTTTGGACCCACTGTTCCTGATAGAGTTGTTGGAGTTGACACACTGAATACGCTGATAGTTGCGGGGATGATTCTCCTTGGTGCAGCATATGACAGGGTGATTTACATTGACATTGCAATTGTCTATGCTTTGCTGAGCTACATTGGGACGCTTGTTATAGCAAAATATCTCCAGGGGGGATTGAAGTGACAACTATCGTTGAGTATATTATCTATGCTTTCCTCGGTATCAACATAACCTTTAACCTGCTCGGTAGCTTTGCCCTTCACAGATTCCCAGACGTTTATACACGCTTGCACGGGGCAACCAAGTGCACAACCTTTGGAACAATCTTTGCAGTTCTTGCTGTAATTGTCCATGCAGTGAATCAGCTCCACATAACCGGAGATCCGAAATATCTTCAGATGGCGCTTCACAGCTTGGTTGCATTGATAGCACTGCTGCTTACCAACCCGACGGGTGCTCACGCAATTGCAAAGGCTGCCCATTTGAGCGGTGTAAAGCCTGTGAGAGCTGTTGTTGATGCTTATGAAGTAAAACTCAAGAGGGAGAGAGGTGGAGAAGAATGAACGTTCTCACGGTTGACATGGTCATTCAGTTTGGAATTTTGATTGGAATACTTATCGCTGCATACCTCACAATCAGCTTTAGGGATTTGCTTTCAGCGGCTTTGGCTTCAGCAGCAATGAGCCTTCTGCTGAGCTTGGAGTTCTACATGCTCCATGCCCCAGATGTTGCGATAGCCGAGGCAGCGGTTGGTGCAGGGGTTGTTACTGCAATAGTTGTGTATGGAATAGCCAAAACAGAGAGATGGGAGCGTGAGGGGCCATGAACAGAACGTTTGGAGCTTTGGCTTTGCTGTTCATCCTTGGTGTGCTCTTAATAGTAGCTAACCCACAGTATGGACTTAAATTTGGTCTTGGCGGTAGCGACTGGCAGAAGTACCGCTACACTGATCAGTATTACATCGAGCACGGCGTTGAGGAAGTTGGTGGAACAAACATAGTTACTGACATAGTGTTTGACTACAGAGGTTATGATACCCTTGGAGAAGCCACTGTTCTCTTTACAGCTATAGCTGGCGCTGTCGCACTGCTCAGACCCTGGAGGAGGGATGAGGATGGAGAATGATATGGGATTGATTGTTAAAACGATGGCGAGAGCTACGATTCCGCTCATTGGGATATTTGGAGCCTATGTTGTATCTCACGGTCACCTCACCCCGGGTGGTGGCTTCCAGGGAGGAGCCACGATAGCTGGTGCTGGAATACTGTTCCTTATTGCATTCGGGTTGAATGAAGCCAAGAAGAGGTACGACAAGAACTTGTACTCAGCTCTTGAGGGGCTTGGCGGCTTGGCTTTCTTAGGGGCTGCAATGCTTGGGTTAAGTGTAGCTTTCTTCTACAACATACTCTGGCGCAATAGGATAGCCTTTGCCGGTCAGCCGGGAACACTGCTCTCTGCTGGTTTTCTCCCGATAATGAACTTAGCTGTAGGATTGAAGGTCTTTACAGGATTGGTAAGTGCAATGATGGCAATAGCCCTCTTTAGGAGGTGGAAGGGATGATTCCGTTTCAGTTCATAACCGCGTTCCTCTTGATCTTCATGGGGATCTATGCGTTTCTCTATAAAAGGAATCTCATCAAGCTGATCTTGGCACTAAATATCATTGACTCTGGAATTCACTTGCTTCTAATAAGCCTTGGCTACCGCTTGGAGAACGGAGTTCTTCCAACTGCGCCGATCTACACCGGTTATGAGACACTAAGAGGTACTCCAATGGTTGGCCCAATTCCTCAAGCTTTAGTGCTTACGAGCATCGTCATCGGAGTCTGTGTTTTAGCTTTGGCAATGGCACTGACAATTAACGCCTACAGACATTACGGAAGCTTGGACATCAACAAGTTAAGGAGGTTGAGGGGATGAATGTGCTGCCATTCCTAATTATCATCCCCCTCTTCGGAGCATTCTCAATGCCTTTAGTCAAGCTCATCAGCGAGAAGCTCAGAGATATCTGGGCAGTGATAATCAGTGCAGTAACCTTAGGCGTAGCTACTGACGTGTTTTACACAATCTGGAAGACAAATCAAATAGTCGTGTACACGCTTGGTGCCACAACCCCGTTAGGAAAGGGCGTTGGCTTTCCAATTAGAATTGTCTGGGAAGTTGACCTTCTTGGAGCGTTAATAGCAGTAACGATAGCCTTTGTCTCACTGCTGGCGATAATTTATTCACTCGAATACATGAAGCACGACACCGGGCTTGATAAGTATTACACTTTGATTCTAATCCTGGAACTCGGAATGCTCGGCATAGTTATAACGGGAGATATATTCAACTTCTATGTCTTCCTTGAGATAATGAGCATAGCGAGCTATGCCTTGGTTGCATTCAGAAATGACACATGGGAAGGCATTGAGGCTGGTATTAAGTACATGTTTGTCGGTTCGCTGGCAAGTTCATTCATTCTCCTTGGCATCGCCCTGCTTTATGGTCAGTATGGAACTTTAACAATGGCCTACCTGAGCCAGTACATCACAAGGGAACCAACATTTGTGAGCAAGGTTGCCCTGGCATTCATCCTCGGTGGATTGCTCTTCAAGAGCGGTGCGGTTCCGGTGCACATGTGGCTTGCAGATGCTCATCCAGCAGCACCAAGCTCAATCTCGGCAATGCTTTCTGGACTGGTTATTAAGGCGGGTGGTGTTTATGCGATAGCAAGGATACTCTTCAGCATTTACAGCATAAGCCTCAACATCAAAGCTATTGGCTGGATCGTGATATTCTTTGCCTGCTTAACGCTAATAGTTGGAAACGCCATGGCTGTAGTGCAGACTGACATGAAGAGATTGTTTGCATTCTCGAGTGTTGGTCAGATAGGGTACATTCTCCTTGGCATAGGAATAGGTATTGCGGCATATGGAACAAAAGTTGGCGATGTAGCACTGGCGGGGGCTATATATCATACGGTGAACCACGCAATTATGAAGGCACTTCTCTTCCTTGTTGCAGGGGCAGTTCTTCATCAAGTCGGCACAAAGAACCTTAATGAGCTCAGCGGGTTAGCAAGGAGAATGCCGCTGACAAGCTTTGCCTTTCTTGTTGGTGCTGCGGCTATAATAGGCCTGCCTCCGCTAAACGGATTCGCGAGCAAATGGCTCATCTATGAAAGCTCCGCTCTGTATAACCCGTTCTTAGCAGCAATAGCAATACTCGGAACAGCCTTCTGTACTGCCGCTTACATTAGGGTGCTCTTCACCTTCTTTGGAAAGGAGAGCGAGAAAGTGAAAGCAGCAAAAGATCCAGGAAAGGCTATGGTGATACCAATGATACTCCTCATCATCGCAGTAATCATCATGGGTCTCTTACCATGGCAGATAAACGACACCATAATGCTTCCAACGGCAAAGATGCTTGAGGAGTCAGGAAAATACGTACTGGCGGTACTGGGGGGATGAAAAATGTTCGGCTATTGGGATGCCCTTTACTTCATTTATGTCTTCATAATTGGGCTGATCATCAGCTACATCCTCATGAAATGGGGAGAGAGAGCAAGCATGGGTACAAGGAGAGTTGGAGCTGGAACTAAGGTCTACTTAAGCGGTGAGGATGAAGATGAAGTCATTCCGCAGTTTGAGCACCTTCGCGGATACTTCACAGGAAGACACGTCATGTGGGGACTCATCAGGGGTATCAACAGGATGTTTATCACATTCAGAAGAGAGCACACAGGTTTGCTCACGGATTACGTTGCATATCTGCTCGTGACAGTTGCAATAATACTCGGAGTGCTGATAATATGGGGGTGATGTAGGTGAAAGAAAAAAATAATGCCCGATCACGAGTCAGTGAGAGAGAAATGCTTGAGAAAAGGATTGCAAAGCTTTGTAAATACATCGGAAGATCACCTTGGGTGTTTCACGTTAACAGCGGCTCATGCAACGGCTGTGACATTGAAATTATAGCAGCGCTGACTCCAAGATACGACGCTGAGAGATTCGGGGTAAAGCTTGTTGGGACGCCAAGACATGCCGACATTCTGCTTGTCACAGGCCCAATAACAGACCAGAGCCTTGAGAGGGTTAAGCTGATTTACGAACAGACACCAGATCCAAAGGTGGTAATTGCTGTTGGAGCATGCCCCACTGGTGGAAGTGTATTCTACGAAAGTCCATTCACAAATGCCCCACTTGACAAGCACATTCCAGTTGATGTCTTTGTTCCCGGCTGCCCACCAAGGCCAGAAGCAATCCTCTATGGAGTTGTCTTGGGATTGGAGAAGCTGATCAAAAAGATTGAAGGTGAGAAAGAATGACACCTGAAGAATTTGCTGAGAGAATAAAGGCAAAATTTGAAGAGATAAGCATTAGAATAACTGAAAACAAACTCCCTCATCCGAGAAAGAGAGTTTGGATTGAAGTTGATAGGGAGAGATTTAAAGAGCTCGTCAGGTTCCTTAAAGAAGTTAATCCAACTGCACAGTTCTCCATTATAATAGCTGAGGATAGAGGGGACAGGCTTACTGCCAAATACCACTGGGAGATGTTCTGGGAGCAGGGAGAAAGTTTGTCTGTAATAGTTGGAACCTCGTGCCCTAAAAATGACCCTGTGTTGCCAACGATAACTGATATCTTCCCGAGCTCTCTGCCATATGAAAGAGAAGTGCAGGAGTTCCTTGGCATCAAATACGAAGGGATTCCAGATCCAAGGAGACTGTTCCTGCCAGATGACTTTCCAGAGGGAATTTATCCGCTTAGGCTTGACGAGACAGGGATTAAGCCTGATATGGTCAAAAATGCTGGACACCCGTACAGGAGGGGGTCAAAATGAATGAAAAAATCGAATACTGGGTTAAAATCCCCATAGGTCCTATTCATCCAGCATTGGAAGAGCCCGAGAAGTTCATAATCACTCTTGATGGCGAGCGCATCATCAACGTCGATGTCAAGCTTGGTTACAACTTGAGAGGTCTCGAATGGATTGCAATGAGGAGGAACTGGATTCAAGTGCTCTATTTAGCGGAGAGGATTTGTGGAATATGTTCATTTTCACACAACCACACTTATGCAAGAGCCGTTGAAGAAATGGCAGGTATTGAAGTGCCAGAAAGGGCGGAGTACATTAGGGTCATCATCGGAGAGCTTGAGAGAATACACTCCCACCTGCTCAATTTAGGTGTTGTCGCTCATACAATAGGCTATGACACAGTTCTCCACTTGAGCTGGCTGGCAAGAGAAAGGGTCATGGACATCCTTGAGGATATTGGGGGTAATAGGGTTAACTATGCTGGCAACATGATTGGAGGCGTTAGAAGGGATATAAAAGATAGACATAAGAGGGCGATACTTGAGATGATTCAGTATTACCGCCAAGAGGTCATGCCAAAGGTTGAGGAGATATTCCTCTATGATCCAACGGTTGAGGCACGTTTAAGAGATTCGGGGGTTATTCCAAAGAGGGTGGCGATTGAGTACAGTGCTCAAGGTCCAACAGCAAGAGGAAGCGGCATTAGGAAGGATGTTCGCTACAATGAAAAGCTTGGAGTCTACCCAGATTTGGGAGTTAAACCAGTGACGCCAAAGGAGTTCACAGGCGTGGTCAAGGGCGATGTTTTTGACAGAATGGTTGTTAGGGTTGGGGAAATCTGGAACAGCATGGAGATAATCGAGAGAGCGTTGGATCAAATGCCCGAAGGAAAGATTAAGGCATTTCCAAAGGACAATCTAATTCTTGTTAAGCTCAAGAAAGCGGAAGGGGAAGGAATCGGACGGTATGAGGCACCAAGAGGTGAGCTGATCCACTATGTAAGGGCTGAGAAAGGAAAAGATGGTCCAGCAAAGTGGAAGATGAGGGAACCAACGTTTCCAAACTTGTTTGCAGTTGCAAGGGCTTTGGTCGGTGAGCAGTTAGCTGATGTTCCGGTCGCTATAGCCTCAATTGATCCGTGTTTGAGCTGTACTGATAGAGTGGCTGTAATTGATGCAAATACAGGAAAAAGAAAAATCTTAACTGAAGTTGATCTGCTCAAAGAGTCAATAAAGAAAACCAAGGAGATCAATCCAAACATCAAGGCGAGACCCGAGAGGATTGGGATAGGGAGGTGCATGCTATGAACCTTCTATACGCTACCCTTGGTTTAATTGCCCTCTACATTTATGTTTCATTTGCTTCACTCCTATGGGAAGGGATTGACAGGAAGTTAGTCGCAAGAATGCAACGCAGAGTGGGCCCTCCTCTGCTCCAGCCGTTCTATGACTTCCTGAAGCTTATGAGCAAGGAGTCAATAATACCGAAGCATGCCAATAAGTTCTATGAGCTGGCACCAGTTTTGGCTTTAGCTGTATCAATAGCTTTGTTGGCTTACACTCCAATGGGCTTTGCACCTCTCTTTGCCACGAAAGGTGACGTGATTGTGTTCATTTATCTGCTGACTCTCATTGGCTTCATTAGAGTTTTAGGTGCAATAAGCTCTGGCTCACCTTACGCTCAGATAGGTGCCCAGAGGGAGATGATAATCTTGGTCTCAAGAGAGGTTCCAATGATGCTTGCACTCTTCACAATCCTTTGGAGACTGAACAACATTGGTGTTGAAAAGCCATTCAGCTTGGCAACATTCTATCAGCGCAACATATGGGAGCTTGGAACACCTCTGGCACTAATCGGCACGTTCATTCTTCTTGTGGTGTTTTTGGCATGGCTGGCAAGTGAAATCGAGGTCGGATTCTTTGACATCCCGGAGGCTGAGACTGAAGTCGCTGAAGGTCCTATGGCTGAATACAGCGGAAGACACCTTGCATTATTTGAACTCAGCAATGCCATAAAGATGTTTGTGAGTGCAAGCTTAGTGGTTGCAATATTCTTCCCATGGGGCATAAGTGCCTACGTTGGACTCAATGGAATACCGGCTCTCGTTGTTGATGTGCTCTTCCACACAATCAAGGTCTTTGCGGTGCTTTTTGTCAGCATGAGCATCTTTAGGGCGATAACGGGAAGACTCAGAATAACACAGGCGGTTCAGGTGTTCTGGCTGAGGCTTTTCCCTGCTGCAATAATCGGCTCCTTGATCCTCGCCATTGATCTGCTGGGGGTGATAGCATGAAGATACCTCCAACACTCTCTACTGTGCTTTCAAATCTTTTCAAGAAGCCAGCAACAAACATGTTTCCAAAAACTGAGCCAGTTCCAACTCCAGAAGGATTCAGAGGAAAACTTGTGTATGATGTTGACAAATGCATTGGCTGTAAGCTCTGTGTAACGGTTTGTCCGGCTGGTGTAATAGAGTTTGTGCCGGAAATTAAAAAAGTAACTTTCTGGCTTGGCAGATGTGTGTTCTGTGCCCAGTGTGTGGATGTATGTCCAGTAAATGCTTTAGAAATGAGCAAAGAATTCCTCCTTGCTACTTATGATAAATATGATGACAACTTAAGGTGGCTCAAGAATGAAGAAATCGAGGAAATGATAGAAGCACAGAAGAGCAAAAAAGTTAAGAAATACCGCATAATTCCAGATAAATGTAAGGGGTGTACTTTATGTGCACGAAACTGTCCTCAGAATGCTATAACGGGAGCTCCAGGAAAAGTGCATAAAATCGATCCGAACAAGTGTGTTGGCTGTGGAATATGTGCAAGCGTCTGTAGATTTGGTGCAATTGAAGAATATGAGGAATAGTGTCATCCTTTCTTTAATTTTTCTTATTTGATGCTATCAATAATTTACTTAGTGTCATGTGTTTTTGCTTTTTGTAAATCTTTACAAAGGTATAACTATTTTCCACATTTTCCGTGAACTTACATAAACCTCAGTGAAAATATGTGTTCACTAATAATCTAATGTGTTAGATAATTTGTAAAGTTTGGTTACTTTTTCATTTGTCAAAATATTGGTTTATAACCTTTCGTTTTAGAAACGTATTTAAGAATTTTTGGCAAATTCTAAATGATATTATCCTCAAAAACGCTTAATATAGGTTTAAAACTTAAAGTTGAGGTGAAAGAATGGCGTTTGTGACATCTTTCCTGTGGTCTTTGATTGTATACTTACTGCTTACAGCGGGTTCAGGAAATATAATCGCATGGAGCAGGGAAGAATTAATCGCTGGATTCATTATTGCAGCGGTGATAGGATATCTAACAAGGAACATAATGGACGAGAAGCTGGAATACTTCTTTAATCCAAGGAGATGGGTTCTTTTCATAGTATATGCAATAGGTCCATTTTTCTTTGCAATGGCAAAAGCTAACCTTGACGTTGCTTACAGAGTAATAACTGGAAAAATAAGACCTGGCATTGTTAAAATATCTCCAGGTCTTACGAGGGATGAAAGCAGAACTCTTTTGGCAAATTCAATAACTTTAACCCCAGGGACATTTACCCTTGAAATTGACGAGGAGGGTAACTTATACGTTCACTGGATTAACGTCCCGCCTGGAAAAGAAAAACCAACTCCTGAAGAGCTTTGTGGGTATCTTCCAAAATGGGCAAGGAGGATTGCGGAATGAATGTGGTTAGTGCATTTATGGTGGCTCTAATTCTGCTACTATTTTCAGCGATGTTAACTCTAATCAGGCTTATCTTGGGACCAACGATTCCAGATAGAGCAGTTGCTCTGGATTCAATGACAACAACAACAGCAGGTGCAATGGTTCTCTATGGGGTTGTTACAAAGCAACCAGTTTTCATTGATGTTGCGTTGGTATATGCTGTTTTGAGCTACATAGCCACGCTGTACATTGCAAGATACTTGGTGAAGAAGAAGGTGGGGATAGCATGATCGAGTATGTAATCACAGTTTTCTTGGCAATTGGAGTGATTTTCAACTTTCTTGCAAGCATCGGAATTCTCAGATTTCCAGACGTTTACACAAGGATTCATGCAGCAACAAAATGTACAACATTTGGAACGATCTTCATAGTCCTTGCCACGGTGGTGTATTCACTCTATAACTGGCTTCCGACACATGATCCGAGATGGGTTACAATAGGCATTCACTCAGCTCTCGTGGTGATATTCTTAGTGCTGACAAACCCAGTGGGTGCCCATGCAATTGGAAGAGCCGCGAGAAAGTCCGGAATTAGACCTTATGGTGCTGTAATAGATGAGCTGGAGGGAAAGCTATGAACTTTATGGAGTTCTTTTGGATTCTCCAGGTTTTAATAGGAATTGGCCTGCTGGTGAGTGCAATAGTTGCCATCAGATTCAAGAACTTAATTATGGCAGTTATAGCCATGGCAGTTTTTAGCCTCATCTTGTCCCTTGAGTTCTATGTTCTCCAAGCTCCAGACGTGGCAATAGCTGAAGCTGGCGTTGGAGCTGGTTTAACAACTGCGATGTACCTTCTTGCCATCAAGAACACGACTGATGAGGAGGTGATAGAATGAGGACTTCTCTTGGATTGCTTGCTTTCATAGGGTTCACGCTCTTCCTCCTTGCTGCGATGATTAGCATCAGGCCTTTTGGAGAGCCCCCTCACAGAGAAATGGATGACTGGTTCATAACCCATGCTCAGATTGAAGCATCAGCTAACAACGTTGTCACAAGCATAGTCTTTGACTACAGAGGTTTCGATACTCTTGGCGAAGCGACCGTCCTGTTTACGGCAGTTTCTGGAGTTTTAATGGTTCTGCGGAGGAAGGAGGGGACGAAAAAATGACGACAACCATCATAAAGACCACGACCAAAATACTGGCACCTCTAATACTTGTCTTTGGTAGCTACATTATACTCCATGGTCATTTAACACCGGGAGGAGGCTTTCAGGGGGGAGCAGTTTTTGCAAGTGGTTTAGCGTTGCTCATAGTGGCGAACAAATACGATGCTGTTAAAAGCCTCTTTGAGAAAGCTCCCCTCAGTGTATTTGAAAGCATTGGAGCACTGGGATTCCTTGGAATGGCATGTCTGGGGTTTGCTGGCTACACGTTCTTCAAAAACGTAATTGCAAACAGCGGATTCCCATTATTTGGAGGAAAAACTCCAGTTGGGATAAATCCGGGCTATTTAAACACAGGTGGCACTCTTCCGTACATGAACATCTTTGTCGGTATGAAGGTTCTTGCAGGCCTTACAAGCATAGTGCTGGTGTTCTTCCTAATCATGAGGAGGGAGAGGGATGAATGGTAGCATCTGGGTTAATTTTCCGTTCATAGTTGTCGCACTCCTCTTGGCAGTAGGGTTTTACACAATAGGGTTCAAGAGGAATCTAATCAAGGTTGTCATAGGTATTGAAATCTTGGAAGGAGCAGTCAACCTGTTCTTAGTTGCCTTGGGATATGTAAAAGGTGGCTATGCCCCAATCTATACTTTGGCACCACCAGAGGCAGCAAATCCGCAAAATATGGTTCTCCCGACTCCACAGGCATTAACACTTACGAGCATTGTCATAGGTGTTGCTGTCTCAGCCTTAATGCTTGCCTTTGCTGTGAACATCTACAAGCGCTATGGAACCCTTGACGTTACAAAGATCAGGAGGTTGAGGGGATGATTGAGCACTTACCGGCATTGATGATAGCGGTTCCTCTCTTTGGAGCGTTTATTGCACCTCTGTTCAAGAAAAAACAGAGCATTGCAGCGGTATGGGCTATAGTGATAACTGCCGTTACTGTAGTCCTTTCTCTTATGCTGATGTACCAGGTCAGATTGCATGGTATCATAGTGTATGTTTTCGGCGCGGATAAGCCAACCCTTGTACTGCCTTCAGGTTATAAAGTTCCAATAAGGATTATGTTCGAGATTGACGGCATTGGAGCTTTCATGGCCATCTCAGCGACTCTGATGAGCTTTGTCGGTGCTCTCTATTCATACAGTCATGTTAAAGCGGAGAGCGGTCTGGAAAAATACTATGCATTGCTGCTTCTGTTAGAAGTGGGCATTCTCGGCATGGTTCTCACAGGAGATCTCTTCAATCTCTTCGTGTTCTTAGAAATAGCTGGGATCGCTGGCTCAGCGTTGGTTGGATTCAGAAACTACCGCGGTGAAGCGAGTGAAGCTGGAATTAAATATCTGATAGTAAGTGCCGTTGCATCTTTGATGGTTCTCTTTGCCATTGGAATCCTCTATGGCGAATATGGAAACTTAAACTTAGCCTATATAAGCAGACAGGTCTCCCTCAGTACCCTTGACATGATAGCATTTGGCCTGCTATTTGCTTCGTTTGCCATGAAGTGCGGTTCAGTTCCAATGCATTACTGGGTTCCCGATGCATACACCGAAGTTCCGGCTGGTATAAACCCAGTCCTGCTGGTGTCTACTTATGCAAGCCTCTATGCTCTCTTTAGAGTCAGCTTCACACTCTTTGCAAACGTATCAATCAGCTTAGAGAGAGTTGGATGGATAATGTCAATCCTTGGCGTTCTAACGATGTTCATCGGTGTTACAATGGCTCTGGTTCAGAAAGATGTAAAAAGGCTCATGAGCTACCACGCTATCTCACAAACTGGCTACATGCTCCTTGGTGTTGGTGTCGGCTTAACGGTTCTTCATAATTCCGATGCATTGGCAGAGTTCGGGAGAACGGCAATGGCTGGAGGAATCTTCCACATAATAAACCACATAATCTACAAGAGCTTGCTCTTAATGACTGCTGGTGCACTGTTCTACGTAACCGGGACAAGAAACCTCAACGAAATGGGAGGATTAGCGAGGAAGATGCCCATTACAACTTTGTGCTTTATTGTTGGTGCTGCAGCCATATCTGGTTTGCCGCCTTTCAACGGGTTTGCAAGCAAATTCCTAATCTATGAGAGCTCTTACAGATTGAATCCGCTATTGGCGGTATTTGCAATGGTCACGAGTATATTGACCCTTGCTTCATTCGTTAAAGTGTTTGCGTCAGCGTTCTTGGGGCCACCATTGGAGAAGTTCGAGAACGTAAGAGAAGTCCCAAGACCGATGATAGTGGCTATGGTGATCTTGGCATTGCTCTGTATACTATTCGGTCTGTTCCCGGACGTTGTACTGAATAAAATCGTGTATCCAGCTGTGGATGCCCTCATCAACGTTGCGCAATATCAGTCATGGGGTGGTCTGGCATGATATCAAAACTTGTAACTGGCTCAGGATATTGGAGCCCATTGTTGTGGCTTGCTTTCCTTATACTCTTTGCTTTAATCGGCTACATAATTTACTCAAGGGGTAATCCAAGTTATAAGAAAGAAAGCGAGCAGGTAAAGCCATATTTAAGCGGTAACGCAGAACCGTCCAAAGAGAAGATTCAAGTAAGAGCAAGCGATATCTATTGGGGGTTTATAGAGGCACTTAAAGAGTACTATAGAGTTCTTCAGGCTATCCATACAGGAGATGTTAGGGATTACATCCTTTGGTACCTTGGGGTTGGGACTGTAATACTCTTCCTTCTGGTGGGAGGTGCGTGAACGTGGGCAAGCTGACAAACTTTAAACGCTCTCTTTGGGTTTTCCATGCATCCGGAGGTTCATGCAATGCATGTGATATTGAAATTGTTGCACTTCTGACGCCAAGATACGATGTTGAACGATTTGGGATAAAGCTTGCCGGCAGTCCAAGGCACGCAGATGTGCTTCTGGTCACCGGAGCAATCCCAAGAGACTTTGCGGATAAACTGAGAAGAATATACGAGCAGATGCCAGACCCAAAGGCTGTAATTGTGGTCGGAAACTGCGGAACAAGCGGTGGAGTCTTCTATGACTCCTACAACATAGCAGGTCCAATTGATGAGATAATACCTGTTGATGTCTATGTTCCCGGATGTCCGCCAAGGCCAGAAGCAATCATAGATGCCGTTGTTAAGGCGTGGCTCAAGTTGGAGAAGTTAGAAAAAGAACTGGAGGGGAAGGAAGAATGAACGTTGAAGAGGTCATTGAAAAACTGGAAAAATCACTTGGTGATGCACTGCTTAACTATGAAATCAGGGAATATGAGATGGGAATTAGAAGAAAGAGAAAGCTCTATGAAGTTTGGGCAGAAATTGACAGGTCGGCGTTTAGGAAAGCCGTTGAGACAATATTCTCACTCGATTACCCTCATCTGCATCTTATATCTGGGGAGGATAATGGTGGGGACAGCATAAAGATGATATACTCATTTGGTGTGTTCTACTCAAATCCATGGGGTGAAGTAAGTATAACACTGAAGTTCGACCTGCCGAAAGACAGTCTAATTCTCCCCACGATAACGGACCTAATGCCCGGTGCAGAAACAAATGAGAGGGAAATCAGAGAAATGCTTGGCATTGAGTTTGAAGGCTTAAAGAACAAGAGACATCTCTTCTTACCTGATGACTGGCCAGAGGGGAAGTATCCATGGAGAAGGGACGAATACGGTGTTGAAGATATGATTAAGCATACACACAAGAGCGTTAGGGAAATAAGAAAGAAAGGTGAGGGGAATGCCTAAGACTGCTTACTATATTCCTATAGGACCCATCCATCCTGCTCTTAAAGAGCCTATACGCGTTGAGGCAGAGGTTGAGGGCGAGAAAATCGTCAGGGTTGACGTTAAAAGAGGATTTGCTCATAGAGGAATAGAGTATATGGGAATGAAGAGGAACGCCATTCAGACTCTATATCTATCAGAAAGGATATGCGGCATCTGTTCCATCTCCCATCCATATGCTTTCGTTGTAACAGCCGAAAAGGCCCTTGGAATAGAGGCGCCTCCAAGAGCACAGTATATACGTCCGATAATAGCAGAACTTGAAAGAATACACTCGCACATTCTTTGGCTGGGAGTTATTGCCCACGAAATGGGATTTGACTCACTTTTATTCTGGACATGGAAAGGAAGGGAAAAGGTTCTTGACTTGCTGGAGCTTCTCACTGGAAACCGAATTAATTATTCGGTGTATATGATCGGAGGTGTAAGGAGAGATCTCAAGGAATCGCACATAAAGGCAATTAAAGATGCAATTACCTACTACTGGAAGTTTACAGAGCAGATGAAGGAGATAATCCTCTCGGATCCCGTCTATAAAGCAAGAACAAGAGGAGTTGCCCAGCTTTCAAAAGAGATGGCACTTAAGCTGAATGTTGTCGGTCCTGTTGCAAGGGCTGCTGGAATCAGAATGGACATCAGGCAGGATATGCCGTACGATGCTTATGCTGACATTGATGTTAGGGCTGTCGTTCCTCAAGATATAGTCGGAGAGGCTAAGGGAGATGCCTACGATATCACCATGGTCAGGATTTATGAAATAGAGCAGAGCTTGGATATCATCGAATACTGTGTTGACAACCTTCCAGAGGGCAAGATACTTGCAATCCCCAATTATCCAGCACTTTTGGCAAAAATTAGAAGAACTAAAGGCGAAGCAATTGGTGCCCATGAGGCGCCGAGAGGAGAAGTTGTTCACTATCTCAAGTTTGATGGTAGAGATGGACCAAGTGTCTGGAAGGTGATTGCCCCAAGTTACAACAACATTAACAGCTGGGCTCCACTCCTGCTTGGAGCGGAAGTTGCAGATATCCCAATAGTTGTAGCATACATCGATCCGTGCATGTGCTGTAACGACAGGGTTGCACTGCTAAAGACACCAGAAGGCAAGGTTCTCGGCTACGAATACATCCACAAGAAGGCAGTTGAAAAGACAAGGAAAATTGAGAAGGAGGTGAGAGGATGACCCCCGAGACTTTATTCTATGCGGTTGCCTTCCCAGTACTTGGTGTATTTCTTGGACTGACCTACAAAGGTATCGACAGAAGGATATCTGCAAGAATGACATCAAGAATTGGTCCGCCTATAAGGCAACCTTTCTGGGATGTCGGGAAATTGTTGCTCAAAGAAACAGTTGTACCGGAAAACGCCGTAAAGTGGCTCTTTAATGCAATGCCCATCCTAGCATTTGCATCTTCAATGACTCTGCTACTTTACATCCCCTTTGGTATTCTTAAGGCGCCCCTTGAGGGATATGGAGACCTGATAGTGATACTATATCTGCTGACACTCCAGTCTTTAGCTATGGCAGTTGGAGGATTTTCTTCAGGAAGTCCGTTTTCCTCCGTTGGAGCACAGAGAGAAATGGTGCTCATGATGAGCTATGAAATGCCTTTGGCCATTGTGATTATTGGGTTTGCACTTTTGTACAAGAGCTTCTCCCTCACAACGATCGCATCCACTCCAGTTTGGACAATGGTTTCTCCAGTGGCAGCATTGGGAGTTGTTTTGCTTTTCATAGCGCTGTTAGTTGTAACTCCTGCGGAACTTGCCAAGCTTCCTTTTGATATCGCAGAGGCTGAAACGGAGATAGCAGAGGGTATGCTCGCAGAATATAGTGGCAGGAACTTGGCTCTGTTTTATCTCTCTGACGCTGTGAGAGGGTTTGCAATGGCAGCAATTGAGGCAGTTCTATTCATACCGTTCACATTCAGCTATGTTTTTGGGATTAGCTTGAATGGTGCCATGCTTTACATTGTTGAAAGCTTGTGGTTCCTCTTTAAAGTACTGATAATTTACATAGCTGCAGTGACAATCGTAAGGACATCATTCGGAAGATTCAGAATCGAACAGGCATCGCGGATTTTCTGGGTTCATGTGAACTTAATTGCATTGCTCGGTTTGGCACTTGTTTGGCTGGGGGTGAGGTGAATGCCAACAAAGGCAATGTTCCTGTTCCTTAAGCAGCTTATGGAAAGACCCTTCACAAATCCGTTTCCGGTAAAGCATGCTCCTAAAAATGTAACAGCCCTTATTGATAAGGTTCAGAGAGGAGAGGCAAAGATAAATCCTCCTGTTCCAGTTCCTGAAGGCTTCAGGGGAAAGCTGAAGTACACCCCCGAAAGGTGCATAGGCTGTAGGTTGTGCATACTGGTGTGTCCAGCTAATGCTATGGAGTGGATCCCGGAGCTTAAGAAGATCAGGCATTATGTTTCGAGGTGCATGTTCTGTGCCCTATGTGTGGATGTGTGTCCGGGGAAGAAGTTTCCAGGGGAGGAAAAGGCAGTGAAAGCATTGAGGATGAGTGATGAATTTCTGCTGGCTGACTACAACAAATACAGCGATAATCTAATCGAAGAGCCTCCTGAAGCTAAGGAAATGGGAGTTTAGCTTTCCGCTTTAAGTTTCTTTTTATAATAATTGAATCTTTCCGTGAGAATCCTCAGGTGACATCTTTCTGAAGAAGCAAGGTATTTGAAAAGTTCTTTCTCGTATTCAGTTGGAGCTTTTTGGGAGAGAACCTGACAGATGTTTTCAGCGAGTTCTTCACAGTATATTGCACTTTTTAAAATGCCAAGGATGCTGTGGGGATTGTCAAACTCTTTAATATATGCTGGAATTTTTATTGGGGAATCTGGGAGTTTTTCTATATCTATGGAGCCAAATTTTCTGGAATATATTTCTTTAAGTTTCTTTTCAACTCGTTTTGACTCCTCTGAGAGAAGTATGAACATGTCAAATGCCCATTCTTCCAGTCCTACTTCTTTTGATTTGCAAGCAAGTTCTTTGTAGAATTTTGAAAGATCGTTCTCACTTTTAATCCAGTAGCTCAAAACCAACTTATAGTCGAGTTCCCTAAGATTGGATATGACATCATCTCCATCCACTTTCACCACCAGTAAATTCTTGAGTATCCTACTTAATACTGGTTTTGGTATAACTCTCTAAGAAACTCTTTCATGGAAATAATGGAAAGCTAAAAAAGAATTTAAAAAAATAAGATGTTCTTGGTATTTTATTCATTTATTTGTGCCTTTTTCTTGCAATACTCATATTCAACCTTAAGTTTGTGATAGTGCTCATCTTCTACAGCTGCCAGATATTCGTAAATTTTTTTCATTTTTTCGTCTTTTGTCCTTTTGGCAAGAAGTCTGTATATTCTTTTCGCAAGAAGTTCTGATTGCATTGCTAACTCAAGTATTCCCAAGATATTACTTGTTTCTTTGAATTCATCGATGAGGGGTTCAACTTCAATGGGGGGCAGCTCTACCTCTTCGAGTTTTTCTGTTCTAAATAAACGTTTGTATATCTCCCATAAACGGGTCGCATGGCCTTTTGACTCCTTTGAGAGAATTATAAACGTTTCCACAATCCTGTCTTCAAGCCCCAATTTTTTTGCCCTTATGGCAAGATTCTTATAAAGCTCCGCTTCTTTAAGTTCACCTTTAATCCAATAACTTAGAATCTCTCTGTCACTTAGTTTTTCAAGCTCTTCGATAAACTTTTCAATGTCCAATTTTCCCAAATGAATATTGTCCATGATTAACATCACCAAATGTATTCTTTAGATTCAAGCTTATTTATCTTACCAGCAAAATTGTTAGAACCATCAGGATATACGTTATCACGCTTAGAACTATATGCATCTTTACCCAGAAGCTTTTTTTGTTTTTATTCAAAAATATAAATGCTCCACTGAGCATTGTTAGGCTCATGAATGCGAAAGTCAGGTAACCAAGGGTATAATGATCAAAACCAACCATCACGGAACCCCCACAGGGAATATATAAATGGGATTCCCATCAGTACCAATTATTTTGGCAACCTCTTTGTCGTGAAATGCACCGACTGCAACTGTTCCCAGACCCAGTGCTACCGCCTGCAGGTATATGTTTTGCCCAATATGACCAGCTTCCATGTAGACATACCTGTAACCTCTCTCCCCGTAGTACTTTGTTGTCCTCTCATAAAATGCCACAAGAACTATATCAACCGCAGCTTTTCCAACCCATTGCTGATTCAATGCGGCTTTTTGGAGCTCTGTTCTATAATCGCCTTCTTTAATCAGCGTTAGGCTATGATTAAAGGGGTCATAGTGATAAACTCCCGGTTTCAGTCCCTCAACGTATCCAACGACTACATAAATCTCAAAAGGATAAGTGGCTCCAGCACTTGGCGCTGCTCTGAATTTTTTCTTCTCCTCTGTTATGCCCTGGGCGGCCCATAACAGCTGGGAGAGCTGCTTAAGGGTCAAGGGTCTGTCTTTATAATATCGAATGCTTCTCCTCTTTGCTATTGCCTCTTCAACGCTCATTTCGCCTTTTAACTCGGGTTCTGGCAGCATTACCTCTTCACCCTCATACTTGACACCATATTCCCTAAAAGAATAGAAATAGGGTTTGAATAAAATAAGAAGGGATGACACTACTACCAAGATCACTACCAGGTAACTAATTTTCTGATACTTCATAGGTATTAATTATGTGCTTCAGGTATTTTAGAGCTTCGCATCAGCGAACCGGTCATCATCACCAACTCAGTCCAGGGAGTTTTCATCATTTGATCTCAACTTTTTGTACAGCTAAACTTTATTAATCCTTTTTCTAATTTTCCAACATGTTCCACGTGATTGTGAGAGCAAGGAAAGATGCTAAAGCCCTGCAGTATATAAATAAGCGCAACTATGGTGGCTTTTTGAAAGTTTCGAGTCTTGGTGGTGGCAGAAAGTTTAATGAGGTTGAAGATATTCTTGAAGGGTTAAAGGATGCTCCATACATACCGATTTTGCTATTCGGAGAAAAGGAGAGAGAATTAGCAAGAGATATTACTGCATACTTCTTTGAGCTGAGAAAACCCTTCTACTCCCGAATTCTGAGAACCAAAAAAGTTAGGAACATGCGAGTTGACGAGCTTTATACTCATTTGGAAGAGATTAAGGCAAGATTTAGACTTGGAATAGAGTGGAATGGGGCTTACAAACTTAACCCAGAAAATCCTCTCGGCATTGAAATTAATCCAGACTATGACATCTACTTGGCATTCGGTGATAGGTTTGGAGAAAATATGAGGGAGATTTTGGGTATAGATATTGGGAGTGTTTCTCTTGTTCTGAGGAAATTGATGAACCAGGAGGTGTACTACTCCGGAAGCATGAAAATAGCTGAAGTGAGCAAGCGCATCGGAGAAGAAACGGAAGTACTCTGGAAAATCCCGTACACTGAGGAAATTAGCTTAGAGGACATTATTAAGGCAAATGAATCATACATCAGAGCTTTTGAAAAGGCAAGTGAGAGTTTCCTTAAACAATTTGAAGGTTATGACATAATAGTGCCTTGGAGCGGGGGAAAGGATTCAACTGCTGCATTAATTTTGGCAAGCAAGGTTTTCAGAGATGTTACTGCTGTCTATGTCAAAATGGAATATGAGATGCCTCAAACTGATGAGTACGTTGAAAAACTTGCTAAAAAGCTTAAGGTCAATATTATTGAAAGTTTTGTTAAAATGCCAGTTGATAAGTACGGTTTTCCTACCCACAATAACCGCTGGTGCACCAGGATGAAGGTTGAGGCTCTTTATAACGCTATAAAGGAGTTCGATAGTCCAGTTTTGGTAATAGGTGATAGAGATGGTGAAAGTGCCAAGAGAAGACTGAAGCCTCCTGCAATTGAAAGGAAAAATGAAGTACTTGGTACTTTCTTGGAAGTAATGCCGATCAAATTCTGGTCTGGAATGATGGTGCAGCTCTACATATTAATGAACGGTTTTGATCTGCATCCCCTATATTATGAAGGATTCTACCGCTTGGGATGCACAATCTGTCCCAGTTTGGCTGATTGGGAAATAACGTTGTTGAAGAAGAGAGGGGAGAAAAATTTACCTCCCCATTAAAGCCTTCTTCCAAGCACAATTCCAATTATCAACCCAAACAGAACACCAAGCACCCCAATTCCACCCAAGAGTGATGTTGGGACATTTTTCTCAGGAACGGCTGATGCTGTGGTTGTGCTGGCTGTTTGTGTATCCATAGGTGTCTGTGTATTTGATGGATGGATTATCTGAGGAGTAATTGTGCTCTCGGTAATTTTTGGAACAGTTTTCGGAAGGAACATCATTGCGGTCTCTTTTGCATATTGGTAGAATATCATAGCTGTTTGGATATTTTCAGTCCCTCCTTGCTTTTCGTAGCTTTGAGCAAACTCATAGTACGCCATTCCAAGGATTGGATAAACCCCCTTGCTCTGAGCTATTGCTATTGCTGTTTTTGCATCTTCCTTCATCTGCTGGAGCTTATCCGTAAGAACTGTTTCGTTGTCTATTCCAAGGGTGTCGAGTATAACTTCTGCCCTAATTCTTGCCTCCATTGCTGAAAATAATGCTGCTGAATACTTTCCATCCTCATAATACTGCTCCCCCTTATTCAGCTCATCAACGAGTCCCTGCATCAAGCTTTCCCCAAACATTGAAGTTATATAGGTAACAACCAGACGGGCGTTGTCTAAGTACTCTCTCGCTGTCTCTTTGATGACATCCCTGCTGATCACATCACCTTTCGCGTATCTCTCTCCCAATTTAGCCCAGAACTTTGCTGTCTGCACCCTTTCATATGCGAATGCAGCATTGCTTACAGCATTCCAATAGTCACCTTTGTAGTAATCGCTCCATGCATCCTTGAGAAGAGATTTTGCCTGTTCTATCCTTTCCTCACTTGCTGCAACAGCTTGTAGCATTGTTGTCCCTCTAATTGTCAAGTTAGAAACGTAATTTTCGGTATTTTTTATATCATCATTGACAGAGTTGAGTAGCTTTTCAATGTCCTTCTCATTCTGCACATCCAGATACCAATCAACGTGTCTGATAATAATTCTCGCCTGGAAGTCCTTGCTCAGAGCTGTGTAGTACATCCCGGAATCCAAGGCATCTTTGGCGTCTTTTAGGGTCTGGTTTGCATCTTCAAGCGCTGCTTTGAGATAGGAGTAGGTTGTATAACTAACATCGCTCTCTTTGAGCTTCTTTTCAACTTGTTTGTAGTATTCTGTGGTGTTTTTGTAATCCCTCTCTGCATCTTCTTTGAGGAATGATGTGTCGATTTTGATATTTTCCGGAGCTTGGGGCTTTTCTATTTTGTGTCCTGTAAAGTAATACACAGCCTCATAGATGTCTTTGACTTCCTTTACCTCCAGCCCCCATCTTTCCTTTGCATATTGAACAACATCTACCTTTTCTTCTTTTGTTGTTATTTGGACAAGAGGTCCAATTTGCTTTTGTTCAGTTTTTTGGACAACTTGGATTCTCTGTCCCTCAGGTATTAAGAACAGCTTCGCTCCAACACTGTGGGCTGCCGATGCTTTTTCCAAAATTCCACCAACAGGACCAATTGTCCCATCTGGATTTATCATCCCGGTCATCATGACATCATTTCTGAGCTTCCAACCCTTTAATGCTGCTATAATACCAACGGTCATGGTTCCTCCAGCAGATGGTCCTCCAATTATGGGTGAGTCAGCCTTAACCTGTATGAAGACATCATATTTGCTCATATCAACTCCAAGAACCCTACCCGCTACTTGAGCAGCCAATCTTGCACTTGCCTGCATGTCAACTTCTGCTAATGGCCATGTCTCCACGTACACGTGTCCGCTTCCCGGGGCTACTGTAATTACGAACTCCGTGGCTACACCAATTAGATCTCCGTTGGCAGTTTTTGAGACTGCTGGGGCTTTTAAGACTACTGTATGCCCTTCAGCCGGGCATTGGGCAAGTGCCAGCGGCGAAATAAGCAGAATTAACGCCAAGAACGGCAACAGCTTTTTCATTATTTCACCCCCAAATCCAAAAAGATTTTTAATTTAATAGCTCTTGTGGTTCATGAATCTAAGATTAGAGGATTGCACCAAATAAATTTAATATCTTTAAGTCGTTGTAATAAAATGCTGAGGGGATATGGATGGGGTTGTTTTCATCGCTGATTCAAAGAAAATTTAAAAACATTGCTGGAAGAAGGTATGAAAGAATTCTCAAGGAATACAAGGAATTTCTATTAACTGAGGAAGAGATGAGGCTTCCAGAAATTAAATCAATTTTAATGCCTCTTGATAGATTTATAGGTGAAATTCCGCCCGAAATCTACGAAACTCTGTCGGCTTATAATGATGTAAGGGTAATCCTTGTTTATATCATTGATGCTCATGTGTTCCATGTGATCGAGCAAACTCTCGGCAAAGACATCAGTGAGGAGTTCAGAAGGAAAGAGGAAAATGATGGAAAGCTGTTACTTGAAAAAATTGCTAAAAATTTTGAAGATCTCGGCATAAGTCCTCAAGTCAGATTGTTCTTTGGGGATAAAGGGGAAGATGTTATAAAGCTTGCTGAAAAGCACGACATGCTTGTATTGTCTAAAGCTTACGGCTCTGAGATTACAAAAACTCACCCGTTAAGCCCTGTAGTTTTAAAGATAGTCCAGCATGTTGATATTCCGGTTATAGTGTACTGAGGTGACAAGAATGAACCCTGAAACAGTGGCAATTGCAGTGTTCCTCCTTACTTATGCGCTGGTAGTTAGTGAGAGGATCCATAGGGCAGTCGCTGCCATGCTCGGAGCATCGGCGGTTCTGTTCTTGAAAATAGTGCCATGGGAAAGGGTTCCCAAATATTTAGATCTGAACACCTTGTTCCTTTTAATGGGGATGATGATTATTGTAAACACTGCCAGAAACAGTGGGCTTTTTGAGTATGTTGCAATAAAGACTGTAAAGCTTGCACGTGGAAGCCCTATTAGAGTTTTGCTGTTGTTCTCTGTTGTTACCGCGATAGTCAGCTCTGTGCTGGATAACGTCACAACTGTACTATTGTTAACCCCAATGCTTCTCTACATTTCCCGCTTAATGGAGCTGAATCCAGTTCCTTTTCTGCTTTCTGAGATATTTGCATCCAATATTGGTGGAACTGCAACCTTGATCGGAGACCCTCCAAACATAATGATAGGGTCTGCGGCAAAATTAAGCTTCAATGAATTTCTGAGTAATATGGGACCCATAGCGGCAGTTGATTTGATTGTAACTGTCTTGATAATATACCTTGCATACAACAGCGCCCTTAAGGTAACTCCTAAAAAGAAGGTTATGATAAAACAAACTCTTCGTGGCTTGGATGAAAGAGCTGCAATTAGGGATATAAGGCTTTTTAGGAAGTCTGTAGCGATAATTCTGTTTGTGGTAGCTTTGTTTTTCTTCCATGACAAATTGGGCATAGAACCTGCTGTTGTGGCTCTTCTTGGGGCTTCTCTAATACTGTTGTGGACACGGGAAGACCCGGAGGGCATTTTTGAAAAAATTGAGTGGCCAGCTCTGTTTTTCTTTGGGGGATTATTTATAATCGTTGGGGCATTGGAGGAAACAGGGACAATAGCACAAGTTGCGGAGTGGGTGTTAAATCACGTGCATACTTCAGGTGAAGCTCTGCTCGCAATTACGTGGTTTTCAGCTTTTTCCTCAGCCATTGTAGACAACATCCCATTAACAGCTGCAATGATACCCTTGATAAAGCATATGGGCACTTCAATGGACGTTTACCCCCTCTGGTGGGCCCTCAGCTTGGGAGCTTGTTTAGGAGGGAATGGAACCGCAATAGGAGCATCTGCAAACGTTGTCGTTATTGGAATTGCTGAGAGAGAAGGAATTAGAATAACATTTGGGGACTTTTTAAAAGCTGGTATGGTTATAATGATTACAACAGTCGCTATAGGAGTTGGAATACTCTGGGTTAGATACATTGGGTGGTGAATATGAGAATACTGGTGCTTATAGATGGATCAAAATGGAGTCAGAAAGCTGCACTTCACGCTATAGCCATAGCCAAGAAGAAAAACGCCAAGGTAATTTTGTTTTCTGTTCTCGATCGAAGGGAGGCAAAGGCTATTGCTTTTAACCTAAGCATGCGAAGTGATAAAATTGGAGAAATAAAAAAGTTTGAGGAGCAGATATGGAAAGAAATGAAGAAAAGTGTTAAGGAGATAATGGAAGGTCTGCTTGAGCTCTGCCATGAGGAGAATGTGAACTGCTCCATGAAGATCGTGGAAGGAATAGCAAAGGATGAGATCCTAAAAGAGGCAAATAGTGGAGCATACTCCTTGGTTGTTATGGGGGCTTACGGGAAGAGTGGAAAAACAAGAATTGGGAGCTTGCTGGAGGAGCTTGCCGGAATTATAAAACCTCCCCTGCTGATAGTCCGCTAATCCATCTTTACGACCGCTATGAAAAACAGCAGGAGTATCATCAGCTCAAGCACAGTTGCCACTATATCAAGGGTGCTCTCTTTTATTCCCGCTATTATGTGAAGGTTTTCCAAGGTTTTCTTAATTCCAAAGAGCAGAAAGGCAAGAAGTAGGAATAAGATGCTTTTCATACCGCTTTTTTTATACGCTATCCACGAGACGAAGGATAGGAAAAGTGCGATACCAATTATTGCGACATCGAGTATTATATCAATCATTTAATTCACCACCCTTTAGGGTTAGCATCAGGTCAATAAGCTTATCTGCCAGCTTATCCCACAGCTTTGGTCGATATTCACTGATTACTCTCACTATCACCTCGATGTCACACTTCAGGCTGTACACAACATTTCGCCCCTGTTTTCTCCTGTCAATCAAGCCCAGTTTGTTGAGGACGTTCATATGATAGTTTATCGTTGCCTGAGTCAGCTTTAATCTTTCTGCAATTTCCCGCTGGTTCATTTCTCTCTCTGCCAGCAACAGCAGTATCTTTCTCTGGGTTTCATTGGAGATTGCTATTAGCAACGGTTCGTATTCTTTCTCAAATTCCTTGGGAAATATGTATCTTTTTCCCCCAAGCTTCTTTGAAACTATTTTGTTTTCTTTTTCAAGCTGGTACAGATGATATTGAAGGTTTCCTATCCCTATCCCAAGCTCTTCTGCAAGTCTTCGAAACGTTATTCCTGGATTTTTATAGATGTACTGGAGTATTTCTTCTCTATGGGTCATGCTACCACTTGCCTTATTCTCCTTTTGGTACACTCTTCTATAAATTACACGGAGAAAGAGATATAAATTGATTTGGGTTTATGAATGGGTGTCCCTTTCTGTGATTTGCAGGGTGATACACATGGAAATCGAGAGATTGATGAAGAAAGCAGAGGAACTCGCGAGACGGTATGGAATAAACTACTATGAAGTGAGGATAGTTAAAATAAATGCCACCCATCTGGAGATGCAAAATTCTCACCTTGAAGAACTTTCCTCAAATATGGAAATTGGTATTGGTGTGAGAGCATTTCAAGGAGCATGGGGATTTTCCTCAGCCAACGACATGAGAAGGGCTGAAAAAGCAATCGAGACGGCAATGAAAATAGCGAAACTTATGAAAGGAGGCTCAAAAGTTTATCTGGATGATCCCATAAAGGATAAGGCAGAAATTGAAGCGAAAAAGCCTTTCACAGATGTTGATTTGGAGGAAAAGCTTGAGCTTGTGAAAATGGTAGATAAGTTTCTGAGTGGGGATGGAATTGTAAACAGAAAAGTGACTTATGGCGATGGCTTAAAGTGGCAGTTCTACTTCAACTCACTGGGAAGTGAAATTGAAACTACAGTCCCAAGGATAAGACTCAGCTTCTCTGCAACGGCTAAAAAAGGAAAGGACATGCAGAGCTACTGGAAAATCTTCGGTGGGACTGGTGGATGGGAGATAATCGATAGAGTTGACTTAGAATACTGGACAGATTTTGTGAAAGAAAAAGCAAAGTCTCTTCTGGATGCCCAGCTTCCACCTTCTGGAGAGTTCGATGTGATAATGGATCCAGAGCTTGCCGGTGTGTTCATTCATGAAGCCTTGGGACATGCAAGCGAAGGTGATGCAATAAAGAATGGGGAGAGCATCTTAGAGGGAAAACTTGGAGAGAAAATAGCCGTTGAGGAGCTTACTGTTGTTGATGACCCAACCATGGAAGGAAAATTCGGCTCATACATTTATGATGATGAAGGTATAAAAGCCAAAAGGGTTGAGATAATCAAAAATGGTGTTCTAAATGAGTACCTTCTTGACAGAGAGACAGCAACTTACCTTAATATGCAGCCAAATGGACATGGAAGGGCTCAGAGCTACAACTATCAGCCCTTGGTCAGGATGAGCAACACTTACATTGAGCCTCGTGACTGGAGCTTTGAAGAGATGCTCAGTGAGGTGAAGCATGGTTTGTATCTAATTGGTGATAAAGGTGGGGAAGTAGATATAGCCAATGGAACATTCATGTTTGGAGCGAAGGAAGGTTATCTAATTGAGAATGGGGAGATTAAGGCTCATATACGGGATGTTGCATTATCCGGAAAAATTCTTGATGTTCTCAAGAATATTAGGGCTATTGGTAAAGATTTGAAAGTTGAGTTCCCCGGCTATTGCGGAAAGGGTCAGTGGGTGCCCGTGGATGATGGAGGGCCTCATATATTGACGAGAGCGTTGGTAGGTGGATTAATTTAGCCTCTTGGAGTTGAAGATGCTGTTATCTTCCAGATTTTGACTTCAATTTCTGCCCAGCTTTTCCATCCTCTCTCTCCAAAGGCGACAATATAAATGTAGTAGGTTTTTCCTTCCTCGGCGTTTTTTGTGTTTATTTTAACCTCGAATGTTGCATTCTTTTCCAGAGAAATGTCGACTTCACTGGGAATAATTTCAACTTCAAGTTCCTCAGGTTCTTTTAACTTTTCTTGAATTGTGCTCCATGCATCTCCGAGATTTGGCTCACCAATGAATGCTTTAAGTTTGGCCTTTCCATCATAGTAGCATTTTGTCTTATTTACGTCTCTAGGGCTGGTGGCTTCCTTTACTGCATACTCTTTTGCAAATATTATGCCCTTTATCCTTATCGTTGTGTTCCTTGGCATTGCAACTCTAAATACCGTTTCTGGTGGGAGCTTTTCCGATGTGTTGAACAATATGTTGTGCACGTTAAACTCTCCATAACCTGGATGAATGCAGGAGTTTGAGAAATTTACATGAGTTGCTGAGCTTTCATTGATAGCGGCATTTTTAGATCTTTCCAGTGAGAACGTGCCAAACAGTAATGCCAAAACCACAAAAATTATCGCAACAGCAAAGTAGCTTTTCATAACATCGTCCCCATGATTGTATGTATTATTTGGAATATTAAATACTTCTGTTGGCTTCAAATTAATTTGGAATGTTAAAATGGTTGCTACCAAAAGCATTTAAGCTTCTTGCATAATTCCTATGCGGTGGGAGTATGATAGATGAGCTCATTAAAATTCTCAATCACAAAGACGTTGAGTGGGAAATTTACTGGGAAATAGGGAGAGGCAGTTCTTTTAAGGTTGAGAGATGTGAATTGGTGAGAGCCCAGCGCAAATACCATTCAGGCGTTGGATTAAGAATTGGATATAGGGGGAAGGTTGGATTCTCTTACATAACGGGGGTAAACCACGACAAGAACAGCTTGGAAAGATTCGTGAACAGGACGATAAAGCTTGCAAAAGTTAGTGAAGTGCCTTTTTATGGTTTCTCCACTGATAATAAACATAAAAAAGTCAAAGCCCTTTATGACAGAAGAATTGAGGAGATGAGTTTTGACGATGCATATTCAACTGCTCTCTTTTTAGCTGAAAAAGAGAGGGAGCTAAAGGAGAATCTTGGCTCAGAATATGCCCTTTCTGGCGGTATGGCTTTTGGTGTATCTGTAGACGGGATAGCAAACTCCAATGGAATAGAGAAGAGTGAAAAAACAACAGGGCTGAGCGTAAGCGTCCATATCATCAAAAGAGCAGAAAAAAGCGGAAGTGGAAACTATTACAAAGGCTTTCGATTAATGCCAGACCTCGAAGAGGAACTTTCACTGGGGCTTGGAAAAGCCTTGGAGGAAGCAGAACTAAGTTATAATGCCAAAAAGAGCAGCTCATACGAAGGGGAGATTATTTTGGAACCACATGCAGTGGCTTCTCTTGTAAGTATTTTAATGTCAAACCTATATGGAGACAATGTTTATCACAGACGCTCGAGATTTTCAAAGCTGGGCGATATGATTGCAAGTGAGGCATTTACACTGATAGATGATGCAACCCTTGAGGGCAAGCTTGGCAGTTATTCTTTTGATGGTGAGGGCAATCCTTCTCAAAGAACTGTGTTGATTGAGAGAGGCATTTTAAAGAACTTTCTTTTCGATGAAACCTATGCTCGACTCATGGATACAAAAAGCACTGGAAACGCCGTTAGGGATTTCAGGACAACACCACATATTGGAAACAGCAATGTGATCGTTGATGGAAAAAATGAAAACCTGGAGGATCTGGAAAAGGCTGTAGTTGTGAAACGTGTCTTTGGAGAGCACACAGCAAATCCAGTAAGCGGAGACTTTTCATTGACAGTTGAACTCGGTTATATAATCGAGAGAGGAGAAATTAAACCGTTCAAAGACAATATGCTCGCAGGCAATATATTTGAATTAATAAGCTCAATTGTAAGTGTTGGAAAGAAAAAGGAGCAGATTGGCAGTTTTCTCTCTCCAAGAGTACTTGTCTTTGGCAAAATTATATAAATTTCCTGTTAATTTTAGCAAACTATTTATATTTTGGATTCAAAAATTAATTCCGGTGGTAACTGGTGGCTGAGCACGGGTTTGAATTCATCTTTTCTAAAATGAGAGCCGGTGAAACAGTGCTCATCGAATATGCCTCTGTTTCATCCCCTGAAATCCTGTTATATGTAATGGAGAGGTACTGCAGACAGAACGACATTCCAATGATAATTGATGACATTGCTGACACTTTGCCTGAATTCTTAACTCGGCTGGAGCTCATAGGCTTGCTTATAAAAGGATTTGGCAGTATCCCAGTTATAAAAATAGGGGGTCATAGAGAAAGTGGGGAAATAGTTGGAAGAATCGATATTGAAAAATACTCTCTGGATTTTCAGTACTACAATCCCGTTTATGAGAAAGTTCGCCCATCTAAAATGGCATATAATCCTGTATTGGGAATTCACAAGCTCTTACTGATAAATTCAATAAAAGAATACGGAGGAGGGGTAAGGTTGCTTAGGAACATCTCAAGATACGTCGGAAACAAAACGAGGATAGCATTCTATTTTATCAACAAAAGTTTGGTGCAGTCTAAATTCCCGGAGTTCTTGTATTTGTTTGAGGAAATTGCGACATCAGTTATGCAGTGGGAGAGAAGTGGTAGCACCTATAAGCTGAAAGTCATCAAATCTGCAAACGACGACATTCTTGAAAAAATTGCGACAATAGAGTTCGAGGACATCAAGAGAATCTGATGCTTCAGGTTAAATGTAAAGTTTTTTAAGTCCATTTTTCTATCACTTTTGGTGATACAATGAGAAAGTTGGCTGTCCTGCTTACCCTCTTACTAATTTTGCCAACTGTTTATGCATATCAAATTCCAGAAAAAAGTGTAATATACCAGATAATGGTGGATCGCTTTTACGATGGAAATAAGAGCAATAATCATCCTTTTTACGATCCTACTCACAGCAATTATCGTCTTTACTGGGGTGGAGACCTTGAGGGCATAATTGAGAATCTTGACTACATCAAAAGCTTGGGGATTTCTATGGTGTGGCTGTCTCCAGTTAACGACAATATAAACCGCATGGCATCAGGCTCTGCACCCTATCACGGATATTGGACAAGAGACTATAAGAGAATAGAGGAACATTTTGGCAACTGGAGAGTTTTTAATACCTTAGTCAAAGAAGCAGAGAAGAGAGGGATTTGTATAATTGTCGATTTTGTTCCAAATCATTCAAACCCAGCAACCGATGGCGAATTTGGTTCCCTTTATGACAATGGAACCTTTATTACAAACTACTATTCCGACAGCAAAAATGCAACGTTAAATCCATACACGGGAAGCTTGGAGAATATTTACCATCACAACGGCAACATTAAGGTGTGGGAGGGGTTTGAGCTTAAATATGGGAATCTTTTTGGTCTGGCAGACTTTAACCAGTTGAACCCTTGGGTTGATGAATATCTTAAAGATGGTGCGAGTTTGTTTGTTCAGAGTGGTGTTTGTGGGTTTAGAATTGATGCAGTCAAACACATGGACTTAGGCTGGTTGACTCAGTTCTATGCTCATTTATACATGCAGGAGCCTCTCTTTATCTTTGGTGAGTACTACAAGCTTAACTTTGAAAAGGACGATGACATGTTCTACTTTTATCAATATTCCAATGTTTCTCCCCAGCTCAGCATTCCAATAAGGAACGACATTGTGAGGACGTTTGCCTTTGGTGGGAGCCTTAAGACCCTTGCAAGGGAACTTGAAGAATATTACTCCCACTTCGTTTATCCAAACAAGGCAGTCAACTTCCTCGACAATCACGATCTGCCCAGATACCTAAGCGAGGGCAAAAACCTCGATAGATATCACATGGCATTGGGCTTAGTAATGACGTTGCCAGGCATTCCGGTGATTTACTATGGTGATGAAAGTTATTTGGTCAGCAAAGAGGGAAAGGGTGACCCATATAATAGACCAATGATGAAGTTTGACAACCAAACAGAGGCTGCAAGAATAATCAGAACTCTTGCAGAGCTCAGAAAAGAGAACAACGCTCTCGCTTATGGAGATTTTAAGACGGTTTATGTTGATTACAACACTTGGGTATTTGAGAGGAAATTTGGTAGCGAGAAAGTCTTGGTTGCTGTTAACAAAGTGAACAGCAAAAACTTAACCCTCAGCTTAAATTGGAGTGACGGAATTTACAGAGATGTTCTTTATGGAGTTAAGATGCAGGTTAAAGCTGGAAAAGCTGAAATCTCAGCCCCTAAAAACAAAGTGCTTGTGTTCAGTTATGAGGGCAAGCAGGAAAAGCCTTTAATTGGGTCTATAACTCCATATATCGCTCAACCGGGTCAGAAACTCATTCTTGGTGGAGCAGGATTTGGAAAAAGTGGAAAGGTGTTTATTGAAGGAGTAAGAGCAGAAGTCCTTGAATGGAGCGATGATATGATAGTTTTTAAGATGCCCAAGCTGGACGCCCGAAAAGCTTGGGTTGATGTTTACGTTGAAACAGATGGAAAGAAAAGCAACAGAGTTAAGCTTCGTTATTTGGGTGGAAACGAAGAAGCATTTTTGCTCGTGTTAAATGCATCTAATTTGACGGGTCAGCTATGGATTAAAGGAAACATCTCCGAATTGGCCGAACCAATTCCATTAATGAGGTCTAAAACCGGCTATTATTTCCAAGTTGTCAGTCTTCCTGTAAATACAAGCTTCAGCGTAGATTTGTACTCTGGTTTGCCCTGGGAAAAGCTTGAGCCTTTAAACGTAACCCTCTATGGAAAATCAACCAACAAAACGATAATTTTAACAAGGATAAAGCCGATTCCAAAGCACACTCAAACAGTCACAGAATCTGCAGCTCAATCTCCCTCAACATCCATCTGTGGAACGGGCTTAGTTTTGATGCTGTCTTTAATAGTCCTCTTCAAAAAGCGCTGATTCTTCGTCCCAAATGCTCTTCCATTCAAATGGGTCTTTTTCTTTTTTCCTCTCTTCCTTGGGTTGCTCAATCTTAGGTTTTTCCTTGTGCATAAAACTTGCTAACCAGAGAAAAGCGAACGGCCCGGTGATGATGAACAACATTAGAAAGATAATAATCTTTTTCTGTTTCTCGTTCATATCTTTGCTTTGACCTCACAAGTATATTAAGCTTCAGGCCATGTTAAAATGCCGCAAAGCTTTTTAATTATCGAAAAAAGAAATCTTCGGATGTGATAACAATGAAAAAACATGAATGGGAAGATTTTTTTGATAGAGAGGCACGTCACTACTTGAAAGAGCCGTTTACTAAACACACAAAAGAGGAAGTGGAGTTTTTATTAAATGAGTTTCAGCTACCAAAAGGAGCTAAAATATTGGATGTTGGTTGCGGTGTCGGAAGGCACTCAATAGAGCTTGCAAAAAGAGGATACAGAGTAACTGGAATAGATATTTCTCAAGGAATGCTTGAAGAAGCAAGAAAACGAGCTCAAAAGGAAGGTGTTGAAGTGGAGTTCATAAAAGCAGACGCTACGAAGTTTAAGTGTGAGGAGGAATTTGACGCTGCCATATGCCTCTGTGAAGGTGCTTTTTCGTTAATCGGTTCAAGTGACGACCCAATAGAGCACGACTTAGCGATACTCAAGAATATTTATGAATCCCTAAAGCCTGGTGGAAAATTTATTTTGACTGCCCTAAGTGCCCTTTCAAGAATTAAAGGGGCATCAAACGAGGACATAACCAAAGGAACTTTCGACCCAAACACCATGACGTTCTTTGAAGAAATTGAGGCACCTGATGGCACAAAAATCCCGATTAGAGAACGCGTTTACGTCCCTACAGAGCTTTACTTAATGTTCAAAATGGTTGGGTTTGAAGTAAAAGCCATTTGGGGAGGCACTGCTGGAAGATGGGGAAAGAGGAAAGTAGATTTTGACGATATCGAAATAATGGTGATAGCTGAGAAGCCTAAAAAGGAGAAATGACTCTGGATTAAAAAGAAAAGCTTAAATCTTCCTTAAGAGCTTTTTCCTTTTTTCTTCGTACTCTTCTTGGGTTATAACACCCATATCGTAAAGCTCTTTTAGCTTCTTGAGCTTCTCAAGAGGATCTTCTTCTCTCTTTTCTCTAAATTTCCTTGGTTCCATTCTAATTGACCTGCTCACAGCTTCCTTTGGCTTGTGGATAACCCACTCCTCACTCATTAGGTGCTTCTTTCTTTCAATAGTTACAGGCTCAACTGCAATCTCGTTTAGAGCATCTCTTATGGCTTCTATAGCTTTTCTTGCTTTTTCCTTATCCATTTTTGTCAATTTAATTTCTTTCCCATCTTCTTTTCTAATTAAGAACTCTGAATATATTTTGCCCACTTTCACATAAACAAGTTCAAGCTTTTCATATGGAACAGCTGTCAGCTCATATCTTCCTAAGAGCTTTTCATCCACGTACAGGATTCTTCTATCTGTCACAACCAACCATTTGGGCTTTGCTTCCAAGCTGAACTTCTTTTTTATGGCATAGAGAACATCTTCATCTGGATAAAGATTTTCTAAAATAACTCTGGAGTATATTAAACTTTGCACTCACAAAGAAGCAATTTGCTTTAAAAATATTAAGAGGGAGAAACTACCTCTCCCTTCTGCTAACTAATGAGAGGAGCATCAATGCCACCAGAAAGGCTGGTCCACATGTGCCCGTTTGTGTCTCTGTTGGTAGCGGAGAACTCGCACTTGAAGAGGACGTGGTTGATGTTGAAGTTGTGCTATGTGATGTTGGGGTGCTCTCTGTAGGTGTCTCGGTTTTGCTTGAAGTTGTTTCGGTTTCGGTGAGTGTTGGAGCAACTTTTACTACAATGTTGATAGCTATTTCGTCTTCTCCCCCTTTGTCATCTTTAACAACCAACTTTACCGTGTAGTTTCCCGGAGAGGAATATGTATGAATGGGCTCCCTTTTTGTTGAGGTTGTTCCATCTCCAAAGTCCCAGTTCCAGCTTACAATATTTCCATCACTGTCGTGGGATTTGTCAACAAAGTTAACGGTTTCCCCAGTTTTTGGTTCTTTCGGGAGGAATGTGAAGTCTGCGGTTGGGAGCTGGTTCTTGGGATTTATAGTAATGCCCTTCGAGTAGCTTGCTTTCATCCCTGAGTCATCTTCGATTGTGAGTGTCACTGTGTACATTCCTGGTGATGAATATGAATGCTTTGGATTTCTCTCTGTAGATGTTGTTCCATCCCCGAAGTTCCAGTTCCATTTCACTATACTGCCATCTTCATCTTCGGAGCTGTCTATGAAGTTAACTTCATCTTCAACCTTTGCTGGTGAAGGAGAAATATCAAACATGGCTTTTGGTACTTTATTTGGAAGAACTGTGATCTCTTTACTACAGTTTGCTTTGTATCCCCATAGATTTTCAATGTTCATAGTAACTCTATAGTTGCCTTCCTCAGAATACGTGTGGCTTAGCAAGGTGCTTACATTTCCGGTATTTCTTAAAACTGTCCCATCTCCAAAACTTAGCGTCCAGTTCTTTACTCCTCCCCCTCCTGATGTGGATATCTGGAAATCAACCTTTAATGGTGCTTTGCCTGAAGAGTGAGAGGCATCTATCTTACAGCTTGAGCTAAACATATTCAGCACAAGGGGTGGTATTATAATGTTCCCTGGAAGTGGTTTGGAGATCAGTTTTATCTGATCATAGCTGAATCCCAAGGGGCTGAGGCTTCTTGTTTTGTAATATGAACCCATACTTGGCACTATGAACTCAAGAACTAAATGTCCATCTTCACTATCTAAGTAAGCAATGGCAGTTGCGTTGTACCATTTATCCCGATCTTCAATCCTTCCATTGTATTCTATGTGCACCCTGGTTTCATTAGAAATTGACACTTTATGGGTGGTTATCCTGCTTTTTCCGTAATTCCCTTGGAGATTCACCTCATAACTTCCAAAAAGGCCTATTTTTCCGGATGTTTTTGCCTCCATTGATACCGAGAGTGAGAAGGTATTTTTTGTTTCTTTCCAATTGGCGTCTTTCATGTAGAATCCTCCGCCCCCTCCCACTTCACCAGCTTCGATTGTGTAGTGGAAAAGTTCGTTACTTACTTCATAATTTGGCAGGTCTTCTGGCTTTGTAGGATACGTTGTTATGTCTCCAATTCTGTGAATATCTGAGTTATAGTTGCTTAGATGAATATGGGGTTTTCCCTTCGGTACTGTCACGAGTATATACTGCTGCTCCCCATTGATAACCGCCAACTCTGGGGGACTTATTATTGGAAACTCATAGACATCGTAGTCAGTACTGACGTGCAGAATAGCATCTGCCATATCTGCTGTTATCTCGTAAGTTTCAGAGAATACATGTTCACTTCCTCTGGTTGCTTCGAATTTCTGCTGCACCTTTGTTTTGAGCCCAAGTTCTGTCTCTCCCACTCCTTTCAATCCTACACCAAGTTTAACCCCAACTGTAAGAGAAATATCGCTTACCGCCTTTACCGATACTGACAACGTCCTTGTATTTTTGGTCATGTAAGTGGCATAGAATACTCCTGTTTCATTTATGACATCAAAATCTACCGGAGGTGCATTTATAACTGTGATAACCTTGTTTGTTATGCTCATGGTGCTGTGTATTGGGGGACCAACTGTTATTGAGTTGCCATCAACGTCTCCAACTGCCAAGCCAGCTCCATGCTGAAAGCGTGATGAAAACCCATTAGGCCCATTTAGCAATTCACCCTGATAATTGTACACTTTTATTTTTCCAGTCCGACTTGCCCAGACTATTTCATCAACAACATCTCTGTTTACATCTCCAATGGCCATTCTGTCCCCCTTGGCATATTCAATTCTAAAGGACGAAATTTCGTAAGCTTTCCCTTCAGCTACTTTGAACACATGAATACCTTTAGACTTCCCATAGTTACCTTTATCCCGAGTTGCTACTACGATCTCTTCAATACCGTCAAGGTTGACATCCCCTACTGCAATTTCGTCTCTTCCTGTTAAGTCGAAGTAATCATCTGTTGAGAAACTCATTATTGAATTCCCGTACATGTCATATACTATTATGAGGTTTTTACTGTGGTCTCCCCAAATTATCTCATCCTTTCCATCTCCGTCTATGTCGCCTGAAGCGATTGCATCTTCATCAGAAAAGTCGATCTTAAACTTGCTCAGTTCATTGAAGTTCTCGTCATAAACTTTAATCCAGTCATTTCTGTCAGCGAAAATTATCTCATCCTTTCCATCTTTGTTGACATCTCCACACGCTATGTCATCTCCTGCTTCAAATCCAACGTTTTTCTTTCCCAATATTTGTCCACTTCGAGTTAGAATGTACAGTTTATCAGTATCTCTATCGCCATGAATGATTTCTGCTTTACCATCGCCGTTCACATCCCCCGCAGTGATCTCATCCCATATTTCATAGTTTCTACCAAATTGGTAAAGTAGGTTTCCTTTTTCATCTTCATACATAAGCAGATAGTCTCCTCTGTCCCCCACTATTATCTCATCATCCTTGATAACAGCCCCTGGAATTGCTTCCGTAAGATCAGCATCTCCTGCATAGATCTCTGGAATAATAAAGCTAAATAATGCTAAAAACACAAGAGGTATGGATAGTTTCCTTCGAAGGCACATATTACCACACTCCATAGTAATGTCTGCAAGGGTTTGCCAGAACAGCAAACTCTTGCATTAGTTTGGTTGCTACTTTTAAACCTGCAGAATGATTCTAAAAGCTCTGATGTTTATTCATTGTATCGTTGTTGTTGAAATATTTATAATTTTCGGGCAAAAATTTAGAAAAACGTCAAATTTTTCATAAATTATATTAAAATAATGTGGAACCATGCTGAAGTAAATTTGAAATTTATGAAGAAATTACCATGATCCATAATCAATGCTTGTTTTAGTTACTTCTCTCTTAATCTCCAAAATCCTTAACTATCCTTGTGTTTCTTTTTATCTTTAGGTGATACAATGGACTTCGAGCGAAAAGTTCTGATTGGGATGGTTCACCTCAAACCCCTGCCGGGCTCCTACCTATACAATGGGGACTTTGGTAGGGTCATAGAGCATGCTGTAAATGAAGCTAAAAAGCTCGAAAAGGCAGGCTTTGATGCGGTGATGGTGGAGAACTTTGGGGATGTGCCTTTTCCGAAGTATGTGGACAAGACAACTGTTGCTGCCTTTACTGTAGTAGCTAAGGCTGTTCGCGAGGAGGTTTCACTCCCCCTTGGTATAAACGTCCTGAGGAATGATGCGATAGCTGCTTATTCAATAGCCTATGCCGTGAAGGCGGACTTCATAAGGGTGAACGTGCTGAGCGGCATAGCCTATACAGACCAGGGCATCATTGAGGGAATCGCCCATGAGCTGGCAAAGCTGAGGAAGCTTTTGCCAAGCAGAATAAAGGTTTTTGCCGATGTGCACGTTAAGCACGCATATCACTTTGGGGAATTTGAAGATGCGCTGAGGGATACAGTTGAGAGGGGCTTGGCTGATGCTGTAATTATCAGTGGAAAGGCAACTGGAATGGAAGTTGATGTTGAGAAACTTAAAAAAGCAAAGAAAATTTCACCAGTTCCAGTTATTGTAGGCTCAGGTACAACCTACGACAACCTTCCAAAGCTGTGGAAGTATGCTGATGGCTTCATAGTGGGGACATGGATAAAAAAAGATGGGAAAACAAAGAATGATATTGATTTTGAGAGGGCTAAAAATCTTATTGAGTTGGCGAAAAATCTTCGTTCAAGTTATGTTTAGTTATTTCAACTCTGAATTTTCTTTTCCGAAAGGTTTATTACCCAAGAGTGCATAACACCAAAAAAGAAAAACTGTCCCGCTATTCTGCGAGATGGTTTCTTTCGGGGAGGAATGACTTTGGAATCGTCCCATGAATACCTGACTGGGCACCTGATTGGAACTCTTATATTACTGGCGATTTTCATAGTCTTTCTCCTGTGTATAAAATACGTGATAAATGTGATGCGGAGGAGAAAAAGTTGAGATTAAGGATTATTTTTGGTTCTCTGGTTCTCATTTTCCTTTACACAGCCTCATTGGGCCCCCTGAGCGTCAGCGGGCTGCCGAAGGATGAGTTTAACCCGATTAAAGACTCAATGGAGGCTCTCGGAATAGGGATAACTGACTTCTACAACGACACCAACCTGATATCGATCAGCGGGATGTACACTGGAAAGGATGGCCTCAACGCCAAGGTCACGGTTAAACTCAGGAGATACTCCAGCAGTGAGGATGTCAGAGAGGCTTATGACAGGGAGATAAACAGCCCCCTATCGTGCCTGAACGCCAGGGACGAGCCAGCGATGCTCTATTCAAAAAAGAGCACCGAAGGAAATCCGAGCTGCTACAGATTTTCGACCATGATACGGCAGGAGGACAGCGGGAAGTACTACCGCTCCAACCCATGGTTTTCCTACGAGAAATACGTGCTCTCCGGAAATTATCTCCTGGCTATAACGATTCAGGGAAAGTGGGACAACGAGCGCTACAACGATGGGAACTATTCCCGGGTTGTATGCACGCACGGTGCCAACTCGGACTGCTGGGTTGAGTACGATGAGAACGCCTACGCGAACTATCTGAAGCTCCTCGACTCACTCCGGAGGGAAACCGAGGCTCTTTCAAACTCTATCGGAGAGCGGGTCACAGGCTCTGCCCTCCCTCTAATGGCTCCAAAAGGATCAAACACCTCTACTGCCGGCGTCAATGAGTCACCGGCGGAGTACTCCGTGAGGATATACTCCCCGAGCGATGGGGCTATACTCAAACAGCTCTTCGAGGGATACTTCACGATATCCCTGTGGGCCGATGTCAGGGGAAAGGGGGCAGAGAACCTCTACGCCGTTGTCACGCTTCCAGATGGCTCGAAGAGAAGGGTTGAAGTGCTCGGCGATAGCATTGCCGACATAATCTCTGTGGATGACCCTTCGATCAAAGGGGGAATCCTAAAGGTTGACCTCTATGGAGAGATTAACTCGGCAAAAAAGCTGCTCGCCTCCGACAGCGTTCGGGTTAGCTTCATCTCAAAGGAAGTGCCCGGAGACGGCATAGACAACGACCTCGACGGTCTGACCGACTGCGACGACCCGGATATAGCGACCTGCGAGGCTTGCGTGCAGCAGAAAAAGCTCGAATGGGCTGAATCGCTGATGGAGCGGCACATAGATTACCTCAAAAGGATGATAGAAGCCACCCCCGGAATGCGCTCGGTTTACGAGGTTTACATAGATGAGCTTCACGCAATTCACGACAGATATAGGGACGACCCCGGGAGAATGGCGGAGGAGATGAACGCATACATGGAGGGGAAGGTCTATCAGAACCAGAAGATCAACGACTACCTCTCCATCTTCAAGGATGACCCTGAAAAGAGGTATCAGCTCAGACAGATAGCTATCAAATACAGGTACGACCCCATAGCCAGGGACATCGCCATGAGGAACTTCATATACGAGAACTCGAAGAGCGAGGCGGAAAAAACTGCAACGATGAACGCGATACTTACGGGCGTTTTGAATCCGCCCAAATGGCTCGTTGGCGGACAGTACGGTTCGGGGGGAGCCTTGGACTGGGCGCAGTTCGTGGCGACCAACTTTGAAACCGCCGGGAATACCGTCAAGCTGAAGGGTGCGGAGAAGGTCAAGTTCTTCACGACTCCTACGAAGATATACCTGGTTGCTCTCGATGCAAAAGCCCTCATGGATCACGCCAACGAAGTGAAGAAGATGAACCTCGACGAGAGGACGAAGGTCTCGATCATAGTTCTCGACGGGGCGACCAAGATAGGGAAGCTCCTCGATCCAACGGGCTACTTCGGGAACATGGCCGACGCGACGGTTGGCTCTCTTATAAACCTGCGCAAGAAGATAGAGGAGAGGAACCAGGGCTGGTTCACCTGGAACGGATACGTTCTCCACGAGACGTCAACGCCAGGCATCTACGAGGACTACGAGACCGGGAAGAAGTTCAAGCGCGTGGGTGGCGGCTGGCTCGGCGGGGCGAACTTCGTGGAGGTGAGCAAGAATGGGTAAGGGAACGGCGATACTCATTGTACTCCTTCTGCTCGCCGCCGGCTACATCTACCTTTCCAATCCAGAGGTCATAGATAAGGTAATTGACAACGCCAAGAACATCAAAGCCCCCGAAAAGGGCCAGAGCGAATCCCAGGTTCAGGAAAAGGGCTGGAGCGACACCGATGGCGATGAAAGCCCCGACGTATACATGGGGGACGGCATTGACGCCATCCGGGTGAACTCGACCTACATAATCTTCGCGGACAGGAATAAGGACGGGAAAATCGACGCCATCTATCTCGACACCACGGGAGACGGGAACTACGACACCGCCTACCTGGATGAGGACTACAACGGCAGGACAGATACCTGGAAAACAGCCCTCAACGGCGTGGAGAGCTATGCCTGGGACGTTACGGGCGATGGCATTCCCGACCTCTACGACATCAATGGAGACGGGAAGGTGGATGCATGGGACATAAACTCCGATGGGGCAATAGACGAGCGCGATATAGACTTCGACGGAAAGCCAGACCTCCATGACCACGACTTCGATGGAACCTTTGACGAGTTCCAAGGCGAAACGGACTTTGCTCCGCCGTCGAACGGAACCTCTGCATGCCTGGCAACCAAGGATGAAGCATACAGGCTCTTTGTCAATGCCTATAACAACGTCACATCACTTCAGCAGGCAAACGCAAGTCAGGAAGTCCTTGAGGAGGCTTATGCGAAGTACCTCGAAGCAAGAGCCTGCTACGAGTCGTTTAACTCGACCTCCGGTGGTTAGAGTGGAAGATTTCCTCACGGGGCTTCACGTTTTGGCCCCACTCCTCGGCCTTTTCGTTTTCATAGCCTTTGCCGGTTTCATTGTATGGGCCGGCTGGAAGCTGGTAAAAATGATGGGGAGGTGAGAAAATGGGGATTATCAAGAAACTCGTCGGTGGGTTCTTTCTGCTGATACTCATTGGCATCATCGGGGTCTTTGGGATGCAGTACTACTACGAAAACGCCTACGACCAGGTTCCTGTCGAGGTCAAGAGCGAAACCGTCAGCGGAGACGTCTTCTACCTCTCCAACGTCCTTGAGCCCGGAAAGTACCTGATAAAGGCGGAAAGTGAAGGCACAGTCGAGAAAATAGTTATTCTCGACGATAACGGGAACGTTTTGACCGAATCAGAGACAGGAAAGCTCATCTATGGGTCTTCTCAGAGATTTCAGGTTAGAGTTGATTATAAGGCTCCAATGAACGTTGATTCCTATAAGGTCTCTGTAGGAATCTACAGGCTCGTGAAGAAGTGAGGGAAAATATTAAATCCCTCCTTCAAAAACTTTTTTACAAAAGCTTTACGGTGATCCCTATGGGGAAGTACTTCGGCACGAGCGGAATAAGGGAAATCGTAAACGAAAGGCTCACCCCGGAATTAGCTTTAAAAGTTGGAAAGGCTTTGGGAACTTATCTCGGTGGGGGAAAAGTTATCGTTGGGATTGATACGAGGACTTCTGGAGAGATGCTGAAGAATGCACTGATCTCGGGGCTTTTAAGTACAGGTGTTGATGTCATTGATATTGGCATCTCTCCAACACCTTTGACGGGCTTTGCGATAAAGCTTTACGAAGCGGATGCTGGAGTAACTATCACAGCCTCGCACAATCCGCCCGAATACAATGGAATCAAGGTCTGGCAACCCAATGGAATGGCATACACGAGTGAGATGGAAAATGAGCTTGAGAAAATCCTTGAGAGTGAAAGCTTTAGAAAAGTCGCCTGGAATGAAATTGGAAAGCTGAGCCATGCAGATCCGAAAGGGGAATACATTAAGAAGATTTTGGATATAATTGAGCTTGAAACTTCCTACACTGTTGTCCTCGATTCGGGAAACGGTGCAGGTTCTCTTGTTAGCCCCTATCTTCAGAGGGAGCTCGGCAACAGAGTTATAAGCCTCAATGCTCATCCTTCGGGATACTTTGTCCGTGAGCTGGAGCCGAATGCGAAGAGCCTTGAGTGGCTTGCCAAAACTGTGAAAGTAATGAAAGCTGATGTCGGCATTGCCCATGATGGGGATGCTGACAGAATTGGTGTCGTTGATGATCAGGGCAACTTTGTTGAATATGAAGTTACGCTGAGCTTAATCTCAGGCTACATGCTGAGGAAGTTTGGAAAAGGAAGGATAATCACAACGGTTGATGCCGGCTTTGCTTTGGACGATTACATTATGCCCTTGGGAGGAGAAGTTGTTAGGGTAAAAGTTGGAGACGTTGCTGTTGCGGAAGGCATAGTTAAGGAAAATGCAGTCTTTGGCGGTGAGCCAAGTGGAACTTGGATAATACCCCAGTGGAACTTAACTCCAGATGGAATTTTTGCGGGGGCTTTAGTCTTAGAGATGATTGACAAGCTTGGGCCTTTGAGTGAATTAGCCAAGGAAGTGCCGAGATATGTTACAATGAGGGCAAAGATACCTTGTCCCAACGAGAAGAAGAAAAAAGCCATGGAGATAATTGAAAGGGAAGCTCTGAAGAGCTTTGAGTATGAAAAGTTAATCGACATTGATGGGATAAGAATTGAGAACTCTGACTGGTGGATTCTCTTTAGACCGAGCGGAACAGAGCCGATAATGAGGATTACACTTGAGGCTCACACGAAAGAGAAAGCGGAGGAGCTGATGAGAAAAGCGAAGGAAGTAGTGGAGAGAGCAATAAGGGAGGCTTAGTATGACTACCTACATTTTTTATGCTCTGCTTTCGGCACTGTTTGCAGCTTTGGTGGCAATTTTTGGAAAGTTAGGTCTTGAAAACGTTGATTCAACGCTAGCAACAACAATAAGGGCTGGTGTGATGTTTTTCTTTCTGCTGTTCTTTTCACTTGCAACAGGAAAGCTAGACCTGAATCTCAATACGCGCTTTTGGATTTTCATAATGCTATCTGGAGTTGCTGGAGCTTTGAGCTGGCTTTTTTATTTTATGGCATTGAAAAATGGAAATGTTTCAACAGTCGTTGCAATAGACAGGTTGAGCATTGTATTTGCGGTACTCTTTGCGTGGTTTATCTTTAAAGAGGAGGTTACAATAAGGACTTTGATTGGGGCATTACTGATTGTTGCTGGAGCAATTATGGTTTCGTTAAAATAACTTTGACAGCAGGACTTGATAGCCTTGTTGGTTCTATATGTCCTTTTCTTGCGGCTTATAATTAAAGGATAGAAAACAGAGCACTTTCCCTATTTTGGAAATCTAAAATTAAACCTAAAATTTTCCCGGCTCCCTGTTTTAACCGTCAGACTAAAAAATAGGACAACCGTTACTGGAATGTTATTTGATCTATTTGATGAAGACTACTTTACACTTAAAGCTGGGTCCTGCTATCATGCAATCCCTTGGGAAACTATCGGAGTAATAACTGTGTGTGGAGACAAGTTTGTGTCAACTCAATAATATGGCTTTGTAAAGTTGTATTTTTACTTTATTCATTCTCTTTCAACTTCTCAGCAAATCTTCTCGCTCTCTCTAAGTCTTTCTCATTGGGATGTCCTCTGTTTATACCCCCAATCTTCGCGAGCCAGCCGTTTGTGTCCCAGCCTCTGCATGAGAACTCACCAACTATTTGGAAGCCTTTTTCCTTGAGCTTTTTTCTCAAAGCTCTATGGTTGTACCATGGAATATTCATTCCTGCTGTTGAGAAGATAAACGCCTTTTTCCCTTCCATTTTTGGAAGATCATCAACAAGCTTGAGGAGTGCCCAGTGATGCCTCCACCAGTATATTCCAGAACCAAAACCTACCAAATCATAGTCTAAAATTTCTTCTGGCTTAACTGCCCAAGGCTTAACAAGTCGAGCATTTAGAACATCCCCGATGACCTTCGCTATCTTTTCTGTGTTTTTGTGATGAATAGATACGTAAATTATAAGCGTTCTCATAATTCATCCCTAAGAGCTTTCTCTATCCTCCTCAAACTCCCCTCTAAATTATCTTTATCAAACTCCAGGTAAATTCCTTCAATCTTTCTCTTTAACAGCTCAAACAGAGTTCCCTCCCCCTCAATAACCTTAAAGTCCTTGGCAATCTCTGCTGCTAATTTAAACCTCTCTTTCTTGCTCAGCTTTTTGAATTCCTCCATTTTCTCATAGGGGTACTCTTCCGGGTCGCTTGATGTCGTGTGGAAGACCCCACATGTTGGGGATCCTTTTACTCCAATGAGAATTACCCGTGAAGGCTGCTCTTCCCCGATGCTCCTAACTATGAACTCAGCAACTTTCTTGGCATATTCTCTCATGCCAAGCTTTTCATAGACTTCCTTGCTTGCCGGCAGCCTTGGAAAACCAAGAAGAATAAATTCTGGACACGGATAAGCCAAAATTTTAAGGTAGTGATACTTCCCAAAGAACCTCATCAGGGCTGAAGCAGCTCTATATTCCTTTTCTTTTGGACCCCTGTAAACTGTGAAAGGACTAAGCAGGCAGGGAGCAATAACTACAAGTGTGTTCAAAAATTCAAGGATTTTCTTAACTTCTTTTCTTAAATCCCCCAAAGTTCCTTCATTCGCAATCACAAAATCTGCCAGGTCTTTAAGCTTGCTCGTATGGTAAAGCCTCTCCTCTTCATCATCCATCCTTTTGAAGTCATCAAAGCTGTTAATAGCCTTGTCTTTTTCTGCTTTCCTTCTCACAAGTCTTTCGTATCTAAGCTCGGGTTTTGCCTCAACGTAAATAATGGCACCTCCTCTACGCTTTATAGCTCCAATTTCCCCTCTTGAGCGGACGCCATCAATGACAACATCTTTGCAATGCCTCATTTTATCCAAAGCCAGTCTGATTAAAATGTCCTCCCCATAGGTTTCCTTTAGGTACCTCCCATATTCAATCAGCTTATCTCTTGTTGGCTCGGCTTTCTGTGGAAGTTCGGGAATCTGGGAGTAAGCATCAACATTATGGGTCAGCAAATCTATAAGGGGATCGCTACATGAAATTCTGCAGAAGCCGTTTTCCTCAAGAAACTTCGCAATTGTGGTTTTTCCGGCTGCTATCTTCCCAACGACACCGATAATCATATTATCACCCCGGATTATCTTCTCCATCCTCTCCAAATTAAATTTGCACCATCGGTTGACTCCATGAGGCCCTCATAAACATAGCTGACTACAAAGTCAATTAATGCCCTTTTATCAAGAATCACGGGCTTTTCAAAGCCAAAGAAGTACTTCGCCTCAAAGAACCCCATGTGCAAAAATCGGAGCGGATTTAAAAGTGCAATGTTTTCTTTAAACTTCAAATCAAAGGGAAAGTCAGAAATTATAATCCTCAAACCTCTCTCCTTTGCAATCTCTATTAGCTTGTCTTCATCCGGAAACAGGACTTCTCTCGGTGAGCCTTCAATCGCTTCATACTCCCATTTCGGAAAAGCGTATTTGATCCCGACTTTTACAGGGGTTAATCCGACTTTTTTGGCAAAGCCAACCATTGCTTTAGCGTTGAAGCTTAAGAAAACCAGAGCTTCCCCATTATTCTTAAGCTCTGGCCATTTCCTTGGGGGAAAGTTAAGTTCAGCTTCAAGTATAGGATTTAAAAACTCCAAATGTGTGCCCTTAATCCTCTCAATATTCTCCCTAACTTTTTTTCTCTTAATCAGCAGATCAAGTTTGGAATATACGGTAACCTGTTTTACCCCGAGCTCTTCCTTGAGCTTCCCAATCACAAAGCTGTTTCCTATGATTGCACTTTTGTCGCTCCTGTCCCTCGCTATAATGAACAGCTTATCCCCTTCGCTGTCATAGATGACATCATCAATAAAAAAGGGAACGTTCTCAAAGCCGTGCTTTTCTCTAATTTCTCTAACTTTTTCTGCAATGAGTTCTTTTGTGAACATCAAATCACCCTGTATGGCTCCATGCACTCGTAAATCTCCTTTGCTATTTTCAGGGCTTCTTCCTTGTCATCGGTATCTTTTACAATGACTTTTCCGCTTGGGAATACACTTATATCGTACTTTTTCTTAACTAAAGCTAAGAACCGTGTGACCCTCTTAATTTGAAAACCTCTTTCAGCTAAGCACTCACAGAGTTCTTCCATATCGATGTCGTATTTTTCCTCTGGGGTTATGTTTATGGCTTTCATGCTTGTACATGGTCTTGCAATGAGCATAAGAATCACCGAATAAAGTTGGAATGTCAGGATAAAAAAGTTTGCGCTAAATGAAAAATCAGAGGAGAGAAGCTAACGCAAGCTTTTAACGAGCTCTTCCATGACGCCTAAGAACGTTTCAACCTCTTCAATGCTGTTGTAGACATGGAATGAAGCTCTCACCGTCCCGTTTATTCCCAGGCGCTTCATCACCGGCAGGGCACAGTGGTGTCCAGAGCGGACCATTATGTTGTGCTCATCCAGTATGGCAGCGACATCATGTGGATGCAAGGGTGGCACATTGAAGCTAACAACTCCAGCGTGTTTTTTCAAGTTTCTCGGCCCATACCATGGAATTTCAAGCTCTGTTAAACCTTCAGTAGTTCTTTTAACGAGCTTGTGCTCCTGTTTTTCAATTTTATCGAGCCCGATCTTTTCAATGTACTTAATTCCTGCCGCTAATCCTATTGCTCCGCCGATGTTTGGAGTCCCTGCTTCGTATCTCTCTGGGGGAGCCGTAAGCTTGTAGCAGCAGAGGTCAACGTCTTCAATGGTTCCCCCTCCTACAAGTGGTGGATCAAAGATATCAAACATCTCCTCATTAATGTACAGAACTCCAATGCCTGTTGGTCCCAACGGACCTTTATGTCCAGAGAAAGCCAAGAAATCTGCGTGAATTTTTCTTACATCAACTTCCATGTGTCCAACGCTTTGTGCCGCGTCCACAACAAATATCGCTCCCTCTTCTTTTGCCATCTTGCCGATTTCCTCAACCTCATGGATAACTCCTAAGGCATTAGAAACATGCTGAACTGCAACGAGCTTTGCACCTTTAATCTTTTTTTCTGCGTCGCTCAAATCGAGGTTTCCCTCATCATCCCCTTCAATAATCTCAAGCTTTGCTCCGTACTTTCTCGCAACCCTCTGCCATGGAAGCAGGTCGGAGTGGTGCTCGTAGGGTGTTGTCACTATTCTGTCTCCTTTCTTCCATTCCAGTCCAAGGGCAACCAAGTTTAGGCTTTCACTTGTGTTTTTTGTGAAAACTATCTCTTCGAATTTTGCACCAATGAAGTCTGCAACGATTTTTCTTGATTCCTCGTATTTGTGCGTTGCCATTTGAGAAAGCTTGTGAACACCCCTGTGAACGTTCGCCCTGTATTTGAGGTAGTACTCGTCCATAGCTTTGACAACAGGAATTGGGGTCAAACTTGTGGCGGTATTGTCGAAATATATAACTTCCTGTGTAAGGGGAATGTCCTTTCTAACATCTTCTGGAATTCTCATTTCGAACCACCTATGAAAACTCGTTCAAGGGACTATAAAGGATTTGCTTCTCAAATGTGTTCCATTTAATTGTTCTATTTTTGGAACAAAATTTTATAAATTATGGAACAAAACTGGTAATGGTGGTGTGAATGAAATCAAGGGAGATAGCTCTAATCGGAATAATGCTGGCTCTCAGTTTAATGCTAAATGTTTCTCCACTCAAAGTGCCAACTCAGTGGGGAATGACGATAGACTTAGTTGCAATACCAATAGTTGTTGTTTATCTCTTATTGGGCTTTGCAAGTTCCTTGGTATCCTTAGCGTTGCTCTTCATTGGACTCAGCATAGTGTCTCCAGCATCATGGCTCGGTGCCAGCATGAAGTTCTTTGCAACGCTCAGCGTAATCTTAGGTCTTGAGACTGCGAAAAAACTTACAAAATTCAGTCCCGACAGTTATACAGAAAAGCAGCTCATTGCATTTATCGTTTCTGCTTATCTGATCAGCATTGCGATTAGGATACCTCTCATGGTTGGACTGAACTACTATTATGCGCTTCCAATATGGCTCGGCATTCCGAGGGAGCAGGTTATTCCAAAGATTGAAGAGTGGTTCCACATTCCATTTTGGCTTGTGATAGCGATCCCAAATGCAGTTCAAAGTGCCGTGGATATAATTGGAGGAATCTTAATAAGCCTGCCAGTGATTAGAGCGCTACCTCACATTTTGGAGTGATTTTCTCCATTTTTCTGCGTATTCTTTAAATTTTTCATTCTTTGTTTTTTCATAGAGCCATTCCAAAAGCTGGATGTGGAGTTCGTGGTAATTTTTCATAGCTCTGCCATGAATGTTTGAGTACAGGCTCCATCCGTTTTCATCAAAGTCTGGAAGAGCTTTTTCCACAGCTTTTATCCCTTCATCAAAAACCCATTTTGCATAGGTGTCGTTTGTGATTTCCCAATAGTAGTAAACACCCTGGAGGGCTATTATATGCCCATTCAGCACAAGTTCGTTTGAGTTGTAGGCATATTCCAAAATCCAAAGTCCATAGGTTGAATTCACAATAAATCCTCCTTTGCTGTAAGGAATTCTGAATGAGTTCATTAGGAGCTGGGCAGTTCTTAGGTAGCTCTCGTTTTTTGTGATGTTGTAAGCTCTTGCATACAGACCAGCACCTAATCCTTGAGCATAGCCTGAAATCCAGGGAATTGAAGAGTTCTCGAAGTGGAAGTAGTTCTCAAAAACTGCGTATTCTAATCCCTGGTAATTCTTCGTGACTAAATACGACTGAAGTTCCCTTAATATCTCCATGGCATTCTCTTCTTTACCCATCTGGAAATAGACATCGGCCCAGTGAAGTGCTGTAACTGGATAAAGAACTAATCCTCTGAAGTTGTAGTGTACATAGGGCAAGGCACTTTTGAAGCTTGAGTTTGCAAGAAATACGCTATTATACGGTGCGGAGCTTGTAAATGAAACTGCATAGAAGCTTTTGAGCGGCGATAAATAGTGAGAATAGAATTCATTGTTTGCTCTTAGTGTTGCTTTTAAGATTTTATTTCTCTCTGGGGTTAGCTTTATCTTTGAAAACACTAAAAGGGGATAAGAGGCCTCAAAACTTGAGATTAAGTAAAGAGGATTCACGGCGCTGAGAAATGAAATGAAGTTGCCAAGCACAACATTCTCGTTCTCTTGCAGAAGAGCGATAAGCTCTGGATCCTCTGTTTGAGCTGAAATTCGATTTTCTGCATTTTCATATATAGCAAAGAGAGAAGATGTTAGCAGCATAAAGACCAAGATTAAAGCTTTCTCCCTCATTTGCCCACCTAAATCTTTTCTGGTTTCAGACCTCTAATCATGAGGTAGTCGTTCCATTTTCTTGCATATTCAAGGAAGTATTTGTCCCCGGTAACATCATAGAGCCACTTCAAGAGTCTAATATGCAGACGGTGATAGAACTCGCTGGCGTCTCCGTGAATGTTTGAATATCTTGACCATGAGCCTGTATCAAATATAGGGAGTGCATTTCTCACAGCCTGAACACCCCTTTGGAAAAGCAGCCAGGCTTTTTCGTCATGGGTTACCTGCCAGTAATAGTAAAGCCCCTGCAGAGCTATGATGTGTCCATTTAGAACAAGCTCGTTTGAGTTGTAGTTGTATTCAAGGTACCAGTCTCCATACTTTGTATGTGAAACAAAGCCGTTCATTCTTGGAGGCAAATCAAAGGAATTCACCAATCCCTTAGCTATCCTTAAGTAGGTTTCATTGCCCGTCAGGTTGTAAGCGATTGCATAAACCCCGGCACCCATTCCTTGGGCATACCCGGAAACCCATGGGATAGAGGAGTTTTCAAAGTGGAAATAATTCTTGAAGAGCACGTACTCTTTTCCATTGTACTCTCCGTACTGAGCATACCAGCTGAGCTCTTTTAGTATTTGCAGGGCTTTTTCATTCTGTCCTCTCTGAAAGTATATCTCAGCCCAGTGGATGGCTGTTACCGGATAAAGATTGAATCCCCTGCCCGTGTAGTATATAAAAGGCAGGGAAGAATTTAACGAATCCTTCATCCTAAACGTTGAATAATATGGAGAATCATCTGAAAAGACAAGTGCAGAGAAATCTTTTGTTGGAGAAGTGTAGTGAGAGTAGTAGGCGTTATTTGCTTTCAGTTCTGCTAAAAGGATCTTGTACTCGACCTCACTCAGCCTCCTCCATTTTGCAAGCTCTCCAAAAACCCTAACGGCATAAAAGGAGTCTCTATAGCTCTTAAGATATGTTAGATTGCCGGTTCTCTTGTATTCATCCAGCAGTTTGCTCCTTATCCTTTCATTTTCCCTTATCTCTTCTTTCAACTCTCCATAAAATTCTGTTCCTTTGGCTCTCTTCAGAAGAGCTTCCTCTGGTCTTAGAAATACTTCTTCTGGAACATCCCTTCCAATGATCCCAGATTTCTTCTCATCAATCCCAACTCTGAAAGTGTCATCTTCCTTGTAGATTTTTAATGTTATCAAAATTTCATCATAGCTTGTTGCATTGAAAATTGTAGAGAGGAGTTCTTTTACTTTGAAACTCTTTCCGTACCAGTTTATGAGGCTTCCCTTTACTGTGAACACTATGGGGACTTTTCCGTTATCTATTCCAACCCTCCCAACAAAGACTGGAGTGTCCAGCCTGTCAATGGTCACATTACCAACCGTCAGTTCAAATTTTGCAATCTCAAAAATGGCATTTTCTTCCTCGATTTGAACAAAAACCTTGATTGGATAGTTGTGGTTATGGGAATGAAAAGATGTTTCGACGGAGATGCACCCTGAGGAGAGGATCACAATCATCAAGAAGGTAAAAATCCTTACCTGTTTCATACTACTCCCCATAGGAAAAAAGATGAGGGTTAATATAAAGCTTTTGGTAGTTAAAAAGAATAAAAATAGAAGTAAAGCTTAGAGATTTGCCAATATCTCCTCCTCTTCCATAGTCCTCTCGCAGTAGTGACAGCGAACCTTTAGCGGCTCTTTTGATATAACGTAGAACTTTGGAACCACATATTCATGGTTGCTTATGCAGTTCGGGTTTGCACATCTCAGAATCCCGCTTATCTTTTCTGGAACTTCGACGTTAAACTTCTCTGCAACTCTATAATCTCTTATGATGTTTACAGTGGCGGTTGGAGCAATTAGTGCTATTTTGTTAACCTCTTCTTCGCTGAGGTACTTCCCCTCAACTTTTACAATATCTTTTCTCCCAAGCTTTTTGCTGTGGACGTTCATAGCTAAAAGCACTGTTCCACCGTTTAATGCATCTAAATTGAGGATCTCAATAACTTTGAGCCCTTTTCCTGCTGGAATGTGGTCGATTACGGTTCCTTCTTTAATTGCAGAAACCTTAAGCTCGCTCATTCAATCACCCCCAGGGTAAGAGCTAAGAGAGCCATTCTCACTGGAATCCCAGAGAAGACCTGTCTAAAGTAGATGGCATGCTTTGTTGAGTCGACGCTTGGATGTATTTCATCAACCCTTGGAAGTGGATGCATGATCTTCAGCGTTTCCTTGGCTTTCTTTAGAATCTCTAAATCAATGACGTAGCTCCCTTTAACTTTCAGATATTCCTGCTCGTCTGGAAATCTTTCCTTCTGGATTCTTGTTACATAAAGAACATCAAGCTCTCCAATTACGCTTTCTAAGTCGCTTGTTTCGTAAACCTTCACCCCTTTCTCTTTTAGCTCTTCAACTATGTGTCTTGGCATCCTGAGGAGACCTGGGGATATTAAGTAGAGCTCTACATCATAATGACTTAAAGCCTCACTAAGGCTGTGCACAGTTCTTCCATACTTTAAATCACCAAGAAGAGCAATTTTAAGCCCGTCAATCTTCCCAAATTCACGCTTTATTGTGTAGAGGTCAAGTAATGTTTGTGTTGGGTGCTGATTGCTTCCATCACCGGCATTGATAACTGGGATTTCTGCTACTTCAGCCGCCAATCTTGCAGCTCCTTCCTTTGGATGCCTTATTACAATAACATCGCTGTACTGCTCAACTGTTTTGATTGTGTCTCTGAGGCTTTCTCCCTTTTTTACACTGCTTGTTGATGCCTCCGCGAATCCAATAACTGAGCCTCCCAATCGATGCATTGCACTCTCAAAGCTCAATCTCGTTCTTGTTGACGGCTCAAAGAAAAGCGTTGCCAGAATTTTTCCCTTTGCATATTCAAGAGAACCTTTTTCCTTGAGTTCTCTCTCAAGCCTTTCTGCAGTGTTCAACACGTATTCAATGTCTTCCTTAGAAAAATCTCTAATGCTTACGACATCCCGACCTTTCCATCCTTGCATAAAAGCCCTTCTCGTGTAAATTTTTACACTTATTTAAAGCTTTTTTAACACAAATTTGTTTATAACCGTAGGGGATACATTTATAATCCGGTTTTAAAAATCAAAAATGGGGGGAGAGATGAAAACACCGTGTGTCTTTTGGGTTGAAGTAATAATGCCAGTTTTAAGGGCCAAAGTTGCCCAAAAGCTCTATGAAGAGGGACTTACCCAAGCAAAAATAGCCGAGTACTTGGGAATAACTCAAGCCATGGTTAGTAAATATTTGGCGGGGAAATATAAAAAGCTGGAAAAAGATTTGGAGAACAAGCTTGATGAAATTGCAGGGGAAATTGCAAATCTTATACTCTATGGAGCGGATAGAGGTGAGATTATAAAGTTCACATCGAGGAAGTTCTTTGAGCTTTTCCATAGCGGATTTCTCTGCAAATACTATGCAGAATATGCTGGAGTTGAGGAATCCGTTTGCAGGGAGATTTTTATAGCAACACCCTCAAGAAGTGACGTACTGGAAAGACTGAATTTAGCATTAAGTGAACTCTTGCAAGACGAAAAGTTCCTTCAACTGATTCCCGAAATTAGAAGCAACATAGCTTACGCTTTACCAGAACCTAAAGATTTCAGTGATGTGGCAGCAGTTCCTGGGAGGATAACAGTTGTAAAGGGAAAAGCTTTTGCTTTACCACCGGAATTCGGCGTGAGCAGGCATACAGCCAAGATTCTTCTTGAACTCTCAAAGGTTGTCCCGGAGATAAGGAGCGTCATTAATATAAAATTCAATGAGAAAATAGAAGATGCACTCAGAAAAGCGGGATTTAAAGTGGAAAGTATTGAAGAAAAGAAGAGGGACGAAGATAAAACTGTTGAGCTGATAGTCCAGCTTTTTAAAGAAAAAGGAGTCCTGGATGCAGTGATAGACAAGGGGGCTTTTGGAATTGAGCCATGTGTCTATGTCTTCGGAAGGGATCCAATTGAAGTTGTTGAGAAGGTGAAGAAGCTGGAGAGTCACCTATGAGGGGCAAAATCCTCTTTGCATATTTGATTTTTCTCTTCTATGTTAATCTAATGCCCCGGGTTCCTACAGTTCCAATAAGCGGAGGAGATAAAATTGCACACTTCTTGGAATTTCTCATTTTGGGAATTCTGGGATATAATAAAGCTTTTCTTCTTGTGTTGCCTATCGTCCTTGAATACCTCCAGCTATTTGTTCCGGGTAGATGCTTTTCGTACTATGATATGATCGCAAACCTAATAGGCTTTGGAGTTGGAGTTACCGTGGGGTGGTGGTATGAGAGTGGTAAGAAAGGAGCTTTACCTTTCCACAAGGGGAGAAATTGACCTTATTGACATAACACATGAAGTTGAGAGGTTTGTAGAGGAAAGCGGAATAACCAATGGACAAGTCTTAATATTTGTCCCGGGAGCTACAGGTGCAGTTGTAACGATTGAACATGAAAATGGTCTCCTTGAGGACTTTAAAAGGATATTAAAAGAGCTTGTTCCAAGAGGACAGGGCTATAAGCATGATCTGATTGACAACAATGCTCATTCTCATCTGAGGGCTTCTCTGCTTGGGCCGTCCTTGGTTCTGCCAATCATTGATGGTGAACTGATGAGAGGCATCTGGCAGCAGATATTCTTCGTTGAGCTTGATGTAAGACCAAGAAGAAGGAGAATAGTCCTGCAGGCTATTGGAGAATGATCAAATAAATTCTTTAAGTATGGATCTTTATTTTTAATTCATGTCTAAAATAATTTTGTGTTAATTAATAATAGAAAACTTAAAATATTATCTAATCCGATATTTAAATATGCAAATGCGAGATAAAAAACAAACATATCTTGATTTTCTTCCTGAAGCGATGGTTGATGAAATGATTAAACAGTATAGATGTGATGTTTTTTCAAAAGTAGATAGTTATCTAAAAAAGTTACAAAGTTTAAAAAGAGACATTAGGTACTACCTAGATGAGGAAGGCTTATTAAGAAGTAGTGGGGAAATATTAGAATATCGGGGTATTGATCCAACAGTTTGTGGTGTTGATGGAGCATACGCAATTAGCAAGCAAATAGCTTTAGACGTTGTAGGAATAGCAGCAGTAGCTGTAGAAGGATTACCTCCTTATGAAAAGCGGTTATGGGAAAAACCTCATCATATAGCAAAGATTTTTCCTGTAGAACATAAATCCAAGACTTCTACATTAGCAACAGGATTAATGTTTTCATATGAGTTAGAACTTGCAACAAAAGCTCCCCATAATGTAGTCTTTATCGACGGATCATTAACAACTCACTTAATAAAGACAGGAATGTCTTTTTCGATATTGGACAGTGAGGATATACCAAGCACTCTGCGGGATATTTACATCGAAAGGGCAGAGGATACCTTAAAAAACTATCTAAAAGTTGTAACCTCTCCCAAAAGCGACCAAGTATTTGCAGGAGTACCCAAATATAGCAGCAGGAATGAAATCTGTATGCATTTAATTGAGAATTATCCAGAATTATTAAAAGTGATACCCCTCAACACATACAATGATAAAGCGCTTTTGTCTCTTATATTAAAGCCAGAAGAAATTGTTGGTCCAATCAGGCTTCAAAAATACAAAGAGGAAGGGAAATGGCACCTCAGTGGAAAAACTCAAATGGCAAAATTTATTGGACCACATTATGAGGATTATGTAAGTCGTATAATCTCGGCATTAGAAGATCTTTATGTAATTTATTACAAACCTTCCTCATCTCAACCTGCTTTGAGGGTTGAAATACCAAAAAATGTAGCAAAAAATAAAGCTCGTTTGTCACTAGTTATAAAAGCATTGCAAGATCAATCTAAATTCCCAGGAATAATAGAACCATATCCCCTATATCTAGCTGATTTGTTTGTTAAACATCTCGGAGGAGCGTTAAGTGAAATAAAGGATATTGTACTCTCTGATTTAGCAGTCTTGGATCTTGAAATGAATCCTGTTGATGTTCTTTTGGCTATGCATGAATACCGGAGTGTGGGTGGGTATGAATGAAAGTATCAAAGAAAAAATCGAGAGTGGAATCTCTAGAAGTGCCGATTGGATTGGGGTTGTAATATCTCCTTCAACAAATCTTACCTTAAACGTTGAGTTACTTGAAACTGCCTATGAAAAGGGTATCGTTGGAAATCCTTGTGTAATACCGTTCTCTCAAGATGGCTTGCCTACCTATGCTCTAGGACAAATAACTTCAATCCAGTTGAGAAACCCCCACATTGAAAGGCATCCAATTCAAAAGATAATTAGTGTCAGAGGGGAAGCAAATCCATTAACAACAAAACATGATACTAGACAAATAGAAATTGGAATTAGTGCAGTTTATTCTGTTCAAGAAGACAAGGTCATTCCGACAAGAATGGCCTCAGTTCCGCCTACTGGGACAAGGGTTTATTTACTAAGTCAAGAAATTTTAGATGCTCTTATGGAGCCACATAAAGATGAATTGTTTTATGTTGGTAAGATATACAATACTAATATTTACCTACCTATGATATTCAAGCATTTTGGAAAGAGTGATGATGGCCGCGGATTAGGCGAGGCGTATCATATTGGGGTGTTTGGTAAAACTGGTTCAGGAAAATCATACATGGCAAGGATGTTAATTATTGCATATGCTAGACATCCAGAAATGTCAATAGTTGTTCTAGATCCTCAAGGAGAGTTTTCAAAAGAAATTAAGGAGAATGGAATTTTAAGGAAAATTTTACAACAAAAATTAAACCGAAAAGTGGAAGTTTGGCCTATAACAAATATCTCATTAAGTGATCCAGGAACATTTAAGAAGATTTTAATGGTTTCTGGATTTTTACATAAAATGGGAATAAAGTCTCCAGAAAATCAGGAAATAGCAGCGGATTTAATTGTTAGTTATTTACAGAATCCTAAGAATTACGAGAAAAAGAAAAAGGAAAAAATTACATATCATTTATCTCGAACCTCTTTAATACCTACAAGCATTGAAACCGCTCATCATAGGGGAGTTTTTATGAAAGTTATAGAATTTATTCAACTTGAAGACACTCTTAAGAGGATATACGCATCTGAAGATAGACGACGCAGAATAGTTACTGCTATTGAGACACGTTTTGAAGAGCTATATGAAGATTGGAAAAGAATTACATTACTATTTGCCAAGGATGTTGAAAGCAAGTTACCTCTACAACAGCTTATTCAAAAAATAGCATATGAGAAAGTCATTCTGTTTATTGATTTATCTGAACAAGGTGCAGAGGAAATATTTTGGAATGATAAGATACAGAGATTAGTCCTAAATGATATTATCAATGCCCTTAAGCAAGTTGGTAACGAGAAATTTAAACAAGGTGAGCAACTTAACACATTGGTCGTAATTGATGAGGCGCATAGATTTGCTCCAAGAGAACGACAAGAGGAGGAAGAACTTGAGGCACTAAGAATTAACTTTGTAGATGCAGTAAGGACGACAAGAAAATATGGTCTAGGATGGATGTTTATAAGTCAAACAATAGCAAGCCTACATCCAGAATTAATTAATCAAATGAGAGTGTATTTCTTTGGATATGGGCTCTCTTGGGGTTCAGAGCTTAGGACATTAAAAGAAATTGTTGGAGGAGGAATGAATAATAACTATCTAGCTCTGTACCAGTCCTTTAAAGATCCACAAAGTTCTGCAGTGTTGGGAGAAAGAGAATATCCATTTATGGTATTTGGCCCAGTATCTCCCTTATCAGTTTCAGGCGCACCCTTGTTTATAACTGCCCTAAAATACGATAGTGAATTCCTAGTGGCAAATAATTTAAGTATCAAGTAACTTTGGTTAAGATTATACTCACTGAGGGGAAACATTATGAACGAGCAAAACTTAGATGAAATTAGAGAAAAGCTTATTTCGTATTTTCATGAACTAGGCTTTTTAGTAAATCCTCATTTAAAACCCAAAGACTACTCAAAGGACTTTCTGAGACTGTTACATAGCAAAAGACGAATAGAACAATTATACAAACATAAAGATTTTCTGGAACAATATTATCCCCTTATTAGAGAGTACTACAAGGACATGGAAATCAATCTGGAAGATATAAAACTTGAAGTTAAGTTTGTTGAAAGAGGGACAGAGGAATATATTTTATTTAAATGGTGGAATCTTGTATGGTGGAGTTTACCTTATGAAAAATCCGTTGGTCGGAGAATTTATTACATGCTTTTTGACAAGTATCACAATCTTCCTTTTGGATTAGTTGTTTTACAAAGCCCAATATTATATTGTAAAGCAAGAGATGAGTATTTGGGTATTACAAAAGAAACTCGGGACTATTGGATTAATCAATCATTGTATGGACAGAGAATTGGTGCTCTTCCACCATATAATAAAATTTTCGGTGGAAAAATGGTTTCTATGTCTTTAGCATCTGTTGAAATTCGAAAAAGATATAGGGAAAAATACAAAAACAAAGTTACAGCAAAGAAAAAAAGAATCCTCCCTGCAAGGCTTTTGTTTATATATACCTTAAGTGCTTATGGACGAAGTAAGCTATACGAGGATTTGTACTATGACACGCTTCCTCTTAGTATCTTTGTTGGATATAGTAGCGGTGCTGGAACCTTTCATATCACAGATGGGATTTATAAAGAACTTCTTAAGATTCTAGGTGAGAATGTTAATACCTCAACATTTGTCAGTCCTTCTAGAAAACTAAAACTGGTCTCAAGGGCATTTAGAATATTAGGACTCTATGGGTTTGAGTACCATAATATAAAGAGAGGAGTCTATTTATTTCCACATGTAAATAACTTAAGAGAGGTAATTAACAATAACGAAAGACCAAAATGGAGGAATATTAAATTTGAGAATTTATTTGAGCATTGGTTACAAAATTATGTCCCAGATAAATTAAAGAGAAAAAAAATTAAGGTGTCTTGGGGCAAACTGATAAAATCTGTTGATTATCCATTTGATAAATCTAAGATTCATAGTTTCTAAACTTTTTTTGAACTTATGTTGTCGAAATTGGATATGTTATTCTCACGCTAAACCTCCACATACATAAAGTCCCTTGCAATTATGTAGCCATGATCTCTAACCATATCTTCAAGCCTCTCTTGAGTGTAGTTGCTGTGGCTTATGTGGGCAAAAACCGTCTTCTTAGCCTCAACTTTTTGTGCCAGCTTTATTGCATCTTCAACCCCAAGATGGGTTTTCGGCACAGAGTGTTTCTTAGTCATTTCTGCTATGAGCAGATCGGATCCTTTCATAATCTCTATGGCATTCTCATCACCTAAAATCTCGGGCCCAGTATCTCCAGTAATTGCAATCTTCTTCTTTCCAATCTCAATAACAAATCCTCCAGCAGCCTTTATTGGTTGATGTATCGTTGGGAAGTGATAGACTCTGAATCCAAAGTCATACCAGCGGTTGAATTCTAAGGGTATGTACTCCCAGTCTCTCTCACCTAAGAAAAGCTCCTGCAAATGTTTTGCAGTATTTACCGCATATTCGTGCGAGTAAAACTTAACTCCCTTGAAAATCTGCAGTTCTGGAAGCCCAGCTATGTGATCAAAGTGGGCATGAGTTATGAAAACCCTTTTCACATCCATGTTCAAATGTTCCAGGTGGTAGTGCAGATCGGGTGATGGATCGATCAACGCTTTTATCTCCGGAATGAAGACCGAGAACCTCGTTCTTCTGTGCTGTGGGTATTTTCTCGCTCTAACGCAGTTTTCACAGCTGCACAGGGGTTTAGGGGTTCCACTATATGAGCCAGAACCCAGGACTATCACCTTCATCCCTACCCACCCAAAATCTTTTTCCACAGCTCATTGTTATTAACGATTACCCACCACAGCTTTAGCTCATCCCTCTTTTTCTTATAATCTGGGTGGATTTTTGCCACAAGCTTCCAGAAGTGTTTGGAGTGGTTCAGCTCCAACAGATGGGCAAGCTCATGGGTTACGACATAATCCAAAAGCTCCTCTGGAAGAGCTGCAAGTGCTATGTTAAGGCTTAAATTTCCTTTTGATGAGCAACTGCCCCACTTGTTTTTCTGAACTCTGATGAACATCTTGTTAGGCTTTTTTCCAATTTCTTCTGTTCTCTTCTCAATTATTTTGTCAATTTTCTTTTTAAGCTCCCTTTTGATTTTTCTTTTCAGGCTTTCAAGGTTTGAAACACAAATGACATCATTAAAAATCTCGGTCTTTCTGCACTCCCGAACTTCATAGAATCTTCCAAAAAGCGGGAATCCACGGGATGCCAACGTCTTTCCTCTTTCAACTTTTTCAAGATTTTTTAAAATCCAGTGTTCCTTTGATTTCAGAATGGGCTTTACATTCTGAGTTGGGGAGACTATTCTCAGATAACCTTCAGGGTGGACATAAATTCTCATATATCGGACAGGACGTAGAATTAATTCGTATTTGATTTTCTTGCCGTCGATTTCAACTTCGTGCATATTTGGTAATTCGACCTTGGACTTTATAAATATTGAAAATAGAGGGCAATACAAAGGGATAATTGTAGGGGAGCTTAAAGCTCCTTGAGAGTGTCCTTAACGACTTCAAGAGGCTCTCTGATGATGTCGAGGACTTCTTCGGCGGTATTTATTGCAAAGTAAACGTTGTCCTCCTTCTTGTAAAGAATAACTGGGCATGGAGCAAAAGATCCAATTTCGTATTCTCTCTTTGTCATTTCATAGAAGACCTTGGGATTGCAGATATAGAAGATTTTATACGGTTCGAATTCCGCTCCAACATTTCTCTTTATAACTTCACTTGCGTTCATTTCTAAGACAACTTTGTAGCCCCTCTTTTTGAGTTCTTCTTTGAACTTCTTTTCAGCCTCTTCAAAGCTTAATCCAACCTTTTTTCTGTATCTGAACATTTTTCTCACCCTGGAGTTCTGGCATGCTGGCACTAAATAAGCTTTATCCTGAAAAAATTTTCATAATGAAATTAAGCAACTTCAATCTTTGAAATGCTCGCCGAATCTGTTATAGCTAACTTTTTCCCATTCAAAAATGTCTTTTCCGTGGGGCCTCTTTTTTTCGGCTGGGTACCCGATTCCAATGATGCACAACACACGATAGTTCTTTGGAATGTTAAGGAGATCTCTGACGTATTCCTCTGCAGTCTTTTCCTCATCATGCATCCTGTTTCTGATTTGGATCCAGAACGAACCTAAACCTAAGGCAACCGCTGCTAATTGAATGTGTTCTGCTGCTATGCTTGCATCCTCGATCCATACATCGCTTCTGCTTTCATCTGCCGTCACAACTATTGCCACTGATGCTGTTGCCAGCCCAGAAGCACCCAGCTTTGCTTTTGAGAGCTTTTTGAGCAACTCCCTATCATCAACAACTATGAAATGCCAGGGCCTCTTGTTGTAGGAGCTTGGTGAGAGAAAAGCTGCCTCAAGAAGCTTTTCGATGATCTCTCTCGGCACAGCTTTTTCTTGAAAGCGTCTTATGCTTCTCCTTCTTCTAAGAACTTCGAAGAGCTCCACAACACCACCCCCCAGGACATTAGCGACAATCCTATTAAATTTAGCTCTGAGTTAAACGTTGGTGATGGCGGTGATTGGATGGATAGGTCTTGGACATATAGGGAGGGCTATGGCAGAAAGACTGAGTGAAGAGTTCGAGATTATAGTATGGAATAGAACGAGAGAAAAGGCTGAAGGCTTTAAAAACATCGCAGAAAGTCCCGAAGAAGTTGTTTCTAAGGCAGATGTTGTATTTCTCTCGCTCTATGATAGCAAGGCTGTCCAAGAAGTTGCTGAGAGAATTCTCAAGGCTGACCTGCGGGGGAAGATAATAGTCGATACAACGACAAACCACTTCAAGATGGTTCTTGAGTTCCATGAAATGTTTAAGAATGCTGGGGCACATTATCTTGAAAGTCCAGTCATTGGAAGTGTTATACCTGCGAGGAATGGACAGCTTACGATACTTGTCAGCGGCAACGAGGAGGCATATAGGATTGTACTTCCCTATCTCCAGAGGCTTGGAAAAAAGATATTTTACTTTAAAGAGCCTGGAAAGGCTACCAAGCTGAAGCTCATAAATAACTTTGTACTTGGAGCGTTTATGGTTGCCATTGGGGAAGCCGTTGCACTGGGAGAAAAAGCGGGAATAGAAAAGAGTGAGCTTATCGAAATCCTTGAGAATGGTGCTGGGAATTCTATTGTTTTAAAAGCCAAGAAGGAAAAGCTTCTTACGGAGGACTTCTCAACCCATTTCTCAGTTAAAAACCTTTTAAAGGATCTAACATATGCCTACGAGCTGGCAAAAAGTGTCAGAAAGCCGGTATTCTTAAATGCTCAAGTAAAAGAACTCTACAGCATGGCATTATCCAGGGGGATTGAAGATGAGGACTTCTCAGTTATCTACCAGCTCCTGAAGGCGCTTTAATTTTCTTGGATTTAAATAATTGATTTGGTAAGGTATAAAGCGAAAGCTTTTAAGTAACTCCTCGTAACTATAGTTTGGTGATGAAAATGCTGAGCGAAAAGATGTTAAAAGCCCTAAATGAACAACTCAACAGAGAGCTGTATTCTGCATACCTGTATTTTGCAATGGCAGCCTACTTCGAGGATCTCAACCTTGAAGGCTTTGCTAACTGGATGAAGGCACAAGCTGAAGAAGAACTCGGACATGCCCTGAGGTTCTACAACTACATCTACGACAGGAATGGCAGGGTCGAGCTGAAAGCAATAGAGCAGCCACCTAAGGAGTGGGATTCACCGCTTGCAGCCTTTGAGGCCGCCTACGAGCACGAGCAGTTCATAACCAGACACATACACGAGTTAGCGGCTTTAGCTGAGGAGGAAAAGGACTACTCGACGAGGGCCTTCCTCGAGTGGTTCATCAACGAGCAGGTCGAGGAGGAGGCAAACGTCAAGAAGATAGTGGACAAGCTCAAGTTCGCAAAGGACAGCCCTCAGGTCATATTCATGCTCGATCAGGAGCTCGGCCAGAGGCAGCCCCAGCTTCCGGGACTTCTTCTCCAAGCTGGAGGCTGAATTTTCTATATCTCCCCTATTTTTCTCAGATTTATTTGTTGAGGATAACTTCATAAATAGTGGGAGTGTAATGAAGTTTGGTGATGGATATGGAGATATTTTCAAGACACTTTCCAATCATCGGTTTAGAAGGTCAGAAAAAGCTCATGAAATCTAAGGTTGCAGTAGTGGGAGCTGGAGCACTTGGGAGCTGGGAGGTTTATTTTCTAAAAAAAGTTGGTGTTGGCGAGATTATAGTTGTTGATAGGGATTTTGTGGACTACAATGATCTGCCGAGAACTATCTATGACGAAGAAGATGTGGAAAAACCAAAGGTCGAAGTTTTAAAGGAAAAATTTGGAGTTAAGGGCTATTTTGAGGATCTAAATCCGTCAACCGTAAACCTTTTGGATGAGGCTGACTTGATTCTTGACGGAACAGACAACATCTACACGCGCCAAGTCATAAACGACTATGCGGTAAAAACTGGAAAGCCATGGATTTATGTTGGAGTTTTAAGCACGTATGGCAACATAATGCCAATAATTCCCGGAAAAACTGCCTGTTTCCGCTGTCTAATGCCCAAACTACCCTCAAGGCCCATGCCCACATGCGCCGTTGCTGGAATAATGAGCTATGTTCCTCCTTTGGCTGCCTCACTTGCAGTTGCACTTGCGGTAAAAATACTCTTGGGAGAGGAAGTGAAAAGTGAAATGATTTTCTTTGATACAAAGACCTTGGATTTTGAGAAGATAGAGATTCCAAGAAGAGATGACTGTGAAGCCTGCATTAGGCACAACTTTACGTTCTTGGAAAAGCAGATGAAAATTGAGAGGATGTGCGACGGCTCAATCCAGGTAACACCGCCAGAAAAGATGTCTGTAAACCTTGATGACCTTGCCAAGAGGCTTGAAGCTCTGGGCAAAGAGTACCTCAAGACCCCACAGTTCATACAGTTCGAGGACGACTACGCTGAAATTTTGATATTCAAAAGTGGAAGGATGGTAGTCAGGGGAGTAGAAGACGAAAAGGAAGCCAAAAACTTCTTTGCACGCTATTTGGGTGGTTAATTATGATACTGGTCAGATACGGAGAAATAGCAGTAAAGAGGGGAAGGCGGAGAGAATTTGAAAGGAAGCTGATGGAAAATATCTTAGCTGCATTAAGGAGAAAGGGTATTGAAGCAAAAGCCGAGCTGATTCGAGGGAGGATCTTAGTTGATGCCCCCGATGATGCTGCAAAAATCATAGCGAAAGTTCCTGGAGTTGTTTCTGTTTCACCGGCGAGAGAGATGAGCTACGAGGAAGTGCCAAACTATTTAAGAGAAGCCCTGAAAGGTCTGAATCCAAAGAGCTTCAAAGTGGAAACCCAGCGGTTGGACAAGACTTTTCTCAAAACTTCTGTTGAGATTAATAGAGAAATCGGTGCATTCATTGTTAGGGAATTTGGCTGGAAAGTTGATCTGGAAAATCCAGAGCTCACAATTGGTATTGAGATTATAAAGAAAAAGGCGTATGTTTTCTTTGAAAAAATCAAAGGTGTCGGTGGCTTGCCAGTAAGCACCCAGGGGAAAGTCGTTGCTCTTTTAAGCGGCGGCATTGATTCCCCGGTGGCAGCATTTCTTATGATGAAAAGGGGGGCAGAGATTATAGCGGTTCACTTTGATCAAGGAAAGAATGCAAGAAAAGTCGTAGAAAAGACCGTTAATATACTCAATGACTATTCTCCAAGGGATATTGAGCTCATCATAGAGAACCACTTTGAAGTTCTGAAGCCATATGTTGTGGCATTGAACAGGCTCAATATGAGAGAATGGACATGCGTTGTGTGCAAGATAGCAATGCTGAGGAGAGCTGCTGAGATAGCAAAAGAGAAAGGCGCACTGGGTATTGTGACTGGCGATTCACTTGGGCAAGTTGCTTCACAGACGCTGACTAATCTCTATTTTGAGACCATGAGTGTCCGTTTTCCAATACACAGGCCTCTTTTGGGAATGGACAAGGAGGAGATAATTAGGATTGCAAGAGAAATCGGAACGTATCAAGCGTTTCTGGAGTATCCATATTGTGACTGTCCATTCAGACCTGAGAGAGTTGTAACTCAAGGAAAACCAGAGGAGTTCAAGAGAATTCTTGATGCTCTTGAGGAGATGAACAAATTCATGTTGTGAGTTTCTGGATTGTGACATCTTTAATTTTTCATTACACATATTTGTGAAGAAAGGTTTTAAAAGTGAACTTTTCTACCCAATTCCGTGTAGTTAAAGGACGGTGATGAACATGCTGAAAGTGGAAGATTTACACGTCAAAGTTATGGATAAAGAGATACTTAGGGGTATCACACTCAGCATTGGCGAGGGCGAGCTTCACGTTGTTATGGGCCCAAATGGTAGTGGAAAATCTACACTGGCTTTAACCATAGCGGGTCATCCAAGGTATAAAGTAAGCTCGGGAAGAATAATCTTTGCTGGCAGGGATATAACTAAAATGAAGCCGGAGGAGAGAGCAAGGAATGGTATATTCCTCAGCTTCCAGCATCCGGTTGAAGTTGAGGGAGTTAAGGTTCTCCAGTTCCTCCAGAGGGTACTGAAAAATTTAAGGGGCGTGGATGAGGTTGAAGCCTATGAAATAATCTTTAATGCTGTGGAAGAGCTCGGCTTTGACAGCTCAATTCTCTCCAGGGAGCTCAACGTAGGCTTTTCAGGCGGTGAGAGGAAGAAGCTTGAGATGCTCCAGGCTTATCTCGTGAGGCCAAAGCTCCTGATCCTTGACGAGCCGGACAGCGGAGTTGATGTGGATTCCCTCAAGGTCATCGCGGGGGTTATAGCCAAGCTGCACAGCGAGGGGACGGCGATACTCCTAATCACCCACTACGGAAGGATTCTGGAGTACCTGAACCCCCAGAGGGTGCACGTGCTGAAGGAAGGCAAGCTTGTAGCTTCAGGTGGCGTTGAGCTTGTGAAGCTCATAGAGGAGAAGGGATTCGCGGCGGTGGAGGAAAATGGGACAGCAGTCAAGGCTTGAGGAGATACTCAAAGCTGGATCACTTGAGGAGATACTTGGGACGGCGGTATCATACCCCAAGGAGATAGAGCTCAAGGGAGAGCTGACAAAGGACATGATCGAAGAGCTCTCGCGGATAAAGAACGAGCCGGAATGGATGCTCAGGCACCGCCTCAAGGCACTTGAGCTATTCCATAAGCTTCCGATGCCCAAGTGGGTTGTTGGGATAGAGGAGCTCGACCTTGAGAGCCTCACCCTTTACTCCAAGCCTGAGATAGGCAGTGAAGTTAGGGATTGGGACGATTTGCCAGAAAACATCAGGAGAACATTTGAGCGCTTAAATATTCCAGAGATAGAGAAGAAGTTTCTCTCTGGCTTAACAGCAGTTTTTGACAGCGAAAGCGTCTATTCGAAGCTCAAAGAGGAGTTCGAGAAGAAGGGCATAATAATGCTCCCCATGGAGGAGGCTGTCCAGAGGTACCCCGACCTTGTGAAGAAGTACTTCGGCAGGGTATTCCCAGCAGGAGAGCACAAGTTTTCAGCCTTACACCACGCCCTCTGGAGCGGTGGGGTCTTCGTTTACGTGCCGAAGGGTGTCAGAATCCCCTTCCCGGTCGAAGCTTTCTTCGTTATAGGCTCCGCATTGGAGGGGCAGTTCGAGCACACGCTTTTGGTCGCGGACGAGGGGAGCTACATACACTTCATTGAAGGCTGTTCGGCGCCGATGTACAAGGGCTTCTCCTTCCACGACGGCATGGTCGAGATTTACGCCCACAAAAACGCCACCGTCAAGTTCACCACGATACAGAACTGGAGCAGGAACGTCATCAACTTCAACAACAAGAGGGCAATAATAGAGGAAAACGCCTACGTCGAGTGGATTGAGGGCAGCATAGGAAGCAAAATAACTTACACCTATCCTTCAAGCATCCTCAGGGGAGAAGGTGCTAGGACAGCCCAATATGTTGTTTCTCTCAGTAATGGGCCCTACCTCAAGGATACTGGTGCAAAGACGGTACATCTGGCACCAAACACGAGCTCAAAGATAGTCTCCAAGAGCATAAGCGCCAACGGCGGGATAAACATCTACCGCGGGCTGGTGAGGATCCTCAAGGGCGCGAAGAACTCCACCGCCACGGTCTCGTGTGACTCACTAATCCTCGACGAGGAGAGCAGGGCCTACACCTATCCGCACAACCAGAGCGACGAGCCTACAGCGAGCATAATCCACGAGGCAACGACCGGGAAGCTCGGAGAGGACAAGCTCTTCTACATGAACTCCCGCGGAATAAGCGAGGAAGAGGCGAAGAGCCTCATAGTTCTCGGCTTCATCAGCGAAATCCTTGAGGGACTGCCCTTCGAGTACGTGGAGGTGCTCAAGAAGGTCATAGAGCTTGAGTTCAGCGAGGTCGGGGGTGTTGGCTGATGTTTATTGAGAGGGAAGCACTCAAAAGGTTAACCTACCAGAAGTACGGCGACAGCCCAACCATAAAGAGCTACACCAAGTGGAAGCTCTTCGAGGAGAACTCGCCGCTCAAACTGCCGACAGAGGCTAAAGGCGGTGAGGTTCCGATAAAGGGGCACATCGTTTTATCGGGAAGCGATGTCGAGTTTAGCCTTCCTGGAGGAGTTGAGCTGAGCGAGGGGACGCTGGGCCTTTCTCAGCCCGAAGAGTCGAGAATCCTCGGCTTCCACTTCTACGCCCTCAGGAAAACGTACAGGCTGAGGATTACCAGAGACCTGGTGGAGCCCCTCGTCATAGTCTCCCATCTCTCGGCCAATGCCTTCATCAGCCACCACATAAGCATCGAGGCCGAGAACGTCAGGGCCCCGATAATAATCTACGATTTAACTAAAGAAGGGACTAAATCCCTCGTGGTCGAGCTCAAAGCTAAGAACGCCGAGCTTGAAGTCCTTACCGTTGGAAGGCACAGCTCTTTATCCCACTACCTCCTCAGGGCAAGCCTCGGGGGAGGAACCAGAGTTAAGGCATTCACAGTCATAAGCGCCGGGGAGATGAGCCACCACCGCGAGGACTACTCCCTTGAAGGGGCAAAAAGCGAGCTTATCCTCAGGGGCATGCCCATAGCCATTGGAAGCTCGGTGGACTACCTCACCAACGTCCTCCAGTACGGCGAAAGGAGCAAAAGCGAGACGAGGGTTCACGGCTTTTCATACGAGAACGGCTGGACGGTTCACAGGGGGGTTGCCAAGGTCTTGGAGAGCGCCAGGAACTCATCGAGCGGTGTAATCTCGCAGGTGACCATAATGGACGAGGGTTCACTCGGCGTCAGCGTGCCGATGCTTGAGGTCGACACCGGCGAAATCGAGTCGGCCTTCCACTCCTCAGCCGTTAGACAGTTCGACGAAGATGCGCTCTTCTACCTGAGGTCGAGGGGACTCGACAGCGACGAGGCGATGAGCCTCTTCGTCCACGGCATTGGTGAGGCTTTGAGCAGTCATCTCGAAAGGCTCCGCAGTAAGGCAAGAAGCAACGTCAGGGAGCTCATAGAGGGGCTTCTCTGATGTTTCATAACTCTTTAAATATTATTTTCGGTTTTAGGGAAAACTTTTATTTTCTCTGAGTCAAACTGATATCATGATGAGGCACCTCAAGTACTTAGGAATAGCCGGCGTTGTAGTATACTGGCTCTTTGTCGCATGGAGCATAGGCAAAAATCCCTGGTTTTCCTTCTGGAGAAACGCCCTGAGCGACCTTGGCTCGCCAGAGATGGCGCAGGCTCCGGGTATATACAACTACGGGCTGATGGTCACAGCGGTGTTCATGCTTGCGTTTTCGGTGTACTTGATGTTCTCCGCGGAAAACAAGCTAGGGACCATTGGAGGAGCCTACATCAGCATCTCCGCCATCTTCCTTGCGCTCATTGGCGTTTTTCATGCCGGGACGCGGCCGCATGGCTTTGTCTCGACCTACTTCTTCGTGCAGTTCTTCCTTGGGATGCTCATCTACGGGGCGGGTTCGAAGAACAGAGCTATCCGTTACGGCTCCGTGGCACTCTTTGCACTCGCCCTGCTGGGAACCTTTGTTCATTGGCCCTCGGTGGCGCTGATAGAGACCTACGAAATAGCACTGATAGCGGTGTTTACGTCTCTTATTGCTATTAAAAGGTGATACACTTTCTGTTTAATCCTTTAAATTTTGTAAAGCATAACTGTTATATACCCTGTCATCTAACTTAATTTATAAGTCACTTGCCATACAGTTCTCTTTTGTTTTTCAGTGTTTCGTGACAGAAAGGGGTTTAAAAATGAAAAAAAGGAAAATTGCAGGCTTTGCACTGCTTTTGGGAATTGTGATGGTCGGAGCCTTTATTTCAGGCTGTATCGACCAGGGAAACGCTACCGAGACCGGAACCAAAACCGGGGGGACCACGTCCCAGCCCACCACAACTTCACCGGGCATCTCGGAGGAAGAAAAATACCAGAACAACCTTTTGAAAGCGATCGCCACATACGATGCGGAGATTGTAGATATTGAAAGCAGACTTAAGCCTTCTACGCTGAGCGGTCTGGCTGAGGAGACCAAGGCACTTGAGCGCGATGCGACGCACTCGACCGGAAGGGAAAAGACTCTGTTGCTGGAAAAGCTGGCGTATTTGAAGTCTCTCCAGCTGGCAGAGCTCAGGAATTTAATTGGTATAAGCGCCGTTGAGACGGCCTACTGGGAAAACACCACCACGGGCGAGCCGATAGAAGGGTTTTACAGAGAAGACGGGAAGCTCTTCATTGTGGATAACGGAAAGATGGTGCCCCTGAGCAGGGACGAAATGGTGGCCAGGATGATGGAGCTCACCAAGAGCTATGAAACCCGGAGCATGGAGATATATCACTTCGGCAGCGGTTCACTCCTTCAAATTCGCGAGGGAGGCAGAACCGTGGGGGCCGGTCAGCTGGCAGTTGTCAGGATAAGTGTTCCGAAGAAGGGTTTTATGATCCAGGCCCTTGGGGACTCACCCGGAATCATGCGCCTCATTGACCCCGGCACCGGAAGGACCGTCCTGCGGGTCAAACCCGATGGAAACGGGGTTTATCAGGTTCCGCCGGTGAACACCACACTTGTTGGCATAGCTGACGACGAAGGCTTCTGTTACCGGCCTCTTCCACTCGACAGCAACACCATGAACACAATTCCTGAGGAGCCGGAAGATCCCCTGATATGTCCATCACCAGGACTGGCGCCCTTCATCTTTGAGCCCGGCACCGGGGACGTCACCGTCGAGCCTGTTCCCTTCGAGGATGCCTACCTCACCGGAAAGACCTACGGCGGGATAACCTTTGAGCTTGCAGTGGCACCCCTTGGAATGCTTGGGAGGAGTGAGACCATGCTCCTCGTGGGTGTTCCGGAGAACGGGACTGGGATACGGGTTCTCAGCAACTCATCAAAGCCCGGGGTCATGGTGCTCATGGATCCCAAAACCGGAAGGGAGATAGACAGGATAACGCCCGACAAGAAGGGAATTTACCGGATACCTGGAATAGATGGAGAGGTCATAGGCTTTGTGGCGAAGGCAGACCCTCCGAACGGAGGCTTCTGTTACCGGCCGCTTGAACTCAACATCAACACAACACTTGAACCCATGGAGATCTGCGAGGAAGAGTTCACGATGATGCCAATCATCTTCGAGCCGTCAACCAACGAGACCTTTGAACCGGTTTCAAGCCAGAGGGCAGACCTCAAACAGTTGGCGGAGCAGCTCGTGAACTTCAGGGCCGAGACCGGAAGGTTTGCCGCAGGAGCCACGGGAGCAGGATGGGTAAGGGATGCACCCGTGGGTGAGCGGGTGAACGACATCAGAGGGGTTACCCCGATGAAAACCGGTGAGTACACCGCCTTCCGCATGGAGCGCGGGAACACAGCCCCGTTCCTTAAGGGCATCCTTGGAGACTTCGGTACCGGGCCCTTTAACCCCGCGCCGCTTCCCGAGTTCAGGTACATCAACGTAACGGACTTTGGAACTGGCCCGTTCATCCCGCCCGTTGAGCTGGCGGTTATGGATTCGGGCGGAGAGGTTTTCGTGGCTGTGGCCGGCCCGGCTATGACATCAAAGATGCCGCCTGAGTACCTCGGAGGAACGTTCCTCGAAGTGTGGACGGGCAGAAACCCCCAGACGGGTAAGGAGATTTCCGTGATTGCCCTCAAGGTTCTCGACGAGAACGGAAAGGTCTCAATCAGGGCAATGACGGTGGTCAGGGACAAACCCGTCAGAATCGGCGTCTTCGCTCCGGGTAACGGAGGGAGCAGCTGATAAAACATTAAAAGGGAGACGTCAACCGTCTCCATCAGCTTTTTTCTGTGCCATTTCCTTGATTAACGATCGGTTCGTTGATTGTGCCGATGTAGTACGCCTGGAGTGCCTCGTAGTCGTTCTGGTTGTGTTCAAGGAAAAAGACCTCGGTCGCGTTTGTGCCGCAGTATTTCAGTATTGCATCCCTGCCGCCGGGGTGGGTGTCTATCAGCGACGTGACGTTGTAGACCCTGTTTTCGACTACGACCCAGCAGTCGTTTTCGTTGCTGTGCTTCGCGACCTCTTCGAGGGTCAGCACTGCTGTGGCCTGGACGCTTCCTAACGCCAACCGCCCCGTGCCGAAGGCGGTAAATCCTGCCACCACGAGGAGCACCGTGAGGACTGTCCAGGCCCCGACGAGTGCCCTTTTGGCTTTTCCTGTTTTCAGCCTCTCCGTTCTGTTCGCAATAACGAGGAGGCCCGCCGCAGTGTGGACGTAAAAGAGGGGGATGAAGAGGTACGACGCTATGGTGTGGGCTCTCCTGGCAGTTTCGTAGCTTATCAGCGACCCAAGGGTTGACGCCGGGTCGTTCATTGCCAGGCCGGTTACCATCAGTGCCAGACTGACTACTATGAGCAACTCCCCTGAGATTATCAAGGCTTTGATTACGCGCTTCACCCTTTCACCTCAGCACTCTTTGCAGGTACTTATGCCCAGGAGTTTATAAATTGCACAGAAGCCGGTAAGTCCGGTCACCAGTGCTATAAGTCCGACTATCAAAAGCACTGTCTCGTAGGGCACGTTCATGCCCGCCCATATGCCGAGCAGTACTATTCCTATAACTATCCTCAAAAGCCTGTCGAGGGTTCCCTCGTTCCGCTCCATCAAAATCACCTCGATTTTTAGAAAATTTCGAAATGGTTATATTTATTTCCCAGGAAATTGAAGGCAAAAACCTTCAAAATGAAGGTGGTTTTATGGACGAACGCGACCTGCTGATATACCGCCTGCTGAGGAAGAACGGCAGGATGAAGATGTCCGAGATAGCGAGGGAGCTGGGGATAAGCCACCCCTCCGCGAGGGAGAGGCTTGAAAAGCTGGAGAGGCGGGGGGACTTAAGGGTTCAGGCACTGCTGAACATCAGGAAGAGGAACTTTGTCTCCGCGGTGGTGAACCTCAAGGTTCGGAGCATGGACGAGGCCGAGAAGCTGGCCGATGTTTTTGCAAGGTGCCCGAGAACGGTCTTCGTCGCCACGACAACCGGTAAGTACAACCTAAACCTGGCTCTCATAGCGGAGAGCTACTCTGCCCTTGAGGCTACCATAGAGAACACGATACGGCCCATGGAGTCGGTTAAGGAGATGGACGTCTCCCTCGGTTCGTCTCCGGCCTATCCAGAGTTCGTTGACTTCAAGCTGGAGCCGACGAGGAAAGTTGCCCCCTGCGGGAAGGTCTGCACTGAGTGCTACATTTACGGCAGGAAATGTTCGGGCTGTCTGGCGACGGTTTACTTCATGGGTCTGAAAGGGAGTAGGAAATGAGGATATCTTTGACTTTCTTTTTCTTCTCTTGTTTTGTTATTCTGTGAATTATATTCCCGTATATCCTCACATAAATCAGTTTGCTTTTTAAGACAATTAAGTTTGTCTTTCAAAATTATGGGTTCCTAATTTCAAAAGTTTTCACTTTGTTAGGCAAACCTATATAAGTTAGGCTCGCCAACATAATATTGAGGTGAATTCCATGGTGAAGGTTGGAGAAATCGTTCCGGACTTCGAGGCCGATGCATACCTCCCCGAGAAGGACGACATCGGAAAGGTCAAGCTTTCGGACTACAGGGGCAAGTGGGTTGTCCTTGCCTTTTACCCGGCTGACTTCACCTTCGTCTGCCCGACGGAGCTTGAGGAGCTGGCCGACTACTACGAGGAGTTCAAAAAGGAAGGGGCTGAAATACTCAGCGTTTCGACCGATACCGCCTACGTCCACAAGGCCTGGCACGACACATCGCCAGCTATAAAGAAGATAAGATACCCCATGCTCGCCGACCCTGCTGGAAAAATAAGCCGGCTCTTTGGAACCTACATAGAGGACGAGGGCGTTTCATGGAGGGCGACCTTCATAATAGACCCCGACGGAAAGGTCGTCCACATGGAGATGCACGACCTCAGCATAGGGAGGAGCGCGAAGGAGATCCTCAGGAGGCTCAGGGCTTCCAAGTATGTAAGAGAACACCCTGGGCAAGTATGTCCTGCAAGTTGGGAGCCTGGAAAAGAAACTCTCAAAGTGAGCTTGGACTTGGTGGGAAAAATTTGAGCTCTATCATTTTCCATTTTGTAAATTTTTGCAAGGCTTTCTCTTGAAATGGTAAGTAACAGATATGTGCATATTCGGGAATGAGTATTGACTTTAAATTGTGGAAGATAATAGTTTGAAATTCCATCTCTAAAATTTCGAAATAACTATTTTAATGTACTCTATACTGACGTTTTCTAACTAACGATTCAAACTTTCAATTTGGTAAAGGTAAATATTATAAGTGAGCAAAATTAGATTAGGTTGACCTAAGAATTTACGAGGTGTATAAAGATGATTGGGCAGTTCCTTATAACGTTTAGAGAGGCACTTGAAGCGGCAATAATAGTGGCTGTGATAATCGCATACTTAAAAAGAACCAATAGGGATAATCAAATCAAAGAGGTCTGGACTGGTGTTGGACTTTCTCTTTTAGTGAGTACTATGTTGGGTATAATAATCCTCAAGTTTTATGGGGGTTTTGAAGAGAAGGAGCTCTTCGAGGGTGTTGCGTCGTATATAGCGGTGGTGGTCCTTACGAGTATGATATACTGGATGGCCACTAAAGGAAAGAACATCAAAGCTGAGATAGAAAGCAAGGTAAGTAAAGCAATTAGTCCCCTTGCGTTAATCGGTTTTACTTTTATAGTGGTCTTTAGGGAAGGGCTCGAAACGGTGTTGTTCTTAACCCCTTTTGCCACTCAAGATTTAAGCGGTACTTTAGCCGGCCTCGTAACAGGTCTCATTGGCGCTTTAGTGTTAGCTTATCTTATATATGGGGTTGGTATGAAGATAAATCTAAGAACGTTCTTTTACTACAGTTCAATCTTGTTGGTATTCGTAGCAGCGGGCTTAGCAGGTTATGGGACACATGAGCTCATTGAATGGGGGCAGGAGGAAGGATTTAATCTTGGCTTTCTTGGGGAGAAGGCATATGACCTGGGAATTCCAAGCGATAGTGTATGGTCTCACAAAGGTGCAATAGGTTCAGTATTCGCAGTGCTCTTTGGTTACTCTACAAAAATGGAATGGGGAAGGGTTATTGTTCAATTTGGTTATCTCATATTTGGACTTTATCTTGTCCTTAGAGCTTATGGTAAAGAGCCTAAATTAAATGCCAAAAGGGAAAGGCTCAAGACAGTGGGATGAATTCTTTTTATTTATCAAAAACGGTAATGCCAAAAGACAAATAAGGATGAAGGAATATTCAAACTTGGTGAGTTAAGTGAAAGTTGAGGGATTTGAGAAGATAGCTTTGGTTGGAGCATCAAAAAATCCAGCTAAATACGGGAATATAATACTCAAAGATCTTTTAAAGAAAGGTTTTAAAGTGCTGCCGGTAAATCCAAACTATGACGAGATAGAGGGAATTAGGTGCTATAAAAGTGTCGAGGAGCTCCCCAAGGATGTTGATGTAATAGTTTTTGTGATTCCTCCAAAGGCATGCCTTCAGGCTGTGAAGAGAGCCGTTGAAACTGGTTTCAAAAAGCTGTGGTTCCAGCCAGGCGCTGAGAGTGAAGAAATCAGAGAATTTTTGGAGAGTTACAATGTAGATTATAGCTTTTACAGATGCATAATGGTGGAGACATAGGTGATATCCATGAAGTTTTACTACGTTAGAAGATTCGAAAGAGATTTGGATGGGCTTTGGGAAGAGCTTAAAAGGAAAATCGAAGAAGAGGGCTTTCTCATAGTGGGAGAGAGAATTCCGGTAAGCATAGTGGAAAGGGAAGACGGCATCATTGCTGACTATCATGTGCTCTTCATATGCGACCGTGAAGTAGTTGCGGAACTCGTCAGGCTTGATCCCAATATTGGAGCGCTAATGCCCTGTACTGCATTTGGCTATGTCAGGGAGGATGGAGTTTACATTGGCATTGGACTTCCGAGCGTTGCTTGGAAAATCGCAGGGGAGAAAGTTGTCGAGCTCATGAAACCTATGGAAGAAAAGCTCAAAAAAATAATTGACTCCCTCTAATTTTCAATTTTTAAAGTTTTTGCTGTAATAAATTTCCATTTTGAAAAAGATAAGGGCAATAAACTTTCATGCTTAGTTTAAACTGGTGATTCAAATGGCGAAGGTTATTTTAAAGATCAAGAACATGAGCTGCGGACACTGTGCAATGACAATTAAGAGGGCTTTGGAAAAAATTGGGGCTAAAGCTGATGTAAGCCTTGAGGAAAAAATGGCTGTCGTTGAGTACGATGAATCAAGGCTCAAGATTGAGGATTTGATTAATGCCGTTGCAAAGTTTGGCTACGAAGCGGAGGTGGCTTGAATGCCTATAGATCCAGTTTGTGGAATGGAAATTGGTGAAGAGACAGAATTTAAAGTGGAATATGGAGGGAAGGTCTATTACTTCTGCTCCCCGCACTGCAAGGCACAGTTTGAGGCAAATCCGGAGAAGTACATTAAGGAAGGGGGCATGGAGCACGGACACGGAATGCACTCCCACGGACATGGCCACGGTCACAAGAAGCATGGCTGTTGCCACCACTGAAGTTTCTCCCTTTTAATTTCATGGTACTGCTTGGAGTTTTGTGTAATCCTGTGTTATCTTCTTTCTTTTCGTGTGAATCAACCTTATAAGGCTTTTTTTCAAGAATAATACATGACCTACCACTACGGCTATGTGGGCGCAGTTTTAGCAGCTCTGCTCTTTGGAATGGGCTCAACACTTAACAAAATTGCCCTCAGAGAGGTTCATCCGATGATAATAGCGGGGAGTATCTATCTAACGGCGGGGATAGTTTTAATGCTCCTCCGCTTTACGCCGCTCAAGGACAAAATCCTCGGAAGGCTTGAATTTAAGGTTAAAACTCAGGAATACTTCTCAGGACGGGACTTCCTGCTGCTGACTCTTATAGTGCTTTTTGGCTCCTTTTTGGCACCTCTTTCGTTCATGTTTGGCTTGAATAAGACAACAGCTGTTAACGCATCTTTGCTCCTCAACACCGAGACGCTGTTCACTGTTTTAATAGCCCTTTTGGTCTTTAAAGAAAAAGCCTCAAGAAGAAGCATTACCGGAATTCTCCTAATCCTAATTGGAGTTGCTGTGATCTCGACGGAAAACTTCAGGGGAGTGGAGATGAGCAGAGGCATCCTTGGGAACATTTTAATAATTTTAGCAGGCCTTTCATGGGCGGTGGACAATAATCTGAGCAAGCTGCTGAGCGTTAAGAGGGATCTGCTTCTGGTGACATCACTCAAGGGCCTGTTTGGGGGGAGTGCACTGCTGGTTCTGGCTTCTCTGCTTGGAATTCCTTTCTACATTCCTCTCCAGAGCATCCCCTACATACTAACGGTTGGTGCCTTCAGCATAGGCTTTTCCATCGTGCTGTTCCTGTTCGCCTTAAGGGAGATTGGTGCCATGAAGACGGGGGCAATTTTTTCGACTTCCTCTTTAATCGGCGCTTTCTTTGCCTTTCTACTTCTTGGGGAGAGCTTCACAGCAGTTAAAGCATTTTTTGGCGTTTTGATGTTTTTTGGGGTGTATCTACTTTCTTTGGAGTAAAGTCGGTTAGAATACATAAGCTGTTATAAGGAAAAGATTATTTAGGGGTTTATATGACTCAATCAACAATCACAACGGAGGTTGCTGAAATGGTAGCCCCAACACCCCCTCCAATAAAAGGTGATTGGAAAGAGTATAGGAAAGTTTTTGATCCGAAACTCATAAATAAAGCCATCGATGTCGTTAAAACTGCTCTGTCTCTTTTTACTGCGGGGGTTCCTTTGATACGAAGGGGTCCAGCAGGTGAAACCCATGTTGATGTCCCAGTAATGTACATGGGTGTTGCCATAGACAGAATACACTATGATCCCTATTTAAAAGCTCCATCCCCTAAGGGGAGACCTGTTAGAGCGTGGAACGTTGAAATTGATCCCCAAGAAGTTCGACAAACAATTGAGGTGGTATTAAAAGAGGCATATGTCATTGAGGCTGCAGAATTTAGGGAGCCAGAAGATGCATGGGCAATTCCAGTGGCATGGAACAGACTCATAATAATGCATGTTAAAGTTTCTTATGATGGTAGGGAGCTCATACCTGATTACGGCCTTACAGAGGAGGTAAGGAGATACGTCATTTAATATTAGGGGGCTAATTAGGGTCATAGCATTGTATGCCAAAAGAGAGTGGTTCCTTGCTCTTTTGCTATTACTATATGTACTGCTCTCCATTGTGGATATCTCCCTGCTTGGAAGAACCCTAAAACTCATTGATTATGAAAGCCTTTCAGCAATAGTATCACTCCTTATGGTGTCAAGAGGTCTTGAACTTTCCGGTGTTTTTACAAGAATCGCTCCTTACATAATACGGCTTTCAGATGGTGACGAAAAACGCTTTCTGTTTATCATGATAGTCATTGTATCATTCTCCTCCTCACTTATAATGAATGACACTGCTATGTTCGTATTTATTCCCCTCATCATGACCATGTCTAAAATTGCCGAAATAGACGTGAAAAAAGCAGTTAGCTTAACGGCAATTGCTGCAAATGTAGGGTCAGCATTAACTCCCATTGGAAATCCACAGAACATAATAATATGGAGGTTTTATAGAGTTTCCGTACATGAATTCATTTTAGCAATGTTCCCTTATGTTTTCCTGTGGGTGTTTGTTTTGCTTTTATTTGTGTTTATAGGAGGAGGTAAGGAACAGTTTCAAGTATTCACAATGCCGGATGTGAAGCTTAACAAAACTCTAATGTTTTCATCTGCAACATTGTTATTTGTAGATGTCGTGTTGATCCAACTGGGACATGCACTGTGGGCACTTCCTTTAACTCTTGCTATCTTAACAGTTGTTGAGCGAAGGATCCTGCTCTCTATTGACATTGCATTGATTATTACATTTGCTTTTATATTCATCGATTTTAAAGAGCTCTCTATGCTCATGCACGCTTTTAATATTTTACCCACATTAAAAAGTTCCATAGGTGTAGTTCTACTTTCTGCTGGGTTAAGTCAATTGATAAGCAACGTTCCTGCAACTGTGGTTTTGATTTCTGCAGGAAAACCAGAATGGCTCCCTTTGGCACTTGGGGTAAACCTCGGTGGCACTGGAATAGTGATTGGTTCCCTCGCCAATCTTATAGCCCTCCGCATCTCTGGGATTGGTATAAGGGACTTCCATAAATATTCTATTCCATACTTCCTGATTGCTCTGGGGAGTTCTATTCTGGTAGTCTCTGTGTAGTTTTTCGATATGTTTCGGAATGGAAAGGTTTATAAAACATTTGCACAATTGCTCAAATGTAGAGGTGATGAAAAATGACAGAAGTGTGTAAGGTGTATGAGGAACATCTTGATAAAATTCTCAAAGCCAGAGAAAAACTGCCTGAGGAGGAGTTGATCTTGGAAATCTCGGATTTTTTTGATGCATTGGGAAATCCAACGAGGCTTAAAATACTCTTCGCTCTCCTTGAAGATGAGCTTTGCACATGTGATCTTTCCAACATCACAGGCCTTTCAGTCTCAGCTATTTCTCACCAGCTGAGAATCCTGAAGGACAGGAAAATCGTTACCTACAGGAAAGACGGTAAGAACGTCTTCTACAGGCTGGATGACGAGCATATAAGGGAGATTTTGAAAGTCGCGTTAAAGCACATGGAGGAATAATCATGCCGAAGAAGCTTAAACTGGAAGGGCTCGACTGCGCAAGCTGTGCGTATGAAATAGAGGAAGCTCTGAAAAAGGAGGGCTTCGAGTTTGCCCTGGTCAACTTCACAACCAAAGAAGCCATAATAGAGGGGGATATCGAGAAGGCAAAGGAGATAATAAAGAAGGTTGAGCCGGGGGTTAAGATCATCGAAAAGGAGGAGCATGAGCACGATCACCACCACGACCACGACGACCCGAAGAGGATGCTCTACTTCATAATCCCCTCGCTCCTGCTGTTCGCCATCGGAATAGTCCTGAGGTACTACTACAACTACGACAACCCCTTTGTGTTCGGGATATTTGTGGTGAGCTACCTCCTCGTTGGGTGGAAGGTTCTCAGGAACGCCTTTGTGAACTCAATCCACGGTAACGTCTTTGATGAGAACTTCCTCATAGCCATAGCTACGCTGGGAGCGTTTGCCATTCATGAATATCCCGAAGCTGTGGGAGTTATGCTCTTCTACATCGTGGGTGAGTTCTTCCAAGACTTAGCCGTCAACAGGTCGAGGCGCTCCATTAAAGCCTTGCTGGCATTAAAGGCGGAGTACGCAAACCTCAAGGTGGGTGATAAGATAGTAAGAGTCAAGCCCGAAGAGCTTAAAGTGGGAGACATAATTGTCATAAAGCCCGGTGAGAGGGTTCCCGTTGATGGAGTTATCATCGAGGGAAGCTCAAGCGTTGATACCTCCGCCTTAACGGGAGAGAGCGTTCCAAGGACCGTAAAGGAAGGGGATGAAATCCTCTCGGGAATGGTGAACTTAAGCGGACTTTTGACGGTTAAGGTTACAAAAGAGCTTAAGGAATCAACCATTTCGAGGATTCTTGAGCTTGTGGAGAACGCAAGCGCGAGAAAAGCTAAGACGGAGAAGTTCATAACACGCTTTGCCCACTACTATACGCCAGCTGTCGTCGGACTTGCGATGCTTATAGCGCTGGTTCCACCGCTTGTCTTCGGCGAGCCCTTCTCGAAGTGGGTTTATAGGGCTTTGGTACTCCTCGTTATATCATGTCCATGTGCGCTTGTCCTGTCCATCCCGCTCGGCTACTTCGGGGGTATTGGAAGAGCAGCAAGGGATGGAATACTCGTCAAGGGCTCCAACTTCCTCGATGCGCTCAGTAGAGCTGCGATAGTTGCCTTTGACAAGACTGGAACGCTGACAAAGGGAGTCTTCAAGGTCACGAAAATAGAGACAAGGAACGGCTTCAGTGAGGATGAAATCCTCAGATTCGCAGCTCTGGCGGAGGCGCATTCAAACCACCCGATTGCTAAGGCGATACGTGAAGCTTACGGTGAGGAGATCAACGAGGCGGAGATAAAAGAATATGAGGAAATCGCTGGGCATGGTGTCAGGGCAAAGATAGATGGTGTGGAAGTCATGGTGGGCAACGACAGGCTCCTTCACAGGTTCAATATCGAGCACGACACATGCCGCGTTAAGGGAACCGTCGCTCACGTTGTCATCAACGGAAAGTACGCCGGCTACATAATAATCTCGGACGAGATAAAGGATGACGCCCCGCTCGCTGTGAAGGAGCTGAAGCGCCTCGGGATCAAGAAGGTCGTTATGGTGACGGGTGATAACAGGGACGTCGCCGAGGAGATAGCGAGGCAGATAGGGCTTGATGGCTTCTATGCAGAGCTCCTGCCGGAGGACAAGGTAAAGGTCATTGAGGAGCTTGAGAAGGAAAAAGCACCTAACGAAAAAATAGTTTTTGTTGGAGATGGAATAAACGATGCTCCCGTTTTGGCAAGGGCAGATGTGGGCGTTGCGATGGGGGCATTGGGCAGCGACGCGGCTATAGAGACTGCAGATGTCGTTATAATGGACGACAAGCCGTCCAAGCTGCCGAGGGGTATCAGGATAGCCAGGAAGACGCAGAGGATAGTATGGCAGAACATAATCTTTGCCCTCGGTGTTAAGCTGGCGTTCATAGGGCTTGGAATCCTTGGAGAGGCGACGATGTGGGAGGCGGTCTTTGCGGACGTCGGTGTAGCGTTAATAGCGGTCTTCAACGCGATGAGAATTCTGAGGTGATGGATGCTCTTCCTCCGGCGTCCCTTTGTTTTTTCCCAAATAACCCGGATGGGGAGTGAAAAAGAATGAGCTGGCTTTATGTGGTTCTCTTTGCTCTCTGGCTGGTGCTGGATGGGTATGTGTTTTCGGAGATAAAGAAAATCTACGAGAAGGGGGAAATTCTGCCCACTAATGTCGCCATCGCAGTGTGGACATCATACATACTCCACTTCGTTCTGATAGTGTGGGCGTCTTTAGAGGGACTCTGGAGACTACCAATTAACACAACGGTTGCCCTGGCTAGCGGTCTTGTGGTTGCTGCTGTGGGGAGTATCATAATGCTACTCGGCATATGGGAGTTCCGCTCATTTAAGAGAATGTCCGGGCTGGACACATCAAAGCTCGTGACCACGGGTATCTACAGATACAGCAGAAATCCCCAAAACCTTGGGCTGTTGTTAATCTTCCTTGGGATATCGCTCGCGGGCAGATCCCTCCTTGCGCTTCTGCTCACAGCGGCGTTTGCCATCGGCTTCCATAAATACGTGGTGGAGCTTGAGGAGCCTTATCTTGAGCGTATTTTTGGAGAGGAATACCGAAGGTATAAAGAGAGAACCCCAAGGTATTTTGGACGTCCAAAAAGCCGGAGGGACAACCCATAAATAACTTGGCACATAACCCATATCGGCGAACAGAAATGAACCCTCAAACTCATGAAGTGTCGCGGGTATATAGAACCAAGGCCCAGGCGAAAAAGACCTATGACAGGATCAGCCGGTTTTACGATTATTTTGCTGGTGTCTTTGAGGGGAAGTATAGAGACAGGGCATTGGAGCTATTGGATATTAAAAAAGGAGAAATTGTGTTAGAGATCGGCTTTGGAACCGGGCACTGCTTGAAGAAAATGGCCGAGCTTGTGGGTAAAGAGGGAAAGGTTTACGGCATCGACATATCATCGGGCATGCTTGAGGTCAGCAGAAAAAGGCTCGAAAAAGCCGGGCTGCTGGATAGGGTTGAGCTGTACTGTGGGGATGCCTCAAAACTGCCCTATGAGGATAATAAATTCGATGCCGTTTTCATGAGCTTCACCCTTGAGCTCTTTGACACGCCGGAAATTCCGGAGGTTCTCAATGAGGTTAGAAGGGTTTTGAAGCCCGGCGGAAGGCTTGGTGTGGTCAGCATGTCAAAGGAAGGCAGGGGGTTGCTGATGAGAATTTACGAGTGGCTCCATGAAAAGCTCCCTCAGTACTTGGACTGCCGGCCGATTCATCTTTCCCAGACTTTGAAGGATGCGGGTTTTTTGGTGATGCACGAAGAGGTGAGGCGGATTTTTGGACTTCCCATCGAGATCATCATTGCATTAAAACCCGGGAGGAAGAATCATGGAAGAGTCGCCGTTAGAAAAGGGTTGAGACTTCTGTTATAATCATAGTTTTTTGAAGAATGCTTTGTAGTCACACTTTAATATTGGAAATTTCTGGGGCTTATAATTACCATTTTGCTCATAATAACCCTATTAATGCTACAAATTAAAAAGAGCTTAACAAAAGAAAAAGGTGATTAAAGATGAAAGGCGAAATGAATGAAATGGAAAACGGCGGAGTGGGAGGCCACGGGAAAATGGGTGGCATGAAGGGAATGAAAGGTAAGGGAAAGATGAAGGGTGGCTGTAAGGGCCACGGCAAGGGAATGAAAGGCATGGGAAAGGGCCGCCACGGAATGCATGGAATGGAGGAACCCAAGAAGGGGTACGCCTATGTCAGAGAGGTTGAAACCGGTTTCGATGAGACCGTGGCGAGGGTCAAGGAGGAGCTGAAGAAGGAGGGCTTCGGTGTCCTCAGCGAGGTCAGGGTTGACCGGCTTTTCAAGGAGAAGCTCGACCTTGACATGGAGCCATACGTCATCCTCGGCGCCTGCAACCCGAAGTTCTCAAGCCAGCTTATCGGAATAGACATCAACAGCGGTACCTTCCTGCCCTGCAACCTGGTGGTGTACGTGAAGGACGGAAAGACCTACGTGAGCCTGCTGCTCCCTACGAAGGCCATGAGCATAACCGGGAACGACGAGCTGCTTGAGGTTGCGGCGAAGGTCGAGGAGATACTGAAGGGCGTTGTTGACAGGGTTTGATTTTTCCCTGTGCATTCCTCCTATTTTCCAGTATTTTACAAAATGGAAAATTTTGAAGCACGTATTTTTCTCCAAATTGCCGAAAACGTTATATACTCCAAAGTCCCAGCACTAAAGTAAGTGAGTGAAAAATGAGGGGTGAACCGTCGTGCCGCATCTGTTCATAGTCTGCTACGAGAACGATGCCGAGCGAAAGCGCGTTGAATACCTCCTTGACAAGTGGTCAAACCGCGCCAGGATTTCCAAGGTCAGGGGGATATCTTTCATAATAGATTCCAGCGACGTTGAGGGCTTCGCGGAGGAGCTCCTCTCAAAGCTCGACCCCCCGACCGAGGGGAAGGTGATGGTGTACCGCGTGGAGCCCGAGGACATAGGCTCAAGGGTCTCCCCAACGAGGAGGGAGATTAAGCACCTGACCTGGGAAGAGCCAGTGGTGGTTCGAAAACTGCTGAAGTACGTCCTCTCAAAATTCGGTGCATACTACGTCTCCTCTGAGGGAAACGTCTCCCGATACAGGGCGTACACCAAAAAGGGGAGGATGGAGGTGGAGGTGCTGGTTGAAGAGAGGGATAACGGAACCGCTGTCGTCATAGCCATCGAGGGCTACGGCACCGCGGTTGATGACATGGCGAGAAAGCTGGAGAGGGAGCTCTCCCTCCTGCTGTGAGGTGGTACCATGGTGGTGTTCAACGAGGGAAACCCCGAATGCGTGAGGAACCTGCTCCGTCCGGCCGAGAGGGTTCTGCGGCAGGGCAGGGACGTTACCGTCGAGGACTTCGAGACCCGGAAGAGCCTCTGGGAGAGGATTCAGGACTCTTACTCGCGCTATCTCGAAGGCGAGTGCGGGGACTTTCTTAGGGACCTTGACAGCACGTTCAGGGCAAAGTTCGAGGCGGCCCTGGCGGTGCTGGCGTGGAGCTTCTGGAAGAAAGGTGAGGCGTTTCCACCCGCAGAAAAGAGCTTCTCGGAACGCGAGATAGGTCTGATAGATGAGATACTGAAGTACAACGTCTTTGAGATAACGACGATGGAGGACATCCTCGAAAAGCTCTACCGCAGGGACGAGGAGACCCTCCAGCTCTTAAAGACATACTACCTCGGGGTGGACAGGTGGATAGAGGAGCAGCTCGAAGACCCCGAGATAAAGCTCCCCCTCCGCTACTACCTCAAGAGGACGTGGAAGAGCTACCGCGAGAAAATCGATGCCGCAATAAACGAGGCAAGCAAATACGGCTGGTTCAGAACCCTAATGGAGGAGTGGGAGCGCGAAAAGACGGAGGAAGTTGAAGCAGTCAGGGAGAGCTACGAAGCTAGGGTTGGGGAGCTGAAGAAGAGGATAGCAGAGATGGTGGAGTTCTTCGAGGAGGAGCGCAGAAAGCTTGAGGAAGAGCTGTCGGCATCGAGCCTGGAGGAGGTAGAGAGGCTCCGCAGGGAGAAGGAGGAGCTGATCGAGAGGTTCGAGCGCGAGAAGGCAGAGCTCGCCAGGAGACTCACGGAGCTTAAGGATGAAGAGCTGAGGAAAAAACTTGAGGAGGAGCTTGCGAGGGCGAAGGAGGAGGCCCTGCGCGAGGCGAGGCTCCTTGAGGAGAAGCTCAGGAGGAGGGAGCTCGAACTCAGGGAGAAGGAGATGGAGCTCAGGAAAAGGGAGCTTGAGCTTTCCGAGAAGGAGAACCTGCTGAAAAGCAGGATAGAGGAAATCCTCGCGATGTCGGGCAAGGTCGAAAAGGGCTCCCGCCTGGTGCTCAGGGACGAGGCAAGGATCGGTGAGCTCAACTTCGTGGGCAGGATGAAGAGCAAATTCGCGGGAGAAGTGCGGCTCCTCGGCAGAACGTACTCCGTTGAAAGGATTGAGGAGAAGAAGGGCGAGGACACGGCGAGATTCGCCGGAAAGCTTGACGAGAAGTCCCTCAAGAACCTGCCGGAGAACAGGTACGTTGAGGTAGCCCTGAAGGAGAAGAAGCTCCTCGGGAGGAAGGAGAGGATACTCGTTAGGGGGGTTTACCTGACGAGGGTTGAAAGGCTGGCGGAGCTGGGCCTCGACACCGACCCCCTCACCTTGGCGGAGGTCAACGTGCACCTCATCGATGCGAGGGACTCAAAGGAGAACGCAAGGACGATCCTCGTTATCGCCTCACCTCTCGGCTTCGAGGAGAGGGTGAGGAGGTACGTCTCGTCGGAGGACTTCCACAGGAACTTCTACTCGGAGAACGTCTCGCTGATACTCCTCGACACGGAGAGCGGTGAGGTAATCCACAACCCCAACGACCGCTACGCCAAGGCACTCGTCCCCCTGGTGCGCCTTGAGCTTGACGAGGAGATTTACGCGAGGGTCAGGGAGTGCGTGAGGAAAAAGCTTGAGGGCAGGGACTACCTGCCCCTCAGCGAGTGCCTAGACTGCGGTGACGAGGAGTACGTGAGGAGGGCTTTCTATGAAATCGCCCGTGAGGGCAACCTGGTGAAATACATAGATGGATTCGGACTCGTGCTGATACGGAAGTGAGGTGATGGTGATGGGAATACTCGACAGGTTTAGGAAGAACCCGATTGAAAAGCTCTCCCTCAGGGAGCTTCAGGAAGAGGAGATACGGCTGAGGAACAGGCTTGAGAGGACGAAGAAGGAGATAGAGCGCATAGAGAAGAAAAAGAAGCAGCTCTTCCAGGAGGGCATCGGAGCTGACGTGCTCAAGAAGAAGATGCTCGCCCAGGAGATCAAGAGCCTCGACATGGAACAGAAGCTTCGCTTAAGGGACTTCACGACTGCGCAGAAGCAGTACACCTTCGTCAAGAACCTGATAGTCGTCAAGAAGTACGAGAAGGAGCTTAGGAAGATAGGCCTCTGGGACAAGCTCTCCAAAGTTGAGCCCGAGCAGCTGGAAAGCGTGCTCGTCAAGGTGAGCCTCGACGGCAGGGAGTTCGACGAGATGGTCGAGAACCTGAACAGGGTCTTCGAGATGGACATAGCCGAGTTTGAGGGAACGGAGGACCAGACCGAGAGGGAGCTCATGGATGCATGGGCCAAGGTCGAGACGGGAGAGGCCGACGTTGAGGAAGTGACGGAGAAGATAGCCTCGCCCAAGCTGGAGAGGGAGACGGAGGAGGGGCTGTGATGGGGCTCCTTTCAAGGTTTTTCGGGAGGAAGAATCCCCTGGACATACCGATTGACCAGCTCAGGGAAAACCAGATCAAGCTCGACATGCAGATAAGGAAGATAGAGGACGAGATAGCCGAGATAGACGCCCAGATAGCGGCGCTGTTCCAGAGGGCAAAGGAAGCGAGGAGCAAAAGCGAGGAGCTCACCATAGCGACCAAAATTAAGACGCTGAACCGGAAAAAGCAGAGCCTCCAGAACACCCACGCCCAGCTCAACAAACAGCTCATGCTCGTGGCGAACCTGCTGATAATCAAGGAGAACGAGGCCATACTGAAGGGCACACCGACCTGGGAACTTCTCAGGAAAATGTCCCCGGAGGAACTCGAAAAGAACCTCGTCAGCATGCAGCTCGACGCCCAGAACCTAAATGAGAACCTCAACATCATGCTCGGCTACACCGACCAGGCCATTGGTGCCGGCGTCGAGTTTGAGGAGGACGAGGAGCTGGCGGAGATAATGAGGACGATACAGGCTGTGAAGGAGGGTGAGCTTGAGCCCGAGAGCGCGGCCGAAAAGGTCACGGGGGAGAAGGATAAGGGGGAGGAGGTAGTCACTGAGTGACCTACACTCCGGAATGAGCCCCTCCCGTGTTTGTCTTAAGCGAACAAAACGATATCAAAAGAGGTTAAATAATGGCATAATCTGCCTGTTTCAACAGGAAGTGGAGGGATACGCGTGCACATGGGGCACTGGTTCATGGACGACGACATCCTGGAGGGCCTCGTCAAGCTCTTCGTGTTTATAGTCATAGTATCCGCCATCTTCGGGAGGGCGGCCGGATTTATAATATTCATCGTGATAGCCATGTGGTTTGGACACCTGATAAAACACCTGCTCAAGGACGTTTCGAAATCCAGAAGGTACAAGAGGCAGTATCCCAAAACGGTTCCGCCAGTTCCTCCGGTACCGAAGGAGGACATGAAGGATCTCCTCCGCAAGTCGGTGATAATCGAGCTTCCCCCCAAGGTCCACGCTGGTGAGGAGATACCCCTCAGGATCGGCTTCAGGAACCTGCTCAGGGGCACCATAAACGTCGAGATAGACCTCGGCGACCTCTCCAGGCACCTCGACCTCAGCTCCACGAGGGTGTACTTCAGGGCCGTCAGGCCCGGGGAGTACGTCTCCCAGACCGTCACCGCCGTTCCGAGGGGGAGGGGCAGGGTCAGCGCTAAGGTCGTGGTTCGCTCCGGCATGGTAAGCGCCAAGGTGAAAGTGCGAACCGAAATAATCGAGAGAACGGGGATAGAGCCCAAAACCCCAGTTCCGGCCCCGGTCCCGGTTCCCGCCGGGAATAGGCAGGACTCTACCGGCGGTACCCCCCGTACCCCACTGGAGGAGCTCTTCGCGAGGTACAGGAAGGTTGAGCCCATCGGTGAGGGCGGCTTTGCAAGGGTCTACCGTGCGGAAAAGCACGACGGGAGCGTCGTTGCCCTAAAAGTCCCGCTCAGTCTGACGGAGGAGGGGGGCAAGACATTCCTCAGGGAGGTAAGGAACTGGTCGCTCCTCAGCCACCCGAACATAGTCGAGCTCTACGACTACAACATATTCCCCCTCCCCTATCTTGAGATGGAGTACTGCGAGACGAGCCTTGCAAAGCTCGAAAAGCCCCTCAGCCCCGAAAAGGCGGCGAGGATAATCTTCGACGTTGCGGAGGGGCTAAAGTACGCCCATTCCAAAGGCGTAATCCACCGCGACCTCAAGCCGAGCAACATCCTGCTCAAGGGCGGGAGGGCCAAGGTGAGCGACTGGGGGCTCAGCAAGCTCCTCAAGGAGAGCAGGACGACCCACACGGTCAGCTTCACACCGCTCTACGCCGCTCCGGAACAGATAAGCTCCCGCTTTGGCGGAACAGATGAGAGGACCGACGTGTGGCAGATAGGGGCGGTTCTCTACGAGCTGCTTACCGGGAGGCCTCCCTTCGAGGGGGAGGACTTCGTCGAGGTGGCATCGAAGATAACCCTTGAGGAGCCAGTGCCGCCGGGTCAGCTGAACCCCGACGCGAAGCCCCTTGAGCCGGTCGTGATGAAGTGCCTCGCGAAGAGGAAGGAAGAGCGCTACCAGTCGGTTGAGGAGCTCCAGAGGGATTTGGCCGAGTTCCTCGGGAAGAACTACCGCGAGAACCTCAGCAAAAGCGTTTCAATCAACGACCTGTCGAGGAGCGCCTACTACGCGGGCGAGCTGTTCCTCCTGTACCTGAAGCTCAACGACCTTGTTAATGCACTCAAGTACGCCGACGACCTGGCTCACTACGCGAGAGGGGAGGTGAGGGAAGAACTGCTCTCCCTGAGGGAGCAGCTCAGGCTCCGCCTTGAGAACGGCCTCGATGTTCCCGAGGAGCTGGTCGAGAAGGCCGAGATAATCATCCACAAGATAAAGCTTGGATTCGAGGGGGTGTGAGGATGCCTGTTGACCTTTCAGGGCCCCTGCTGAGCGAGTTTGAGAGGGCCAAGAAGGAGTTTGAAAGGGCTGTCGCCGCGGGAGACATGGAGACCGCTCGGAGAAGCGCCCTCCGGTGTGCCTCCATACTCAGACAGCTGGCCAGGCACGTCCCCTACAACGGGGAGCTCTATCTTAAGAAGGCGAAGAAGTGGGAGGATGTGGCCGGGCAGATAGAGAGGGGTGAATACGGCCGAAAGGCAGTTGTCGGCGCCGAAGGAAAGAGCACGACCCAGGAGAAAGACGAGGAAGACCAGTTCAGGGAGTACGTGCTGGGGCTTATCTCCAAGTCACGGACGACGTGGGACGACATAGGCGGCCTTGAGGATGTCAAGCTCCTCATGATGGAGACGGTCGTGATAGCGGCCCTTAAAAAACCCGCCGCGGTTCAGCCGTGGAGGGGCATACTCCTCTTTGGGCCTCCCGGGACGGGTAAGACGCTCCTCGCCTCGGCCGCCGCCGGGAGCTTAAACGCCACCTTCTTCAACGTTAAAGCGTCAAGCGTCCTGAGCAAGTACTTCGGCGAGTCGAGCAAGATAATAAGCGCCCTCTACGAGGTCGCGAGGGAGAAGGCACCGAGCATAGTGTTCCTCGACGAGATAGACGCCCTGACCACGAGGCGTTCAAACGACACCAGCGAGGCGACCAGGAGGATGCTCTCGACGCTCCTCACGGAGCTTGAAGGCTTTCACGGGGAGGGGAATGAGAAGCTCGTCCTCACGCTTGCCGCCACAAACACCCCCTGGGATTTAGATGAGGCGGTGCTCTCGCGCTTTCCCAAGAGGATTTACGTGCCCCTACCGGACAAGGAGGCGACCAAGGCGATAGTGAGGATACACACTGAGGGGCTTGATATTTCGAGGCTCGACCTGGACGCGATAGCGGAGGAGAGCGTGAGACGTCTGTACTCTGGAAGGGACATCAGGAACCTCTGTCAGGAGGCCATATGGAACATGATACGCGAGGAGAACAAAGACCTCCACAGGCTTGCCGGGCTTCCCTTCGAGGAGCTGAGGAAGCGCTCATTGAGAACCCGCCCGCTTGAGATGAGGGACTTTGAGGAGGCGTTCAGGAAGATAAAGAGCCCTCTGACAAAGAAGGACATCGAGCGCTATGAAAAGTGGGCGGAGGAGTTCGGGGGATGAGCGGGCAAGCCTGTGGGGCCGAAGGAATCGTCTGGGGCATCTCACATCCCGGCGGGAGGGAGCGGAACGAGGACGCGCTCCTTATCCTGCCCCTCGGCGACGCCTGCCTCCTGGCCGTTGCCGACGGCCTTGGGGGACACGAGGGGGGAGAGCTGGCCTCGAAGGTGGTCGTTGAAGCACTCCGTGAGACTTTTGAGAGGGGCTATACACGCGGCATAGGGGTGGAGGGGGTAAAGGGTCTCCTCCTAAGGGCCTACGAGGATGCCCACCGCAGGATAGTGGAGATGTCACCCGGGCCGGGGAAGATGGGCACGACGCTTACCACTGCCTTCGTGAGGAATAGAATGGCTGTGGTAGCAAACACCGGCGACAGCAGGGCCTATCTTGTGCAGGAGGGGAAGATAGTCGCGAAGACAAGGGACCACTCGGTGGTTCAGGAGCTCATTGAGCGCGGAATCATTAGTGAGGAGGAAGCCAGAGAACACCCCATGAGGCACGTCGTTACAAAGGCCCTCGGCGTTGACCTTGGGGTTGACACCTACGTGTGGGAGCTGAAAGCCGGGGATGTCCTGCTTCTCAGCACGGACGGGCTCCATGACTACATCGATGAGGGGATTATAGGAAAGCTTGTCTTCGGATCAGACCCCAGGACGGCAGCGGAGGCGCTGATCGGGGAAGCCCTGAAGGTTACCGAAGACAATGTGACTGTCGTCGTGTTTAGGGAGGTGTGACGGTTATGGTCAAGCTCTGGAAGTCGAAGGAGGAGAAGGAGATAGAGAGGAAGATACGCATGAGGAAGGCCAAGATGGCGTTGAAGCAGTACATCAACAATCTCGAAAATTTGAAGCATAAGATTTTTCTCCAGGGAAAGGAGGCGGCGAAACTCGGCGACGAGGCCCTCCTCAAGAGGAGCGCCATGAAGTACCTTGCCATTGAGGAAAGGATAAAGCAGGCAAAACGCTTGCTCCTCCTCATGGAAGAAGCAGAAATCCAGAGGGAGCTGGTGAAGGTCTCAGCCGACTTCATACAGTTCAGCAAAGACGTTGTTAAGAGCATAGCCGAAGGGCCGGGGGCGGAGGACGTGGCAAAGATGCAGGTCGAGTTCGAAAAGGCGATGGGCAAGGTCGAGAACCTTGAGGAGGCCCTCAACACCATGATAGATCTGACGAGCGAGAGCATCCTGACCGGTGAGTTCGACCTCGAAACCGTTGAGATGGCCGAGGGCCTGATGGTTTCATCCGTCGGTGAGGATCTCGAACCTGCAAAAAGGCTGAAGGAAATCGAGGACATGATGAAGGGATAAACTCAATTACTTTTTCTTTTTAGTCACAATTTGGTTTTCATAATCTTTCAATTTTGAAATGAAAATGGTTAAATACTATTCTGGAGAAACCCTATATATGGTGTCTAATATGGATGAAAAAAAGATGGTGCACGGCGAACACGTGCACGATGAGGCTGAAAGAGCCCCCGAGATGAAGGACATGGAGCACGCCCACGAAAGCGAGCACAGAGAGCACGGGACGGAACATAAGATGCACGAAGGGCACGAAATGGCAACCCATAAGGAACACACGGGACATGAAGAGCACGAGCACATACATGAAGAACACGCCGGACACGAAGGGCACAAGCACTCCCACGCGGAGCACCACAGGATGATGATGGAGGACTTCAAGAAGCGCTTTATAATCTCCGCAATACTTACAATCCCGATACTGTTTCTATCTCCCCTAATACAGAGGTTTTTGGGATTCACTTTCACATTCAGGGGAGACCACTATGTCCTGTTTGCGCTCTCGGCAATAGTCTACTTCTACGGCGGCTGGCCGTTCCTCAACGGTATGATAGAGGAGTTCAAGAAGAAGTTGCCAGGAATGATGACGCTGATAGCACTGGCAATCACCGTTGCATTTTCGTACAGTGTAGCCGTGACTTTTGGCCTGCCGGGTAAGACCTTCTACTGGGAGCTTGCGACGCTTATCGACATCATGCTCCTTGGCCACTACATCGAGATGCGCTCCGTTCTCGGCGCTTCAAGGGCCCTGGAAGAGCTCATAAAGCTCATGCCAACTGAAGCACATCTCGTAACGCCCGAGGGAATAAAGGACGTTCCAGTCAGTGAGCTGAAGAAAGGCGATATAGTCCTTGTCAAACCCGGTGAGAAAATACCTTCTGATGGTATCATAATAGAAGGAGAAACCAGCGTAAACGAAGCTATGTTGACAGGTGAGTCGAAGCCCGTCTATAAGAAACCTGGTGACACTGTGATAGGCGGTTCAATAAACCTTGAAGGAGCGATAAAGGTCAGGATAGAGAAGACCGGAAAGGATACCTACCTGATGCAGGTCGTTGAGCTCGTCAGGCAGGCACAGGAGACAAGGTCAAGGACGCAGGATTTAGCTAACAGGGCTGCCTTCTACCTCACGCTCATAGCTATAACTGCTGGAACAATAACCCTCGGCACGTGGCTCTACCTCGGCAAGCCCTTCGTCTTCGCCCTTGAGAGGATGGTCACGGTAATGGTCATAACGTGCCCGCACGCGCTTGGCTTAGCTGTTCCGCTGGTCGTTTCGGTGTCAACGTCGATCTCGGCCAAGAAGGGAATCCTCATAAGGAACAGGGAGGCATTTGAAAGAGCGAAAGACGTTCAGGTGGTCGTTTTTGACAAGACCGGAACACTGACCGAAGGCAAGTTCGAAGTAACTGACATAATAGCGCTGGACGAGCTCGGTGAAGAGGAGATCCTGAAGTACGCGGCGGCACTTGAGTCCCACTCAAGTCACCCGATAGCCCAGGGGATAGTTGAGAAAGCCAAGGAGCTCGGCCTTGAGGTCTACGAGGTCAGTGAGTCGAAGGTCCTTCCGGGCAAGGGTGTCAAGGGAGTTATCAACGGAAAGGAAGTTCTTGTTGTGAGCCCGGGATTTCTGAAGGAGAACGGGCTCTGGAGGGAGGACGAGCGCGTTAACAAAGTCTTGGAGCAGGGCAAGACCGTTGTCTTCCTGGTTCTTGATGGAAAGCTCGTGGGTGCTCTGGCTTTAGCAGATAAGATAAGGCCTGAATCAAGAGAAGCCGTGAAGAAGCTCCACGAGATGGGCATAAAGGCTTACATGCTCACCGGCGACAACGCCAAAGTTGCAAAGTGGGTTGCTGAGGAGCTCGGTCTTGACGGCTTCTTCGCTGAAGTTTTACCTCACCAGAAGTCGGAGAAGATTAAGGAGCTCCAGGAGCAGGGTTACACGGTGGCAATGGTCGGCGACGGTATAAACGATGCCCCGGCTCTGATTCAAGCTGATGTTGGAATAGCCATCGGGGCAGGAACTGACGTGGCGATAGAGAGCGCCGACATAATTCTCGTCAAGAACGACCCGAGGGACGTTATAACGGCAATACACCTCGCAAGGGCTACCTATAAGAAGATGGTTCAGAATTTGGCATGGGCAACAGGATACAACACCTTTGCAATTCCTCTGGCTGCGGGTGTCCTCTACAACTATGGGGTACTGTTAAGTCCAGCCGTAGGTGCTTTGTTAATGAGCTTGAGCACGGTGATAGTGGCTATAAACGCGAAGTTCTTGAAGGTCTGATGACCTTCTCATTTTATATTTTGCGAAGATTTTTCTATATTTCTTTCATTTTTGCCAATAATAAGCTCTATAGCCTTTATCACTGAGTAGTATGTGAGGAGATCAAAATGATGTTTGAAAGCACTGAACTGGTGAGATTTTCAGCTCACACTGGAGAAACTAGATGGGGGTGGCACGACATGATGGGATTTGGATACTTTGGGATATTTGGAGCACTGCTCATGCTCTTATTCTGGATCGCAATAATAGCTGGCGTTGTATGGTTCATCAAGTGGCTCTTTGAGCAGAGCTCAGGCGGAAGCAGAAAGAGCGCCCTTGAGATACTGGACGAGAAGTATGCACGCGGTGAGATAGACGACGAGGAGTACGAGAGAAGGAAAAGAAAGCTTCTGGAAGGCTGAATATCTGATTTTTCTCTTCTATTTTCCTTTAGGGAACGGACAAAGAACAAAAATAGAGCTGTTAAGCAAACACCGCCTTGTAAAGACCGACTATGATATCGCCGACCTCACAGTACACGTCCATATATCCTGCTTCCACTTTTTTGAAAACCCTTGAGCCCATCCCCTTTATTTCTTCAAGTGAAAATCCAAGATGGGTGTCCTTCAGCGTTTCTTTGAACTCCTCGTGCTCGTGCTTGAGGACGTCAACTATTATGACTTTGCCACCCTCTTTTAAAACGCTTTTCATGCTCCTGAGGACTTCCTCTGGCTTTAGGAAGTGGTGGAATGCGAGGGTTGATAAAACAACGTCGAACTCTTTTGGAACATTTATGCCATAGTGCTCGTTGGCTATCATTATTGACTCCCTGATCTTCTCGGCAACACCCCAGATGGGTGTTATTCCCTTTTCCTTGAGCCTCTTCAGCATGCTGGGCGTTATGTCGAAGCCGTAGACCTGGACTTTTATGCCCTTCTCCTCAAGCTTTCTCCTTACACGTTCCGTGAAGAAGCCCGAACCTGCGGCAACGTCAAGGAGCCTAATGTCTTTCCTGTTTAGCTTTAAGATTTCCCCAACTATATCGTTAACTATCGTCTCTATGCACTCGTCCCTGAGGTAGTCCCGCACGATGTCGTCCCTCTCGGGCGCTTCCGTCTCGAAGTACTCTATCTGCTCCACCAGCTCGTTGACCTCCCCTTCGCCAAATCCAAGCTTCTCTAAGAACGTTCTAATCTCTTCAATGCTCGGTATCATGCTCTCACCGCCTCAAAGCCCCTCTCAAGGTCCTCGATGAGGTCTTCAACGTCCTCTATTCCCACCGAGACCCTGATGAGCGAGTCCCTTATGCCGACCTTTTCCCTCTCATCCTTTGGAACCGATGCGTGGGTCATGATTGCCGGCAGTTCTATGAGCGACTCGACGCCGCCGAGGCTTTCGGCTAAAGCGAATATCTCAAGGCTCTCCACGAACTTTATTGCCTCTTCCAGTCCTCCTTTGAGTTCGAAGGAGAGCATGCCTCCGAAGCCGCGCATCTGCCTCTTCGCGAGCTCGTGCTGGGGGTGAGAGGGTAGGCCGGGGTAATAAACGCGCTCAACCAGCGGGTGCTCCTCAAGATACCTTGCTATCGTCATGGCGTTCTTCTCGTGCCTCTCCATCCTGACTGCGAGCGTTTTGATGCCCCTCATTACCAGCCAGGAGTCGAAGGGCGAAAGGATTGCTCCAACCGCGTTCTGGTGGAACTTGAGCCTCTCATAGATTTCGTCGTCGTTGACCATCACAGCCCCGCCGACAACATCTGAATGCCCGCCGAGGTACTTGGTGACGCTGTGGAGGACTATGTCGGCACCGAGGTCGAGGGGATTCTGGAAGTAAGGACTGGCAAAGGTGTTGTCCACGACCACGATGATGTCTCTCTCATGGGCGATCTCGGCTACTGCTCTTATGTCCGCGAGCTTGAGGAGGGGGTTCGTTGGCGTTTCGAGCCAGACCATCCTCGTGTTCTCCCTTATTGCATTCCTGACGTTCTCTGACTCCCTCGCGTCAACGTAGGTGAACTCGATGCCGAAGCGTTCCATCACCTGGTTGAAGAGCCTCTTCGTTCCGCCGTAGAGGTCGTCGAAAGCTATTACGTGGTCGCCCTTCTTCAACAGCGCCAGGAGTATCGTGGATTCGGCGGCAAGTCCTGAAGAAAACGCCAGCCCGTACTTTGCGTTCTCAAGTGCCGCCAGCTTTCTCTCAAGTGCGTCCCTTGTGGGGTTGCCGCTCCTCGAATAGACGTAGCCTTCCTCGACCTCCTTTATGCTCCTCTTCGCAAAGGTGGTTGAGAGGTGGATTGGGGATACAACGTCGCCGTGCTGCATGCTCTCGGGCTCTTCACCGACATGTATGGCTTTGGTTGAGAACCTCATCTCAGCACCTCCAGAACCTTTTCATCGTCAACCTCGAAGCCGTTCGCGATTAACCATTCGTCGTTGAATACCTTCGTGAGATAGTTCCTTCCGGTGTCCGGGAATATCACGACGACCTTCTTGCCTTCAACTCCTTTCTCCTTGAGGTACTTCACCGCCCCGTAGAGTGCCGCACCGGATGAACCGCCCGCCAGAATTCCTTCCTTCCTCGCGAGGAAGCGGGTCATTGAAAAGGCCTGCTGGTCGTTGACGACAACCATATCGTCAACGAGGCTTAAATCGACGGTTTCCGGGAGGAGGTCTTCGCCTATGCCCTCAACGAGGTAGGGGTGGGCCTTCTTGAGGGCCTCCTCAAGGCTCATTCCCTTCTTAACCAGGCTGTATATCGAGCCGACCGGGTCAACGCCTATTACCTTCACGTCTTTCTTTCTCTCCTTCAGGTAGCGCCCGATTCCGGTTATCGTCCCCCCGGTGCCTATCCCTGCGAAGAGGTAGTCTATCTCCCCTCCGGTCTGCTCCCATATCTC